>CAJXOQ010000149.1 GCA_913057975.1 uncultured Marinobacter sp.
GGAGCCATGGATGGCGGAGCCGAGCGTACACGGACGTATTCACAGCGTGTTTTGGCAGAGCCTTCCCCCAGCCGGCCGTTCCCTCCCGACGCCGAAGCCGGCGCTTTAATTTTTCAGAGCCTGAAACTTAGCAATCGCCTCTTTCCTGCTTTCTTTCAGGTCAACAACAGGCTGCGGATATCCACCGGGAATAACACCGCCAACCCAAGGCTGGTGAATACGCTTGTTGTCCAGCTTCGCGATCTCCGGAACGTATTTGCGGATGAATTCGCCATCCGGATCAAACCGCTCACTCTGAGTGGCCGGATTAAACACCCGGAAATACGGCGCCGCATCAGTGCCCGTAGACGCACTCCATTGCCAGCCGCCGTTATTGGAGGCCAGGAAGCCGTCCACCAGTTTTGACATGAAATAGGCCTCACCCAGTCGCCAGTCGATAAACAGATTCTTGGTGAGGAACATGGCCGTGATCATGCGCAGCCGGTTGTGCATCCAGCCGGTCTGGTTCAGCTGGCGCATGGCGGCGTCGACAATGGGGATGCCGGTGTTGCCCGATTTCCAGGCTTCGAAGTTCTCGCCGGGTGTATTCCATTGCAGGGCTTCGGTCTCCGGTTTAAACGCCCGGTGCATGCTAATCCTGGGGTAGTGGTAAAGGATATTGATGTAGAAATCCCGCCAGGCGATTTCATTGGTCCACGTGGCTAGGCCTTCCTGATTGCCTCCCATACCCTGCTGCTGGCGGGCAGCAATCAGGCACTGTTTGCCGGAAAGCACCCCGTTGGCCAGGTAAGGGGAGAGCAGGCTGGTGCCATCTACGGAAGGCAGGTCGCGCAGATCCTTATAGTCGCCGCCGTGGTTGTCGAGGAACTGTTCCAGTTGCCGATGGGCGGCGTCCTCGCCGGTTTCGACAAGCCGGCGTGGCGGATTGTCGAAGCATTTTGGCAGGCCCTCATAATGAGGAGGCTCAACAGCTTCACTGACAGGCTTGGGAATGGGGAAGAGGGTTGGTTGCGCCTCATCAATCCTGCTTCGCCACCGACGGGAAAACGGGGTGAACACTGAATAGGGTTCACCCTGTTGAGTGAGGATGGTGCCAACAGGCGCTACTGTCTGGTCCCGGTATTTGTTCACCGCCACGCCGATATCATCAAGGGTGTGTTTTACGGTCTTGTCACGGCGCCTTTCGTTAACTCCGTATTCCTCATTGAAATGCACATGCCGGATACTCTCGCGCCGGCAGAATTTTTCCAGTTTTTCAATGCTGTCGGCGAAGGTGGTTGCGGTGATGAATGATAGGGATATGCCCAATTTCGCCAATTCTTCCGACAGCGCATTGGCGTGGTCCAGCACAAATTGAACCCGTGCCGGAGACCAATCATGCTCCTGCCACTGAGCCGGGGTTACGATAAAACAGGCCTGCACCGGCTGTTGTTGCTTGCAGGCTGCCGTAAGGGCTGCGTTGTCGGCAACACGCAGGTCGTTTCGAAACCATACGAGCTGAGTCATTGAGCTTCCTGAGATTGATGGCGGATCGACAGTCACGGATGGATATTCGCTGGAACGTGCTGATTGGATTATAGTTAATGGAAGAATTTATGGACAAAGGGCCAGAATGACGACGAGTCTGGACACACAGCGAACGATGCAGGATGGCCACTGGGCAACGCCCTACACATTGGAGCCCGGGCAGACGCAATACCACGAGCTCAGCCACACCCGAATCTGGATAACCTTGCTGGATCAGGAATGGCTGATTCGCTACCAGCGTATGCCCGAAGACGACAATCAGGAACGTTGGCAGCAAAAGGTAACCCACACACTACCCGATGCGGATCTGGAGGTTCAGCGGTTCGTACGGCCGGATGATGGCAGTCAGGTTTGTTACCTGCCGGCGATGTCCAGCCTTGCCACGGTGATACGTCCCTATCAGCCGCTGACCATCCCCGCCGAGAGTGAATGTACCATTTACGTGGGCACCCTCCTGTGGATGCGAATCCAAGCTGGAAGCAAAGGTACGTACCTGATGGAACTGCCGCTGGCAGACCCGTCGTTGACCTGGGTGGGAAGAACCACGATGGAAGGTGAGCTGTGCTACTCCGCCGCCACGTTTGCGCGCCTGGTGCTCGAGGCTGTACCGAAACGTCCCTGGCGAGCGATTACACCGGTGCGGATTGTCAACGAACGACAGGAGCCGCTGCTGCTGGAGCGGTTCAATCTGCCAACCCCGTTGCTGTCCCTGCATCGCAATGACAAGGGGCAGCTCTGGACACCGCGTGTGACCGTGACCTGCGAAACCGATATGAATTCAGCACGCCTGAAGATTGATCAGTCGCTTATTGCTGCAGCCGGCCAGTGCGAGCTTATTTCTCCGGCCCGGGAGCAAACAGCCCGTGGTGGGTTGGTACGAGCCTACGACCGTATATTTGGCTGATGTTATCGGCCAATTGTCGACATTGAACCCGTAAACGGAGTTACCTCCTTGATTGAGCAGTTTGAAAGCAGCCTGATGCAGTTTTTTGGTGCTATTGCCTGGGGCAAGTGGATCAGCACCTTGTTCCTGTTTATTCTCGGCATTGTGCTGGCTTCATTTGCGGCCCGTGGAGTCACCCGCTTCATGCAGGACCGTGCGTCACGGCACCACACGGTGATGTTGAGGCGGCTGGTTTTCTACATCGTGCTGGCCATATTTTTCGTCGCCGCCTTGCGTGAAGCCGGCTTCTCTCTCGACGTGGTGCTGGGTGCCGCCGGTATACTGACGGTTGCCATTGGTTTCGCCTCCCAGACGTCCGCCTCCAACATGATCAGCGGGCTGTTCCTGTTGGTTGAGAAGCCTTTTGAGATTGGTAATTTTATTGAAGTGGAAAACACCATTGGCGAGGTGGTTTCCATTGATATGCTGAGTGTGAAGTTGCGCACGCCGGACAACCTGTATGTGCGTATTCCCAATGAAACCCTGATCAAGACCCGCGTGGTCAATCGCTCACGCTTTCCCATCCGTCGTATGGACCTGACGGTGGGCATCGCCTACGCGGAGGATGTGGAGCGCGTTGAAAAACTGCTTCTTGCGCTGGCGAGACAGAACAGTGTGAGTCTGGAAGAGCCGAAGGCGTTTGTACTGGTCACTGGGTTTGGTCCATCCTCAGTGGACCTGCAATTCTCTTTCTGGGTACCCAGTAACAAAGTGTTGGAGGGGCGTAGCCAGATGATGGTGGCCATCAAGAAAACGCTTGATGAGGAGGGCGTTGAAATACCTTTCCCCCATACGAGTATTTATGCCGGAAGCCATTCCGAGCCCTTCCGGGTGGAGCTGCTTCGGCCGGAAACCACAACCAACAAGGGAGGCCCGGATGCCGACCAGAATGGATGATGCCTCGAAAGCCGGCCCGGTGCCGGACACAGACGGAAAGCTGGCATTGGGCTGGCGCGAGTGGATTGCGTTGCCGGAGTTCGACATTTCCCGGATCAAGGCAAAAGTGGACACTGGTGCCCGCACTTCATGCCTGCACACGTTTCGAACAGAACCATACACAGAGAGTGGCCAGCGTCGGGTCCGCTTCTGGGTCCACCCCGTTCAGAACGATTTGCATCATGTGGTCGAGTGCGACGCGGCGGTGTTGGATGAACGCAATGTCTCGGACTCCGGTGGCCATAAAGAACTGCGCCTGGTGATCGAGACTCGGCTGGTGCTTGGCAACATCGAGTGGCCCATCGAAATGACATTGACCAATCGTGACTCCATGCGTTTCCGTATGCTGCTTGGTCGAACCGCAATGGCCGGGCGTGCCATTGTTCTCCCTGAATGTTCCTATCTTGCCGGTGAGCCGGCCCTAAGGACAAGATAATGAAGATTGCGATCCTGTCGCGTAACCGTCATCTCTACTCAACACGTCGGCTAATAGAGGAAGGTATCAACCGAGGCCATGAAGTGAAGGTGATCGACTGCCTGCACTGCTCCATGAACATCACGTCCGCCGACCCTCGCATTCACTACCACGAGGAAGTTCTGGAAGATTTCGATGTGGTGGTCCCCCGTATTGGCGCGTCTGTGACCTTCTACGGGACGGCCGTGTTGCGGCAATTCGAGATGATGGGCGTTTTCCCCGTCAATGAGTCCGTAGCCATTACCCGCTCACGGGACAAGCTGCGCTCATTGCAGTTGTTGGCCCGTAAGGGCGTTGGCATGCCGGTGACCGGCTTCGCCAACAAGCCGGACAACGTGCCGGAACTGCTGCAGATGGTGGGCGGTGCTCCCGTCGTTATTAAATTGCTGCAGGGCACCCAGGGCATTGGTGTGGTGCTGGCCGAAACCCGCAAAGCGGCGGAAAGCGTCATTGAGGCTTTCATGGGCCTGAAAGCGGACATCCTCGTGCAGGAGTTCATCAAGGAAGCTGGTGGCGCCGATATCCGCTGTTTCGTGATTGGTGACAAGGTGATTGCGGCGATGAAGCGCCAGGGTGGGGAAGGCGAGTTCCGTTCCAACCTGCATCGGGGCGGTACAGCCTCACTGGTGAGGATCACCCCCGAAGAGCGCAGAACGGCCATCACGGCGGCAAAGTCCATGGGCCTGAACGTGGCGGGTGTGGATCTGCTGCGTTCCAGCCGTGGGCCTTTGGTGATGGAAGTGAACTCGTCACCGGGCCTGGAAGGTATTGAGAATGCCACCAACAAAAACGTGGCTGGCATGATCATCAACTGGACCGAGAAAAACCAGAAGCCCTGGAAAACCCGCACCAAGGGGAGGGGCTGATATGGCTGCCAGGGCTCCGTTTGTTATCGCTGGCCATGAAATCAAGGCGGGCACTCGACAAACCGTGGAAGTCCCGGTGGCGAAACTCTATACCCACACGCCACTGCATATTCCCGTTGAAGTGGTTCATGGGCGTCGGAGCGGGCCGGTGCTCATGGTTTGCGGAGCGATACACGGGGATGAAATCAACGGCGTCGAGATTGTGCGCCGCGTGTTGACCAACTCTGCACTGCGGCATTTGCGGGGGACGTTGGTGGCGGTCCCCATCGTGAATATTTTCGGGTTCGTCCAGCGCACCCGTTACCTTCCGGACCGCCGCGATTTGAACCGCTGCTTCCCGGGCAGTGAGACTGGCTCCCTCGGTGGTCGCATCGCTTACCTGTTGCGCACGCAGATCATGGAGAATGTTTCCCACATTATTGACCTGCATACGGGCGCCATACACCGGTTCAACCTGCCGCAAATTCGCGCGGAGCTCAAAAACCCGGAAACCATTCGTATGGCCGAGGCTTTTGGCGCGCCCATCATCATCAACGCCAGCCTGCGGGAGGGCAGCCTGCGGGCTTATGCTGATTCCCAGGACATTCCGGTGGTCACCTTCGAGGGCGGAGAAGCCCTGCGATTTGACGATGTGGTGATTTCCAGCGGCGTGAAAGGAGTCATCCGGGTGATGCGGGAACTGGAGATGATTCCTGCCAAGAAAGGCCCCAAGGCCCCCCGGAAACGCTCGGAAACGGCTGCAAACTCGCAGTGGGTGCGCACGGACACCGATGGCATCATGCGTCCGGTTGCCAGTCTCGGCCAGAAGGTCCGTAAAGGTCAGAGGCTGGCTATGGTGGCTGACCCGTTCGGCGAGTCGGAAACCGCCGTGACATCACCCTGTTCCGGCATTGTTATTTGTGTGAATAACCTGCCGCTGGTAAACGAGGGCGAGGCGATCTACCACATTGCCCGGTTTGACGAACTCAGCGAGGCGGAGAAGGCGATGGACTATTTCCGCAGCAGCTATGAAGGGGATGTGGGCGAAGATGTAGTGCCCGTCCATCCCTGGGACGACCGGCAGAAATAGAAGCGAGGTTGGACATGATCTGGGATCAGACCTTTATCGAGCTAAAGCCCCAGCCCAGGGGCTTTCACCTGGTGACCAGTGAAATCCTGGCCCAGGCGCCGGCCCTGCAGAACTGCCAGGTGGGGCTGCTGCACCTGTTTATTCAACACACCTCCGCCTCCCTGGCCATTAACGAGAACGCCGACCCGGACGTGCGCGGCGATCTGGAGCGCCATTTTAATGTGATGGTGCCAGAGAACGCGCCCCATTATGAGCACACCATGGAAGGCCCGGACGACATGCCGGCTCATATTAAGAGTATTCTGGTAGGCCCTTCGCTCACTGTTCCCGTGAACGACGGACATCTTGCCCTGGGCACCTGGCAGGGGATCTATCTGTGCGAACACCGGGATAGCGCCGGCAGCCGGCGAATTGTTGCCACATTGCAGGGACGGTGGTAAGCGTTGAGCGGAGCTATTGGGACCGTTTGCTCAGTGAAGACGGCGTAGGCGCCCCGGCGGTTCGCCATATTGTCGGCGAAAGGCATGAGTAAGCGCGCTTTGGCTGGAAAACCCGACCTGGCTGGCGATCTCCGTCAGCGGCAGGGCTGTTTCCAGCAATAATTCGCGGGCACGACCCAGGCGTATCTCACTCACGTATCGGTTTGGTGTTACACCCGTAGCATCGCGAAACAGCACGTGGAAGTGACCCACACTGCAATACACCGCCCCAGCCAGCCTTGAGACCGGTAGCGGCTCATGCAAGTGCTTGTGTATGAATGTATCAAGTGCTGTGAGGTCGAGTCTGTGCAGCTGATTGCGCTCTCGCGCAGTCGAGAAAGTGCGGTGGTGCAGGGCGGCCAAGAGGCTCTGGGCCATGCCTTCGGTCGCTTCTGGGTATGCTTGCCAGATGGTGGCCTCACGTTGGATATAGGATAGAAGCAGGCGCAGATTCGAGTCTGCCTCGAAATAGCGCGGTTTATCAAAGAGCCGCACCAGTTTCGTGTCAACGTGTTCCGCAGGTAGATCTACCACGACATGGCTATTCTTGCCGATTCCTTCATAGAAGTGTACTTCCCCACCTGGCACCAAACAGCCGTGTGAAGCATCCACCCGTCCACTCTTGCCTGCAATCTCAAACTCTGCCTGCCCCGTCATTGCGATAACGAACTGATGATAGGTGTGGTCATGGTGAAGGCAACTGTTGGCCAGGGGTAGCGTTCGAATGCGGCTATTCATAATTGATAATCATTCGCTGATGATGGGTATAGCTTATAAGTATTCCACCGCTATGCAAACAATAAACCAGAATTCATGCAATTCGTCTGTTTCTATCGTTCTGATAGAAATCCCTACAGGTTCCATAGCCTCAAACAAAAAGACCGGAGAATGAAGCAAGACCGTTACGGGTTCTACTTACGACAATCAAGGTATGAAATCTGAACGATCATTCACGGGGCCAAGCAGCTTTTGAAGCTGGCCTGGCACGCAATAAGAGAGCAACACCATGAACCAGACAGTCGCCTTTTTGGGTGCAGGCAACATGGCCAGCGCTATCATTGGTGGATTGATTGACAGCGGTATGGCTGCCGACAACATTACTGCCACGTCTCCTGATAGCGTCGCGCAAGATGCAGTTCGCGCGAAATTTGGTATCCACGCCCATGCAGACAACCAAAAAGCTGCTGCAAGTGCAGACATTCTGGTTTTGGCAGTTAAACCACAAATTCTGAAGGCTGTGTGCGATCCGCTCAAAGATGCGATCCAGGCCCGGGAGTCGGCACCGCTGATCATCTCCGTTGCTGCCGGCATCCTGGGTGAAAACATCGACACCTGGCTGGGTGGAGGGCTCCCTATCGTTCGATGCATGCCTAACACGCCCGCCCTTGTGCGTGCCGGTGCGTCCGCCCTGTGGGCCAATGACCGCGTAACTGAAGATCAACGTGCAGGTGCCGGCGAGTTGCTGGCAGCCGTCGGTCGGGTTGAATGGATTGAAGAGGAGTCGCTGATGGATGCGGTTACCGCCGTCTCTGGCAGCGGCCCGGCTTATTTTTTCCAGATTTTTGAAGCGATGGAAGAGGCCGGAGCCCGCCTGGGACTCCCCCGCGACACGGCCCGTCGTCTTGCCCTGCAAACCGGTTTTGGTGCTGCCAGCATGGCGTTGGCGAGCGATGAATCTCCGGCTCAGCTAAAACAAAATGTTATGTCCCCAAATGGGTCTACAGAACAGGCGATTTTCAGCTTCCAGGCGTCTGGTCTGGCTGAGATATTTGAAAAGGCGATGGTCGCCTGTGCCAATCGGGCACATGAAATGCAAACGGAGTTTTCCTCCTGACGGGTGTATGGCTCGCAGGATCTACCCACCGTAAAACAAAGAAAGGCACAACTATGAAACAGATGCATAAGTTCGCGTCCGCAGCGCTGTTGGCCGCTGCCGTTGCAGCCAGCGTTACTCCGGCTCAAGCCGAGGACAAGTCCTGGCGCATGGCCACTCCATGGAGTGGTGGGCCCTGGCTGGAGCGTGATGCTCAGGATTTCGCTGATCATGTTACGTCGCTAAGCGATGGGGAAATCGAGCTGCAGGTGTTCCCAGGCGGCACGCTGGGTAGCGCTCTGAAGGTAACGGAGACTGTTGAAAGTGGCGTGGCCCAGGTCAGTCACAACTATCTTGCCTACGACTACGGCAAAGACCCCACCGCAGCTTTGCTCGCCGGCCACTCAAGTGGCCTGACGCCTGAAGAATTCATGCTGTGGATGTACCAGGGCGGCGGCGCCAAGCTCTACGAAGAGTTCCGCATGGAAGAGTTTGGTGTGGTGGCGTTCCCGTGCACCATTCTGGGTACCGAGATCTTTCTGCACTCCAACAAGAAAGTACAAACCCTGGAAGATTTTAAAGGCCTGCGTCTTCGTACTTCGGGTGCCTGGGCTGAAATTGCCTCGCGTCTGGGCGCATCTACCGTGGTTATGGCCGGTTCCGATATCTACACGGCGCTGGAGCGTGGCGTAATTGATGCCGCCGAGTGGGGCAGCCCTGAAATGAACAAGCCAACAGGCTTCCAGGACGTGGCTCAGTACGTCATCGTGCCCGGCGTTCACCAGTCTGGTGGTGTACTGGAGTGCCAGGTCAACAAGGATGCATGGGCAGAACTGAACGACCAGCAAAGGAATGTCATGCGTGAGGCCGCAAAGCTGACCGTATTCGACTCCTGGTTGGCCGCATCTTACTCCGACCTTGAAGCCTATCGTGAGCTGGAAGAGGGACCGAACGAAATTGTTCGTCTGGAGCCATCGTTCATTCAGAAAATTTATGAAGAAACCGCTGCGTGGGAAGACGAGAAAGCCAAGGACAACGAATGGTTCGCCAAGGTTCTTGAGTCTCAGCGTCAGTTCAAAAAGGATATGGATAGCTGGCCTCAGTACCGTCTGAACGTCGGCAAATCTGAACTTTAATTTTCTGTTTCCAGTTACCGGTGTAAGGGCTGCCAGGTCCTTGCTCCGGCTTTTTTATTTGCCGGATCATGCTCATGACACTGATTGTATTAATAGAGAGGCTCACGAAGTACGCCGGGCATTTGGCGGCCGTCCTCATCCTGCCGTTGGTCGCCGCCCTGGCCTATGAGGTTTTCAGCCGTTACGTACTGGACGCTCCAACTCTATGGGCCTTTGAAACAAGTTATATGATGATGGGAGCCATCTTCATGCTGGGTATGGCCAACGCCCTCCGCATTGGTCAGCACGTCAGCGTGGATGTGATTACCCTCAAGCTGGCGCCGCGCGTGAACGCGGCCATTCGTATTCTGTGCTACCTGCTTTTCCTGCCATTGATGATCTGGTTGACCTGGGAAGTCTTCAAGTACTTCTACGATGCCTGGGAAAGTGGCGAGCGTTCCGGACGTTCGGCCTGGAACCCGGTTGTATGGCCGGTTTATCTGATCTGGTGTGTTGGTTTTTCTCTGATGTGCCTGCAACTGCTGGCTGAGCTCATGAAGTCCATTCGCACCCTGATCAAGGGTGACGGCGGAGCTCAACACCGGGAGGAGTTGGTACTGTCTCTTATACACATCTCCGAGCCCACGAGACGGACTCCTATCTCGT
>CAJXOQ010000150.1 GCA_913057975.1 uncultured Marinobacter sp.
CGAGATAGGAGTCCGTCTCGTGGGCTCGGAGATGTGTATAAGAGACAGCTACAACGATGTGGCGGTCATCATCGGGCTTGTCTACAACGGCCTTCTGTTCATGGTTGTCCCATTGGTGACAACCCTTGATGGCATGGATGAAAACCTGGTGGAAGCCGGTTACGACCTGGGTGGCGGTCACGGCACTGTGTTGCGCGAAATCGTTGTGCCCTGGGCCATGCCCGGTATCGTTTCCGGCTGCATCGTGGTGTTCATGCTCACTCTTGGCAGCTATCTGACGCCGGTGCTCATGGGCGGGAAGGACAGTGCCTGGTTTACCGAGCAGATCTTCACCCAGTTCATTACCCGTTTTAACTGGGAGCAGGGCGCGGCACTCGGTGTTCTGCTGCTGGTACTGATGGCGTTCTGGATACCACCGGCGGCGATCATACCGGTTCACGGTATGATCCAGTTAGGCTCCAATGCCGGGCGGGCCACACTGACCTGGCGGCATACCGACTGGAAAGCCATTGTCGCCTTCGCACCAGGAGTACTGGTCGGAGCGGGGCTTGGCGCCTGGTTGCTGGTCGACTTGCCACCCTATCTGTGGCAACTCACCATTGGTGTTTTCGTGCTTTACCTGTGCTGGGGCCCCGCCCTGCCACGAGGTGCCTTCGGCAGTGTCGGGATTTTTCTTGCCTCTGCGTTGACCAGTTTCATTTCCCTGTTTGTGGGCGCAACCGGTCCCCTGGTGGCGTCCTTTATCAAGCAGATGCACACCGAGCGTTTCACCACCGTCGCGACATTCGCCATGGCGATGACGCTCCAGCACGCGCCAAAGGCGTTGGTTTTTGGCCTCGCTGGTTTCGTTTTCCGCGACTGGCTGATGTTCATACTGGCCATGATCGGCTTTGGTTTTGCCGGCACCTGGCTGGGGCTCCACGTACTCAAATCCTTGAGTAATCGGCACTTCAGCCACGTGTTCAACGTTCTTCTGACCCTGCTCGCAGTGCGCCTGCTGTGGCAGGCAGGCGGCTCAGCGGGATGGTGGTGATCAATCCGGCTCCTGCCGTAGTGGCAGGGACATCGTAACCACACAGTTGCGTCCCTGGGCCTTGGCGGCGTAGGTGCCTTCGTCGGCACGTGCAACGACTTCCCGGGGGCCCGAATCCGCGTCACATATCTCGGTCAGGCCGATGCTGGCAGTCACACCAAACATCTTGCCATCCTGTTCTATGCGCAGGGCTTCAATACCGGCACGGATTTTCTCGGCAAGCTCGACAGCGCGCTGCTGACCACAGGCGGGCAGGATAATGCCGAATTCATCGCCACCGAGTCGTGCCACCGTATCCGACTGGCGCACGGACTGCGTGAGCAGGTCCGATAGTCGCCCCAGCAAATCATCTCCCAGCAAGTGCCCGCCTTCGTCGTTGACGGGCTTGAAGTAATCCAGGTCGATCAACATCAAAACGCTGGCCGCCGTTTTCTTGTTGGTATCCATCAGACATTTGACCAGGGACGAATTGAACGCCCGGCGATTGAGCAAACCCGTCAGGCTGTCGTGGGTCGCTTCCCAGGACAGCCGTTCTTCTTCGCGACGGCGGGCGCTGTCGTCCCGAATCACGAATACCATACGATGATTATGACTTTCCCGCCGAAGATGGAGCATTGCCAAGTCTATATCGAAGAGTTGGCCCACCCTGTTTCGCAGGGTGGCATACAGGCTATCCACATCGGCACTGCGCAGAAAATCGTCTGCTTCCCAGCGATGGTTCTCGTCTTCAATCGATACCAGCGTGAAAAAGTTCTGCTGCTCACCGCTGTCGGCCAATCCCAGGAACCCAGAGGCGGCTTCGTTGGAATACCGGATAATGCCATCGGCATCCACCATCAGCACACCTTCCTGCAATACGCCCAGAATACTGTCTGCACGTTTCTGTTGCTCGGCCAGCTCCGCCTCGATCTCCAGTTCGTGGGTGATGTCCCTGACCACAGTGATGGTACCCAGCGAACGTTCCTCCGTCTCAATCACCGACGTCATGGCATCCGCCCAAACCACTTCATCTCCGGAGCGGCTTTTCAGGCGGAATCGCCCTCGGAACACTGTTTTGCTGCGCAGAGCCTCCCGCCACGCTTCAACCGTGCCAGGCCGGTCCTCTTCGTAAACACCTTGAATCAGGGGGGTATGCTGGAGATCATTGGAGCTGACCCCGATGATCCGCTCAAACGCCGGGTTAACGAATTCAATCCTGCCCAGAACATCGGTCTGGATAATGCCGATCGGCGCACTCTGGGTAAGCGAGCGGAAAAACGCCTCGCGCTCGGCCAGGGAAGACAGCACTTCGTCACGCTCTTCCATCACAGTGTTGAAGGTCTCCGCAACTTGACGGATTTCCGTGCCTCCCAGAACGTCCACCGGCTCGGTCCGTATCCCCAGATGACGCTCACTGATCTGGAACCCCAGATTTCGCATGGGCGCCATCAACCGACGAAACACCACCAGCGCCAAGGGCGCCACGATCAGAATCACGATCAGGAGCGTCTGCGCAAAGCTGTCCGTCAAGCGGCTGAGCGGCGCATAGGCCTCTTTTACCGGCCACACCGCGGCCACAAACCAGGGCACCTGTGACATTTGGCGTACCGAGGTGATGGTTTCGGTGCCTTCCTGATCAAGCGTCTGCACAGTGCCTTCAAAACCCGCCATAGCCTTCTTGTGGGCCTCGTTTTCAAGCCTGAGCGGCACCATGGTTTCACCGGTACGACCGTGGCCCAGGGTTATACCGGTACGTGTGGCAATGCTGACATAGCCGGTTTTGCCGATACTCACAGCGCTGGTGTCTTCCATGAAGTTGTCGCCGTCGAGAAAAACCGCCCCTCCCAGCACGCCAATAAACCGTTGACGATGATCGAAAATCGGCGCTGTCATCATAACGGCGGGCCGCTCCCGATAGTTCGACACATAAGGGTCACTGATAATGGAGGTGAGCTGGCCTGAGGTCTGTCGAAAATACTCACGGCCACTGGCATCCAGCCCCGTCTGTCGGAAGCTTTGCGGATACTCGGCAATGACCTTGCCACTGGCATCAAATACGTAGATCCCGTCGAACATATGTTGCAACGCAATCTCGCGACGGACGAGAAGGCGGGAGCGGGAGCGCAGCACCACCTCCTCCATGGTGAACCCTTCCGCGACATGGGTCAGGGTATCCCGGCGCTGGGCCAGGCGGGCATCAAGATCGCTGGCAACCAGTTCCGCGATGGTTTCCACCTGCTCCCTTGTCTGCCCGGCAAGTTCGGAGCGTGCTACCAGGGAACTGACCACGGCCACCGCCAGAGCCGCCAGCACAATGGCCAGAATGACAAAGGCAACAGCACGATTGACCAGGCTTGCAAGCCAGCGTCTTATCATCACAACGGCGTGACTCCCGCTACACAAACGCAGGATAGGTTCGGGTTGATTCCCCTCAGTGCTAAATGTCTGTTTTTCACTGGATAACGTGTCGATTATTGAAGGATTTAATATTTGTAAGTTTAACAGAGACGCGGCTTTCAACGGGTTACAGAACTTGCAATTTCAATGATAATCGTTATTATTTAGACCTATTTTCTTAACTGAGGTTTCCCCAATGTCCGAGTCCCTGCTCGCCGACGCCACCGGAATCAGCGCCGGCCCGGTCAGTCAGCTGCTGGAAATGGGCGGCCCCGTCATGATTGTGTTGCTGGCCATTGCCCTGGCAGGTGTTGTCACCTTTCTTTACCTCATGTTATTCGGCACTTTTTTTGCTCCCAGGTTTACTGCCAAACTTAAAAAAGCCATTACGAAATGGCAACAAAGGCCTGACGGCAACGTGTCGGTAGACCTGCAACGGTCCGCAGGCCGATACGCCCGACTGAACCCACTGCACCACTTGATCGTCAACACCATGAACGCCCGCAACACTGGCACCGCCCCCCAGCAGATTCGGGAGTCCGTCGCCAAGGACGCTCATGAGGCCCTCGAGCCCTTCGAGGCACCGCTGAAGATCATCGAAGTGATTGCCGCGCTGGCACCGTTGCTGGGCCTTTTAGGCACCGTTCTGGGCATGATGGAGGCATTTGGAGCTATGGCCGCTACCGAAGGGCGCGCCAATGCCTCCCAGTTGAGCGGCGGCATCTACGAAGCACTCACCACAACCGCGGCCGGCCTGGTTATTGCCATACCGTTTGCCGCCCTGGCCGCCTGGATTGAATTCCGCCTGCGACGTATCCAGAAAACCATTAATAGCGCACTGGTTACCATCCTTTCTGTCCCCGTCGCCACCACAGAAAGCGAACCGCAAAAGGAAACCCAGGATGAGACGGCACCGGCTGCCACCAGGACTGGGCGCGTAGTGGAGTATTCCGGGGACGAGCATCAGGGTCGCCTGGCCAATGCAACTGGTTGAACCCCGCCCGGCACGCCCGATACCGATCCGCATCACTCCACTGATCGATGTGGTCTTCATCCTGCTGGTGTTCTTCATGCTCACCAGCCGGTTACTGCCGGTCAGTTTCATGGAACTGAGCAACAGCACGGGCGACACCAGTTCAGTCACCGGAGAGCCAATCCCCGAAGTGGTCATCCAACGTGACGGCCAAGCTCGCTGGCAGGGAGAAACCTATGGAATGGATGGGCTGGTCAAGCAGCTCCGGGCCGGCGGCGTCAGCGAAATCAACATCGCCACAGAATCTGCCACCCAACTGACCCATTTCACCCAGGCCTACAGTCAGCTCACTGACAGTGGCGTTACCACCCACTGGAAGCGCACCCCTGACGCTGCGGAGCAGCCATGACGGATCTGGCACCACCGCCCGTGACCTCGGGAAAGTCATTGATGGAGCGTCTCGAGGACGCTCTCCTGCCGCTCATCAATCTGGTGTTCCTGCTGCTGATGTTCTTTATCGTGGCGGGTCAATTGTCAGACACACCGTTGCCGAAGCTACCGGGCACCGGGCAACAAGCCGGCAATGAGCAACCCTATGCGGACCTCACCGTTACCGCACAAGGCGAGTGGCAAGTCGACGGACGCACCGTAACGACGGATGGCCTGTCCAAGGCATTACCAGCACCGGATGAACAATCCCCGTTAAAAATCGCCGCTGAACGCGAAATTGCCATGTCTGATCTGGAATCGCTGCTTCGCGTGCTGGAGAAGAGCGGCTATCAGGAAGTTATCCTGTTGACGGAGCCCGCCAGTTGATGGGTGCCAGCAAGACCGTCCGTTGCCTTCTTCTGCTCGTTTCCGTCGTTATCACTGCAATTGTGGTGGTGATCGCCGCGCCCGAGCGAATTCCCGAGCTGAAACCGCTCGGAGACGCCGCCGTTAATTCCACGCCTGCTATCAAGATTTCTCTGGCCGGCAAACCCGAGCCCGAAACGCCCGAACCCCAGCCCCCCGTTGAACAGGAAACGCCCCCAGAGCCAACTCCGAAACCAGAGCCAGAGCCAGAGCCAGAGCCAGAGCCGAGTTTCGAGCCCTCCCGTCCGAGTGTGTTTATGGAGCTTGAGAGCGTAAACGCACGTGAGGGCTGGACTGTCCAGTTGATTGCCGGGAATCAGGAACAAACGGTGCTGAATCTGATGGATCGGTACGCGTCCGTTTCCGGTATACTCTATACCTATACCCAGAGGCAGGGGCAGGACTGGTTTGTTGGCTTCTACGGCGAGTTTTCCTCGCGTGATGAGGCCCGAAAAGCCGTTGAGCGTCTCCCCCAGGCCCTGCGGGACCAGTCTCCCTGGATCAGGCAATCACGCGATTTCTGATTGTCGGTGCCTGCCTTTTTTTCGTATTTTATTCTATAAAAACAATAACCTGAGCCTTTGTTTCATGGTGTGTGCTGTCTAACGCAGTACGCGTATTGAACGTGCTTGCCCCCTAAAATAAAAACGCTTTGGTTTGAGTACGTATTTCTACGCGTGTAAAATAGCCAGCCCCCATTTTCAGTGTCGAAGGGTGAGTTTATTGTCTGTTTACCAATAACCCTTTGATTGAAAAGCATTTCTACGCGAGAGAACGCTTATGATGACAGGTTTGTATCATCCCGACGAATTCAGGGACAACTGCGGCTTCGGTCTGATCGCCCATATGAAGGGCGAGGCCAGCCACAAGTTGTTGCAAACTGCCATCGAGTCACTGACCTGCATGACCCACCGTGGTGGTATCGCTGCAGACGGAAAGACCGGCGATGGTTGTGGCCTCCTGATCCAGAGCCCGGATGCCTTTTTGCGCAAGGCCGCCAAAGCGGAATTTGGCAGAGAGCCTGAAGAGCTGTTCGCTGTGGGCCAGGTATTCCTTAACCCGGACGAGAACAAGGCCGCTGCCGGCCGTGCTGCCGTGGAAAAGCGCCTCGCAGAGCAGGGCCTGGAAATCATGGGTTGGCGGAAGGTGCCTACGGACGACAGTTGCCTTGGGCCGATGGCGCTCGACTGTTTGCCCTGGATTGAGCAGGTGTTTGTGGTTCCCGCCGGTAAAACCGAGCAGGAATTCGCCATCGCGCTGTTTGTTGGCCGTCGCCACGCTGAGCGGGACATGGCCGATGACTCCGAATTCTATATCTGTAGCCTGTCTCACCGCACCTTGGCCTACAAGGGCCTGATGATGCCTGCGGACCTGGCGAACTTCTACAAGGACCTGGGTGATCCGGATCTGCAGACCGCTATCTGTGTCTTCCACCAGCGCTTTTCCACCAACACCATGCCGCGTTGGCCGCTGGCGCAGCCTTTCCGCTATCTCGCCCACAATGGGGAGATCAATACCGTTGACGGCAACCGTAACTGGGCAATTGCCCGTGCCGCCAAATTCAGCGCACCGGAACTGCCGGACCTACAGACGCTGCAGCCGCTGGTTAACCTGACGGGCTCAGATTCTTCCAGCATGGACAATATGCTGGAAGTGCTGCTGGCCGGTGGTGTTGATCTGTTCCGTGCCGTGAGAATGATGATCCCGCCTGCCTGGCAGAATGTGGATACCATGGATTCCGAGTTGCGGGCATTCTATGAGTACAACTCCATGCATATGGAGCCGTGGGATGGGCCAGCTGGCCTGGTTCTCTCCGACGGTCGCTATGCCGTCTGTATGCTGGATCGGAACGGACTTCGCCCGGCTCGCTGGGTAATCACCAAAGACGATTTCATTACCCTGGCGTCCGAGATCGGCACCTATGACTATAAGCCCGAAGACGTGGTGGCCAAGGGACGTGTGGGTCCGGGGCAAATGCTTGCTATTGATACCGAGTCCGGCGAAGTCCTGCACACGAAAGACGTGGATAATCGCCTGAAGTCGGCCCAGCCCTACAAGCGCTGGCTGCGGGAGAACTCCCTGCGGGTTGAAACCACGCTGAATCAGGACACACCTGACTTCAAACTGATGCAGTCCGACGAGCTCCACATACACCAGAAGATGTTCATGATTTCCTACGAGGAGCGTGATCAGGTGCTGCGTCCATTGGCTGAAAACAGTCAGGAAGCAGTAGGGTCGATGGGGGACGATACGCCCATGGCCGTGCTTTCGAGCCGTGTCCGGCATGTGGCTGACTACTTCCGTCAGAAATTTGCCCAGGTGACCAATCCGGCCATCGATCCGCTCCGGGAGTCCATCGTGATGTCCCTGGAAACGTGCATCGGCGCGGAACGTAACGTGTTCGAGGAAACGCCCGAGCACGCCAACCGGATCATCCTTACAACACCGGTGCTTTCGCCGGCCAAGTACCTGAAAATTGCCAACAATGATCGGCCCGGATTCGAAGTTGCTCGAATCAACATGAGCTACAGCCCGGAGTTGGGGCTTGAGCAGGCTGTGCGTAAAGTGTGCGACGAGGCTGAGCAGGCAGTCCGCAGTGGCAAGGTCATCCTGATCCTGACCGACAAGGATCTGAAAGAAGGTGAGCTGCCGGTCAACGCCATGATGGCAACCGGCGCCGTTCACCATCACCTGGTCAAGAAAGGCCTCCGGTGTGACTCCAACATCCTGGTTGAAACCGGTTGGGCCCGCGATCCGCACCAGTTTGCTGTGTTGTTTGGCTTTGGCGCTACGGCGGTCTATCCGTACCTGGCCTACCAGGTGCTTAACGACCTGATTCGCACCGGCGAACTGATGATGGACCCCATTGATGCGAAGAACAACTATCGCAAGGGTGTCAACAAGGGCCTGCTGAAGATCCTGTCCAAGATGGGGATCTCCACCATCACCTCCTACCGGGGGGCGCAGCTATTTGAGGCGATTGGCCTGGCAGATGATGTGGTGGATCTGTGTTTCAAAGGTGTTCCCAGCCGTATCCAGGGCGCCGGTTTCTTTGATTTCCAGCAGGATCAGGAACAGCTGGCGGCGGTGGCCTGGAAGCATCGCAAGCCCATCACCCAGGGTGGCCTGTTGAAGTATGTCCACGGTCAGGAGTACCACGCTTTCAACCCGGATGTAGTGGGTAAGCTCCAGGAAGCCGTGACCAGTGGTGATTACGGGCAGTACATGGAGTACGCCGGGCTGGTAAACGAGCGCCCGGTGTCCACGCTTAGGGACCTTCTTGGGTTCCGCAAGGATATCAAGGCGATTGATCTGTCCGAGGTGGAGCCAGTGGAGAATATCTTCCCGCGCTTCGACTCGGCGGCCATGTCCTTGGGTGCGTTGTCTCCGGAGGCTCACGAAGCCCTGGCGGTAGCAATGAACACCTTGGGTGGTCGTTCCAACTCCGGTGAAGGCGGGGAAGATCCGGCCCGTTATGGCACGGAGAAACGTTCCAAGATCAAACAGGTGGCGTCTGGCCGCTTCGGCGTCACCGCTGAGTACCTGCGCAGTGCCGATGTCATGCAGATCAAGGTGGCCCAGGGTGCCAAGCCCGGTGAGGGCGGTCAGCTACCCGGTGGCAAGGTCAATGACCTGATTGCCCGCCTGCGCTACTCAGTGCCCGGTGTGACGCTGATTTCGCCACCACCGCACCACGATATTTATTCGATCGAGGATCTGGCGCAGCTGATTTTCGATCTCAAGCAAGTTAACCCGAGCGCACTGGTGTCTGTAAAACTGGTGTCGGAGCCTGGTGTAGGCACCATCGCTGCTGGTGTGGCCAAAGCCTATGCCGATCTGATCACGGTTTCGGGCTACGACGGTGGTACAGCGGCCAGCCCGTTAACCTCCATCCGTTACGCCGGCTCGCCCTGGGAACTGGGCCTGAGTGAAACCCAGCAAGCGCTGCGCGCTAACGACCTGCGGGGCAAGATCCGCCTGCAGACCGATGGCGGTATCAAGACCGGCCTGGATGTGGTCAAGGGCGCTATTCTGGGCGCTGAAAGCTTCGGTTTCGGCACTACGCCAATGGTGGCTCTGGGTTGTAAGTATCTGCGTATCTGTCACCTGAACAACTGTGCCACCGGCGTCGCGACCCAAAACGAGCACCTGCGGGAAGAACACTTCAAAGGCACCGTTGAAATGGCGATGAACTTCTTCCGGTTCGTTGCGACCGAGACCCGAGAGTGGATGGCCAAGCTGGGCGTTCGCAACCTGGAAGAACTAGTAGCTGTCTCTTATACACATCTCCGAGCCCACGAGACGGACTCCTATCTC
>CAJXOQ010000151.1 GCA_913057975.1 uncultured Marinobacter sp.
CCTCTCTATTCGTCGGCAGCGTCAGATGTGTATAAGAGACAGGGTTACGGTGATGCACTGCCAGACATGCAGGCGGTGGATGGCTTCAACGAGTTTGATCATACCCAGGTGGTGGAGCGTTTGCGCCCCGAGTGGCAAGACCGCGAACGCATGGCGCGTGATCTGGCAGCCTTCCCCAAGCCGGCAAGGGCGTTCCAGCAGGTGTTCGAGGAAGCCATGCAGCGCTGGGTCAGTGGCGGACACGATCACGAATACACCGAAAGTTGGCAAGCGTTCCGTCAGCGGGTGATTACGTCGCTGGAGCAACTGATTGAGTATGCCGATGGTGGCGAGACCCTGGTATCCACATCCGGCGGCCCGATTGCCGTGATCGCCCAGCATCTTCTGGAACTGAGTGATCGCAAGGCCCTGGATATGAATTCCGTGATTGCCAATACCAGTGTTACCCGGGTTCTGCATTCCGGGGCCCGGCGCAGCCTGGCGGTGTTCAACAATTACAGTCACCTGGAAGCCGAAGATCCCTCCCTGGTGACCTTCCGATAACGAACTGAGGTGAAGAATGAGTAAGCAAGACCTGTTTGATCTGAGTGGGAAAGTGGCCCTGATTACCGGCGCCAGCCGTGGTATCGGCGAGAGCATTGCCCGCACCCTGGCGAACTACGGCGCCCATGTGATTGTCAGCAGCCGCAAGATTGACGGTTGCGAGGCGGTTGCCAGTAGCATCCGCGAAGCCGGGGGCAGCGCCGAAGCCTATGCCTGCCACATTGGCGAAATGGATCAGATTGAAGACATCTGGCAGCACATCGAATCGAAACACGGCAAGCTGGATGTTCTGGTGAACAACGCCGCAGCCAACCCCTATTTCGGCCCCATCGAAGACACGGATCTGGGGGCTTACCACAAGACGGTGGACGTGAACATTCGCGGCTATTTCTTCATGTGTGCCCGCGGCGCACAGATCATGAAGAAAAATGGCGGTGGGTCCATTATTAACGTGGCTTCTGTCAATGGCGTAAACCCTGGCCATTTTCAGGGTATCTATTCCGTCACCAAAGCAGCGGTGATATCCATGACAAAGTCCTTCGCCATGGAACTGGGGCAGCAGCAGATTCGGGTAAACGCCCTGTTGCCGGGGCTGACCGACACCAAGTTCGCCAGTGCGCTGACCAGCAACGAAGCCATCAAGAAGCAGGCGATGGCCCACATCCCCATGAAGCGGGTGGCAGACCCGGACGAAATGGCCGGCACGGTCCTTTACCTGGCGTCGGGTGCTTCCAGCTATACCACAGGCACCTGCATTAATGTGGACGGCGGCTACCTGACGATCTGAGCCGCGCATCCTGACATTAGCCGTTAAGGCTTCCCGTACCCTCGCTGGTGCAAGCGAGGGTATCGAAATCGCCCTGCATGGTTGCCGCCTTTTCCAGCAAGTGGTCAAGGTGGCGCTGGTCAGCCTGCTGCAGTAGATCAGTCATCAGGCCCGCCATGGCAGCCCGGCTGTCCGACATCATCCGCTGGTATCGTTCCCCTCGCACTTCCTCGTAGTTGCTCATCAGGTAGTGGACTCGATCCGAAAAGTCGTCGCTGTCTCGTGTTTCCAGGGTATCGATTAACGCCTGTTGCCAATTCCTACGCCCCTCCAGCCAGATTTTCGTCTGCTGGCCACGGCCTTCCGACCAGGCGTTGACCGTGTCACGTTGGCGATCGTTGAGGGACCCCAGCCAGCGTTCAACCCGTTCCACTGTGCGCTCGGCCCTGGCTTCCCTGGTCTGTTCAGGGTTGTCTGCCAGGAGCTCGTCTTCCAGCTCTTTTTGGCTCTCCTCCATATTGCTGGCCAATTGTTGAACCTGTTCATCGCTGAGGCTTGATAGGAGGCGTGTGGCAGCCGGTCTTGCGCGTTCCATGAGTGGGGAAAAAAAGGAGAGCAGCTGTTCCTGGTGGTGGGTGACGGTGGATTGACTCAGGTCGCCAGAGCGAACATCGCTTTTAAGCTGGGCAAGCCACTCGGAATAGCGTGGCAACTCAGTGGCGCAATGCCATTGGCGGAGGCCACGGATGTCCTGCTCAAGCCGGGATTCCTGTTCGGCGGTCATGGGTATGTAGTCGTCCACCCACCAGACGATGCCCCAGTCCGCATAGCGATATGCCATCTTGGTGGAGCTGCAGCCGGCGAGGAGTACGAGGCCGAGCAGCGCAATGGAAATAATCCGAATCATGATCGGTCCTCGGGAAAAGCGGGTAACCTGATCCAAAAACGATGAGTGACGTATAACACCTCAGAGTCAGGTTGAAGCGTTGATTCTTTGCATCTTTTGAAAAAACTTGCCCCGGTTGAACCGGGGCTTTTTTATGGGTAAGTGGCAGCGGGGTGATCAATTCTCCCGCGCTTTGATATTGCCCTCTTCGTCGGAGATGACAATCTCTACCCGGCGATTTTGCTGCCTTCCGCCAGAGGTGTCATTGCTGGCAACGGGGAACTGCTCACCGAACCCTTTTGTCTCAACGCGGCTTCTGCTGATGCCCATATCGACAAGGGTATCGCGAACGGCTTCCGCACGACGCTCGGACAGCCCCTGATTGTAGGAGGCCTCACCGGTGCTATCGGTATAGCCTTCCACCCGCACACGCCGGTTTTCATACTCGGCCATGAACTCGGCCAGTCGTCTGACAGTGGCTTCACCGGAAGACTTCAGTTCGGCCTTGTCGAGATCGAACAGCACATCTCCGAGGGTCAACACCATTCCCCGGTCGGTTTGCTCTGCCTGCATGGCTTCCATTTGCAGGCGAAGCTCTTTGGCTTCCCGCCTGGCCTGTGCGGCTTCGTCAGCGCGCATTTGCAATTCCAGTTCCTTGCGACGCGCTTCCGCGGAATCAATCTGCTCCTGCAGCTCAGCGCGCTCTCCCTGCTCAGCGGCTACTTGCGCATGGCGGTTGGCAAGATAAGCCGCGTGCTCAATCTCGGCAATGTCCGCACCGTCCGCGAGCAGAGTTTCAGCGCGGGACAATTGCTCCCTTGCGCTCCTCAACTGGCGATCACCACTGCGGGCGACGTTCGGGTCGTTGCTGATCTCCTCATAGGCAGCCCGTGCTTCATCGACCTTTGCGTTATCCTGGGGCGTGCTGGCGCACCCTGCCACGAGGACAGAAAAGCTCACAGCCATACCCAAAGTCACGTTGCGCTTGTTCATAACCATCTCCCGTTTCCGATGAGGCCTTTACTGGCGTTCGTCGATTCGCTTGCGAAGAGACTCAATATTGCGATTGACCTCATCAACCGCTTGTCTTGCTTTTGCGGTTTCCGATCGAGCGCCGGCCAGTTGCGCATCCACAGCTGCCTTTTCAAGTAGGCGGCTTGCTTCAAGGTATTGTTCGCGATTGATCTTTTCCTCGGCATCTGCAACCCGGTTCTGAGCCTGGTTCAAGAGTACCGGTTCAAAATCCCTGGCATCGGACGATACCGCCTGCTGAATGGCTGACTCGGCGGACCGGAGTTCGCCATCCGGCCGTTCAACCGAACTGGCGCAGCCTCCGGCAATGACAGCGATGCTGATTACACCTGCAGCACCTAACATCGAAGTATGCTTGCTCATGCACAATCTCCTTCCAGTGAGGAACGGGGGCGATCTGCCCCGTCCAGACTCTTGTTGGTACTCGTCTGCGGCGATTCCTCTGAAGACTTCGTCGCATTAAAGCACCTACTGCTACTGATACTGATACGCATAAGGTTAGCAGCGGGATCTGATTACGGTATGAAGGTATGGAAATAAACTTCGTAGGGGGAGGCGCCGCTACAACGGATCTGTTGCCGGATGCGCCACAAAAGGTTGCGGGTGCGGGAGGTGGGCTTTGGGTCGAAAAATGACAGAACGGTAACCACCGAAACCCGGCAGCTACCGCTTATTGATGTGGTTTAGCGTATTTTGGTTCCACCGGACTGAGCTCTGGAAAGCGTGGTTCCCGTTGGTGGACGGTAGTGAAGGGAGTAGATAATTCGGTCCAGCACGGCCTGACCATTCCAGGCAGGGTCGTTGTTGACCATGCCGACAATGGCCCAAGTGGTGTCGGTGTCGTCGCGGGTGAAGCCTGCGATGGAGCGCACGTTTTCAAGGTAACCGGTCTTGATGCGCCCTTTGCCGTCCAGGCCGGAATTCCGCAGCCGTCTGGCCATGGTGCCATCCATCGCGATCAGCGGCATGGAGGCCATCAGGTCCGATGCGAAAGGACTGTTCCAGGCGTGCTGCAAAATCTGCGCACCCTGGCGTGCGGTAATACGGCCGTCACGTGTCAGGCCGGCGCCGTTTTCAATCACCAGGCCGGCGGTATTAACGCCTTTTTCCTGAAGCCATTCGTGAACCACACGAATACCAGTCACACGGTCGTCTTCCTCCTCTTCCTGGCGATTCTCTGCACCAATGGTCAGTAGCAACTGTCGGGCCATAACATTGCTGCTCCACTTGTTGATGTCCCGAACCATCGTAACCAGATCCGGAGACGTGGTCCTAAGCAACAGTCGGGCGTCGTCAGGTGTTTTGGCAAGCAGGCTCTTGCCATTGATATCGATACCCATGTCTGACAGCAGCGAACGTATCATGGATGCCGTGTACTGTTCGGGGGGCAGAAGCGACAGGTAGGCCGTGGTGCGGCAACCCTGAGGCAACTCGCCGGATACCTGCACGGTAACCCGGTGATCCTCGTGAAAAAGCGGCTCCCAGGTAAAGTGGCTGCGGGCGGGGCAGGGCGCCTCAGCAGTAGCGGTGACGCGGTTGTCGATCACCACGTCGTTCAACGAGGGTGCACTCCAGGCCTGGGTACCGCGCTCGTCAGCACGCACTTGGAAATGCACCAGGTTGAGATTGCTCAGGTACGGCGACGGTTGCACCAGAAAAGGCGCATGGGGGTTGTCGCCGTTATCTTTAAACGCCGGCTGACCGTTGGCCAGCCGGAAAACGTCGCCATCCAGCACCAGGTTGCCGTTGATGGCACTGATGCCCATGCCGCGTAATTCGTTCAGGGTGCTCCAAAGGCGCTCAATGGTCAGCTTGGGATCGCCGCCCATGTCAACGTAGAAATTGCCGTTGAGGGTATCGCCAACAAGCTCGCCATCGGTGTAGAAGCTGGTGTCCCAGTGATAGGTTGGCCCCAGGATTTCCAGTGCCGCATAGGTAGTGACCAGCTTCATGATAGAGCCAGGGCTCATCAAGGCATCCGCGTTGATGTATTGCTCAATGCCCGGCCCATTCATGGGTATGGCCGCCAGGCTCAGCGCCTGTTCGTCGTTCAGGGATTCGGTGGCGTAATCCCGCACCTGGTTGCTCCAGGTCTTATTGGTGCCACCAGCCTCGGCTGACTCCGAGGCAAATGCACAGGCAGACCCGACTGCCAGGACTGCAGCCATGGAGGAGACCACCATGCTACGGGCCACTCGACCATGCTGGTGGATAGTTCCATAACGGGGCGTGTTCAGGTGGCGTCGTGCCTTCAGCAACATGGTGTGGCGCTCATTGATTCCAGGTGCATTAACAATAGCCCATATTCTACGCGTGTACTATGTGGAAAGGCTCTACATGACGTTAAAAAATGCCAGTAGGGGCGTTGTTTATATTGCGTTTTTGTTAACGGATGTAAGCGCCCATGCTAATCAACTGGTTAGCATTTGTACAACCTCTTGATTAGTATGATGGAAACAGGGAATGGAGTGAGTATGGCGCGCGAACTGACTCGACGGCGATTTCTGGCTGCCATGGCCGCGGCAGGTCTTTCATGTCGAATGCCTGCGCTGATGGCTGCTCCGAAGGGGGATGCGATGATGAATCCCATTCCTTCCTCCGGCGAACGATTGTCAGCCGTTGGCATGGGTACCTGGCGTACCTTCAATGTCGGTGGTGACCAGTACCTGATTGATCAGCGTACCGAGGTACTGAAAACCTTTTTCGACCTCGGTGGCACCCTGGTGGACTGCTCACCCATGTACGGCTCAGCGGCAGAGGTGATGGGCGAGGCGCTGGACACCCTCAATGCCCGTGACAAACTGTTTTCCGCCACCAAGATCTGGACCGGAGACGGTGATGCAACCCGGCAACAGGACCGGGAATCCCGCAGGAAGTGGGGCATAGAGCGATTTGACCTGCAGCAGGTACACAACCTGGTGGCCTGGCAGCAACACCTGGCAACCTTACAGCAAATGAAGGCCGATGGTGACGTGCGCTATATCGGCATCACCACCTCCCATGGCCGCAGGCACGGAGACTTTGCACGCATCATGGAGACGGAACCGCTGGACTTTGTGCAGCTGACCTACAATGTGATGGACAGGGAGGCGGAAGACCAATTGCTGCCTTTGGCGAGGGAACGCGGGATCGCCGTTATTGTGAACCGGCCTTTCCAGGGCGGGCGACTGTTCCGGCGCTTCCAGTCCGAAGCGCTGCCACCCTGGGCCGATGAGGTAGGCTGCCGCAACTGGGCGGAGTTTTTCCTGAAGTACATCCTTTCCCACCCGGCGGTTACCTGTGCCATTCCGGCCACCACCAGCGTTGAGCATATGAAGGAGAACATGGGCGCCCTATACGGTGCTTTGCCGGATGAGAAACAACGTCGCCGAATGGCGGCCTATGTCGCAGGGCTGTGATGGAGACCAACTGGCTCAGCTATTCCCTGTCGGATTTCCTGATGTTCGGGCCGGAGGTGTTCCTTCGGCTCTATGTTCGTATCAATCAGGACATCTGGCCATGGCAGGCTGTTGCGGTGGTGATGGTGCTCGCGATTGGCGCCTTGCTGGTACGTGGGGACGCGATGGCCAGGCGTGGTGCACTGCTGCTGGTGGCCGCGGCGTGGCTATTGAGCGGGGCTGGCTTCCTGATGCATTACTACGGGCCGATCAATCTGCCGGCGATCTGGTTCGGCTGGGCCTTTGTCCTGCAGGGCGCATTACTGACAGTGGCGGGTCTGTTCTGGCCCTGGAACGCGGCAACGAACCGGCCGATATGGTCTCGCTGCCTGATGGGCACGGGCTGGATCGCGTTGATGGGGTTGTCGCCCCTCCTCGCAGTCGCTCAAACCGGCAATGGTCAGGCCGCAGCGCTGTTCGCCGTTACGCCGGACGTCACGGCGTTGGGGGCAGTGCCCTGCATGCTGCTGTTTCCCCGCCGGGTGCGGTGGCTGTTTCTCTTATTACCACTGATATGGTCACTGTTCAGCGTGGCGACCCTTTGGGCATTAGGTACCTGGGTGCTGGCAGTCATTCCGGGTACCACGCTGGTGTTGGCGGCGATGGCCTGCTTCGTTAGTCCCAGGCAGGCGCGAAATCCGGATTAGCGATTCGCTCGCCACGGTCCAGGCCGTCAATTTCCGCAATTTCATCCTCGCTGAGCGTGATGTTCAGCGCGTCGAGGTTTGACTTCTGGTGCTTGGGCCGGGTTGACGACGGAATCGGCACAACCCCTCGGGAGGCCACCCAGGCAATGGCAATCTGCGCAGCAGACGCATTGTGTTCGCGGCCAATTCGGGCCAGGGTTTCATCGTCCATGACTTTGCCCACCGCCAGGGGCATGTAACCGGTTACGGTAATGCCCAGCTTCTGGGCATGCTCCACCACCTTGCGGTTGCTCAGGAACGGATGCACTTCCACCTGGTTGGTGAAAATCGCCGTGTCACCCAGTATCTCCTTGGCCTTGTCCATTTGCGCGCAGGTGAAGTTGGACAGCCCGATGTGGGTGGTTAGCCCTTCGCGTTGCGCGTCGCGCAGCGCACCCAGGTATTCCTCCATGGGGATGGCGTCGCCCGGCGATGGCCAGTGAATCAGCGTGAGGTCGACATGGTCGGTCTTCAGGCGCGACAGGCTGTCGTGCAGGCTGTTGATCAGGTCGCTGTGCTGGAGTTGGTCATGCCACACCTTTGTCGTCAGGAAAATCTCCCGTCTCGGAATACCGCTTGAGGTGATGCCATCGCCTACTTCAGATTCATTCCCGTACATCTGGGCTGTATCGATATGCCGATAGCCAAGGGAAAGGGCACTTTTCACGGCGTCTCGTGCGTCGTTGCCCTTCAGGCGGAATGTGCCCATGCCGATGTTCGGAAGTGTGCTGAATGCCATAGTGTCCTCCTTCGTGAACGCTGTGACTTATATGTGGTGCCCGCCTGCTGGTTCTTCAAGTGGCGGGTGGTTATCATACCGGCCTTCGGAACCCGCAAGCGAAACCATGGTTGAGGTCACGTTATGCTGACAGGGCAATGCCTGTGCGGCGATATAAAACTTGAATACGACGGCCCTCTGGGGCCGATTGCCCTGTGCCACTGCAGCCAGTGCCGCCGGGCTCACGGCAGCGCATTTTCCGCCAGTGCGCCGATCCAGAAAATCCGTACCCGTTTTACGGCGGGTGAGGACCTGATTCGTGAATACGAATCCCGGCCGGGGAAGTACCGTGGGTTCTGCCCCAGATGCGGTAGCCAGCTTTACAGCCGCGTGGACGCCATCCCCGGTATTCTGCGCCTGAGGGTGGGTGTGATCAATGAGCCCCTGGAAAAGGGGCCGGCGTCACACGTTTATGTGGGCTCCAAGTCGGACTGGTTCACCATCACCGACGATACCCCGCAGTTTGAGAAAACCGAGAGAACCAACGATCCTCACTGACGCTTCGCGGGTTTCTTCGCCGAACTATTCCGCCGGAACTATCCGGTAGACCTTGCCGTTGTCAGCGTCCGTCAACAGCCACAATGCACCGTCGGGCCCCATTCGCACATCACGGATGCGTTCACCCAGGTCTTCCAGAAGATCTTCTTCTTCCCTGACCGTGCCGTTCTCAATGCTCAGGCGCACCAGCTTCTGCATTTTCAGGGCACCTACAAACAGATCTCCCCGCCACTCCGGGAATTCGTCACCGGTATAGAATGACATGCCCGAGGGGGCAATGGACGGGTCCCAATAGTGCAGCGGGGCTGTCACGCCCTTCATGGTGGTTTTGCTGGTAATGGGCACCCCGGAGTAGTCGATGCCATAGGTGACGTCTGGCCAGCCGTAGTTGTTACCCGCACGGATGATGTTGATCTCGTCGCCACCCCTGGGGCCGTGCTCATGGCTCCAGATGTCGCCTGTTTGCGGGTGAATGGTCATGCCCTGAATGTTGCGGTTGCCATAGGTGAAGAAGGTGTCATTCACCGACGGGTCGTCGACAAACGGATTGCCCGGCGCGGGGGCGCCGTCAACGGTCAGGCGGTGAACGCCGCCAGCATCGTCATCGGTGGCCTGGGCACGATCCATTTCACCCCGGTCGCCCACCGCGACGTACAGATTGCCATCGCGATCAAACTCCATGCGGCCTGCGAAATGACGGCTGGTGTTGCCTCGGGGGAGGGCCTCGAAAATCACTTCAACCTCTGACAGCCGGTCGCCGTCCAACGTTGCACTGGCCACTCTGGTCGTCAGGCCATCGCGGCTGATCTTATGGGCGTAACTCAGGAACAGGGTGCGATTGTTTTCGAAGTCCGGATGCAGGAGCACATCCAGCAGGCCACCCTGGCCGGAGACCACCAGCTCGGGAAC
>CAJXOQ010000152.1 GCA_913057975.1 uncultured Marinobacter sp.
ATTCGTCGGCAGCGTCAGATGTGTATAAGAGACAGCATTCCATGTGTCCTGTTCTCCTTTCCGTGGGTTCCTTGAGAACATCAGATACTAGCCTAAAGCCTGGCCGGGCTCAAAAAGCAGTGTCACCATGAAGTGTGGGAACTAGTAATCGCTAAGAACGGAACCGAAATCTGAGAACGAAAGATTAATGTTTTCCTGTTTTCGCATTTCGGCGTACCAGTTGTCGCCTTCCGTGCGGTGGCTGTTGAAGAAGACGGCACCGTAGGGGCTTTGGGTGTTGGCGATGCCTGACATAGAGTGCTCCGGGGGGGCAGGCTGGAAAGCATTCATGCAATTGGCTGCGCATGGCGTTTTCTCCTATGCTAGGAGTGCCTATTGATTCCGAGAAGGCTCATATGGGTTAAACGTGGTTCCCATCCCGCACCAAATGGCGGACCTGAATTGGTGCTTTCGTTTCCATGGGAGCGACCACATGAATGACTTCGTCCGAGTTAGCTAGCCGAACCACGTGTTCTGATAATAGGATTTCAATCCTGCCCAAATATTCAGGAACGCTACTATGAAAAGCTAATGAGCTCTTCCCTTTTAAAAAGGGGTTCTGAGCGTGCACCATAGCGCCGCATTTGTCATATAACCTTTCAAATTGCTTTCTGGTCAGATATCCACCACGAACTTTATTCCAGCCTTGCTTGCTAAAGCCCTTAATCGGGACCGGATAAAACTCGGGATTAATAGTCTCAATCTTCCGTAGAATACGTGCAGCATGCCAGTCTTTGGCAATATCGCTTCTGACTGACCGGTAGGCTTCTTGGTACGACACTAGCGACGAGTACGCAATTAGCTCAAGGAGCTTCCGCAATTGCAGTGCTTCAGATTCAATTGTCGTTTGGAGATAGGTGCAATGCGTTTTTCCTGAAGTGAAGTCACGGAGTGCGTCTATTCGATATCGACACTCCCACATCATCGACGCATATTTTCTCCGAGTCTTGCTTTCCATGCCTTACCGTTTAACGCCAACAGCACGCGCGGCTACGGAATGAAGGCGAAGCCGCGATGTAGTAGACGTCGCCGTGATTGTGATTGTTAGGGACGATGACTCTACTTCCTCCGCTTCTTATCATAGAGTTTAGCCAGCGCATAAATAAAATATGCTCCAGCTGCAAATGCAGCAACTATTGGGGCGATCACTACTATGAGAGGCGGGCTGACAAAAAAAGCAAAAATACCAGTTGGGGCTAGGAGAAACCAAAATATGCTTGATATGGTCGCTGCCACTTTGCTCGCTAGTGCTATATCTTCTGTAACATCAACAATCTGAACAGATTTTTCTTTGGATGTCATCCAGCTATATAAGCGCTTTAAGACAAACAGTCCGATCAAGCCAACAATAACTAATCCAACTGCTGCCATCTCTCACTACCCTTTTTAGTTGCTGCCCTAACAGCAGTTAGACCGAAGTCTCAGTGATTGCGAATATTTGACCGCTTCATGATTCCGCCATGGTTTGTAAGCTAATTGCCAAAATAGCTATTAAATCATGCCCCTGCAAAGGCCCTGACCAATAGACCTGTAATATCGCATCGCAATAACGAAGCGCGCCGCATGATTCCAATTTATATAGGAGCGTATACGCAGAGTACACAAAGCACAAACCCCAGCACATGGCTGGGGTTTGAGGGGCGAAACGGATTGTGAGGAGGGGCTTTTACTTCTTCAACCCCATCTCCTCAATCGAAATCTCCCGCATCTTGAACTTCTGAATCTTCCCGGTAACCGTCATCGGGAATTCATCCACGAACTTGTAGTTCCTGGGGATCTTGAAGTGGGCAATTTTGCCCTTGCAGAATTCCCGCAGCTCGTCGCCGGTCACTGGGTCGGCGTCAGGGTTTAGTTTCACCCAGGCGATGAGTTCTTCGCCGTATTTGTCATCGGGGATGCCGGTCACCTGCACTTCCTCGATGGCGGGGTGGGTGTAGAGGAATTCCTCGATTTCTTTTGGGTAGATGTTCTCGCCGCCGCGGATGACCATGTCCTTGATGCGGCCGACGATCTGGATGTAGCCGTCTTCGTCCATGGTGGCCAGGTCGCCGGTGTGCATCCAGCCGGCGCTATCGATGGCTTCGCGGGTTTTCTCTTCGTTGTTCCAATACTTCAGCATCACGCTGTAGCCACGGGTGCACAGCTCGCCGATTTCGCCGCGTGGGACCACGTTGCCGTTGCCGGGGTCGACGATTTTGGTTTCAAGGTGTGGCTGGGTGCGGCCCACGGTGGTGACCTGTTTCTCGAACGGGTCCAGGGAGCTGGTCTGGGTGGACACAGGGCTGGTTTCGGTCATGCCGTAGGCGATCTGAACTTCTTTCATGTTCATCTTGCCGTTGACCTTTTTCATCACCTCCGCCGGGCAGATGGAGCCGGCCATGATGCCGGTGCGCAGGGTGGAGAGGTCGTAGGTTTCGAAGTCTGGCTCGGCCAGTTCGGCGATGAACATGGTGGGCACGCCGTACAGGGCGGTGGCTTTTTCCTGATGCACGGCCTGCAGTACGGATTGGGGCTCGAAGCCTTCACCCGGATAGATCATGGTGGCGCCGTGGGTGATGCAGCCCAGGTTGCCCATCACCATGCCGAAGCAGTGGTACAGGGGCACGGGAATGACCAGGCGGTCTTTCTCGGTGAGCAGTTGGCTCTCCGCCACAAAGTATCCGTTGTTGAGGATGTTGTGGTGGGTGAGGGTGGCGCCCTTGGGGTTGCCCGTGGTGCCGGAAGTGAACTGGATGTTGATGGGGTCATCGAACTGCAGTTGGCCCTGTACCTTGTCCAGTTCTTCCTGGCTGACGTCGCTGGCGAAGCCGACAAACTCGGCCCAGGTCCACATGCCGTCATGTTTGTCTTCGTCCAGGTTCACCACGGCGCGCAGCTCGGGCACTTTCTGGGCCTTGAGCTTGCCCGGGGCGGCGGCTTTCAGTTCGGGGGCCAGGTCGTAGACCATTTTGCGGTAGTCAGAGGCCTTGAAGCTGTCTGCCGTGACCAGTACGGAGATACCGGACAGGTTCATGGCGTAGTCCAGCTCATGCACGCCGTAGGCCGGGTTGATGTTGACCAGAATGGCGCCTACTTTGGCGGTGGCGAACTGGGTGACGGTCCACTCGTAGCGGTTGGGGGACCAGATGCCTACGCGGTCGCCGCGTTTGACGCCGATGGCCATGAAGGCACGGGCGGCTTCGTTGACCTTTTCCACGAACTCTTTATAGGTCCAGCGGATGTCCTGGTGCAGGGCAACCAGGGCTTCGGTATCCGGGTATTTCTCGGCGGTGCGGTCGAGCATTGCGCCGATGGTCATGCCCAGCAGGGGTACTTCGGAGGTACCGCTGGTGTAGCTGGGAAGAGTCATGCTCATGGTGTCTGCCTCCATTGTTGTTGTCGTCGAGGGCAAGCAGTGTGGAATCTGCTAGCGACTCTGGCTGTGATACTCAGGGTTCGGTTGCATATCGCTGGCGATGGCCACCCGATTGGACATGTTGTAGAAGCCAATCAGGTTGCTCAGGTCCCAGATGGCACTGTCGCTGAGGCCAGCGTCCCGCAGGGCCTGGGTGTGTTCTTCGGTAACGGTGGCCGGGGAGCGGGTGAGGTGCGATGTGAAATCGAGCATGGCGCGCTGGCGCTTGTCGAGTTTGGCGCTGCGGTAATTCATCACCATGTGTTCGCCCAGCGTGGGGTCGCCACTCAGTACCCGTACGGCAGCGCCGTGGGCCACCAGGCAGTAGAAGCACTTGTTCTCGGAGGACACCACAACAGCGACCATTTCGCGTTCCAGTTTGCTGAGTTCGCCTTCTCCGAGCATCAGCTCGTTGTAGAGGCGGGTGAAGCCCTCAAGCTGCTTCAGGTTCTGGCTGTACGCGGTCAGCACGTTGGGGATCATGCCGAGTTTTTCCTGGCAGATCTGGAAGTACTTCTGGGTGTCTTCCGGCATGTCCTTGATCTCGGGGATCGGGAGATCCAGGGCGACGACGTTTTTAGGATGGCTCATTAACAGTTTCCTCCGAGAGCTTGGCCGACTTTTGAGCCGTTATGGCGTTTGAGCTGTTCGCTGATCCATTCGCCGGTGGTGACCAATTTGTTCAGGTCGACACCGGTTTTGATGCCCAATCCGTTCAGAAGGTATAGCACGTCTTCGGTGGCGACGTTGCCGGAGGCGCCCTTGGCGTATGGGCAGCCGCCGAGGCCGGCGACGGAGGCATCAATCACCGAGATGCCTTCTTCCAGCACCGCGTACAGATTGGCCAATGCCTGGCCGTAGGTGTCGTGGAAGTGGGCGGCCAGCTTCTCAATCGGCACTTCGGCGGCCACGGCTTCGAGCATGCGCTTGGCTTTCAAAGGGGTGCCCACGCCGATGGTATCGCCCAGGGAGATTTCGTAGCAGCCGAGTTCGGCCAGGGCCTTGGCGACTTTGGCCACCTGTTCGGGGGGGATGTCGCCCTCGTAGGGGCAGCCGAGCACGGTGGAGACGTAGCCCCGTACCGGGATGTGGTGCTGTTTGGCCGCTTCCATCACCGGCAGGAAGCGTTCCAGGCTTTCGGCGATGGAGCAGTTGATGTTTTTCTGGCTGAACGATTCCGACGCAGCGCCGAACACGGCGACTTCATCCACCCCGGCCGCCAGGGCGTTTTCGAAGCCCCTGAGGTTGGGGGTGAGCACGGAGTAGCGCACACCGGCTTTACGCTTGATGCCGGCCATCACCTCTGCGGCGTCGCCCATCTGTGGAACCCATTTCGGGGACACGAAGCTGGCGGATTCGATGTGGTTGAGGCCACAGTCGGCCAGCCGGTCGATCAGGCCGGTCTTGATGGCGGTGTCGATCACCGGGCCGGGTTCGTTCTGAAGGCCGTCCCGGGGGCTCATTTCAACCAGTCTTACCTGCGTCGGAAAGGCCATTAGTCTGCCTCCTCGTCGTCGGTGACTTCGATGGCGATCAGTTCGGCGCCTTCGGACACCTGATCGCCTTCGGCGAAGAAGATGTCGGTCACCACGCCGTCAGCCGGGGCCTTGATGGCGTGTTCCATTTTCATCGCTTCCATGATCACCAGGCTCTGGCCGGCGGTCACGGTGTCGCCTACCTTGGTCTGTACCGCCACGATGGCGCCGTTCATGGGCGCGGCCAGGCTGCCTTCACCGGCCATTTCCTCGAAGCCGTAGGTTTCGCGGTAGAGGATGCACTGGAAGGTGTCGCCTTCGTAGAAGAGCACCAGCTGATCGTTGTGCAGGTTGCCGTGAACGCTGATGCGGTGGCCGTTGATGACCGCCTGCAGGTAGTCGTCGTCCAGCTTCGCCGTCAGGTTGTAGACACTGTCACCAACAAACACCTGATAGCGGTCGTCCCGTTCCAGCACCTTGAGCTCGTGGATGTCCTCACCCACCTGCAGTTGCAGGGGCTGGGCGTATTCCGAGTTCATGCGCCAACTGTTCTGGCGACCAAACGGGGACCAGGGATCGGTGCTGATCACTTCCCGGGACTTGCGCTGTTCCAGTACGAAGCCGGCCGCCAGTACCAGGGCTTTGTGGGTGTCGAGCCGGGATTTCGGGAACAGCAGCTCGCGATGGTCTTCGATAAACCCGGTGGTCAGATCCGCTTCCCGGAACGGCTGGGCGTCGGCCAGGGCGTGGAGGAAACGGATGTTGGTTTTCACGCCGGCGATGCGGTAGTGCTCAAGAGCCTGCACCATGCGGTTGATGGCCTGGTCCCGGGTTTCGTCCCACACGATGAGCTTGGCGATCATCGGGTCATAGTGGATGCTGATGTCGTCGCCTTCGGTGACGCCGGTATCCACCCGTACATGCGCGCTCTCATCCGGCGTACTCAGGTAGCGCAGGTTGCCGGTGGCGGGCAGGAAATCCTGGTCCGGGTCTTCGGCGTAAATACGTGCTTCCAGGGCGTGGCCCCGGGTTTTCACCTGGGACTGTTCCAGCGGCAGCGCATCGCCCCAGGCGACTTTTAATTGCCATTCCACCAGGTCCTGGCCGGTGACCATCTCCGTCACGGGATGCTCCACCTGCAGGCGGGTGTTCATTTCCATAAAGAAGAAGGAGCCGTCCACGTCGTAGAGGAATTCCACCGTGCCGGCACCGACGTAATTGATGGCCTGGGCGGCTTTGACGGCCGCTTCGCCCATGGCTTTGCGGGTGTCTTCGCTCAGGCCCGGAGCGGGGGCTTCTTCCAATACTTTCTGATGGCGGCGCTGCACCGAACAGTCGCGCTCGGCCAGGTAGACGCCTTTGCCGCTCTTGTCGCAGAACACCTGAATTTCCACGTGGCGTGGCTGGGTCAGGTAGCGTTCGATGAGCATGTCCGGGTTGCCGAAGGCGTTCTTCGATTCCCGTTTGGCAGCCGCCAGGGCATCGTCAAAGTCTTCCATGCGCTCGACCACGCGCATGCCTTTACCACCACCGCCGGCGACGGCTTTCAGCAGCAGCGGGAAGCCGCACTTCTCGGCTTCATTACGCAGGGTGTCCGGGGTCTGGTCGTCACCGTGGTAGCCCGGCACCAGGGGTACACCGGCTTTTTCCATAATGGCCTTGGCGGCGGATTTGGAGCCCATGGCCGCGATGGCGGAGGAGGGCGGGCCAATGAACACGATGTTGTTGGCTTCGCAGGCTTCGGCGAACTGGGTGTTCTCGGAGAGGAACCCGTAGCCCGGGTGAACGGCCTGGGCGCCGCTTTCCTTGGCCACCTCAATGATCTTGTCGGCTTTCAGGTAGCTCTCGGAACTGGCGGCGGGGCCGATGTTGAAGGCTTCGTCAGCCATGGCGACATGGCGCGCGTCGGCGTCGGCGTCCGAGTAGACAGCGACAACGCGAATGCCCATGCGGTGGGCGGTCTGTATGATCCGGCAGGCGATTTCGCCCCGGTTGGCGATCAGGATTTTGCTGAACATGGTTGTTATTCCTCCGGAACCCAGTTGGCCTTGCGTTTGTTCAGGAAGGCACCAAGTCCCTCCTGCCCTTCGGCACCCACCCGGATGTCGGCAATGCGTTGTGCGGTATCGTCGATTACATCGGCGCTGATCGGCTTGTGGCTGACGGCAAACACCAGGTCTTTCGCCGCTTTCATGGCTTCTGGGCCGTTGATGGCCAGTTGCTGCAGCATCTCGTTGCAGCGTGCGTCCATGGCTTCAACATCGTCACAGACGATGTGCACCAGGCCGTATTCCTGCGCCTGCGTTGCGGTAAACACTTCGGCGGACAGGAAGTAACGGCGGGCCTGGCGCTCGCCAATGGCGCGTACCACGTAAGGGCTGATCACAGCGGGGATCAGGCCAAGTTTCACTTCGCTCAGGCAGAAGCTGGCCTTGTCGGTGGCCAGCACGATGTCGCAGCAGGCGGCCAGGCCGACGGCGCCGCCGAAGGCAGCACCCTGCACCAGGCCGATCACCGGCTTGGACAGGTGGTTAAGCACGTTCATCAGCCGCGCCAGTTCCCGCGAGTCGTCCAGGTTTTCCTGGCGGCTGTTGTCCGCCATGCGGCGCATCCAGCCCAGGTCCGCCCCGGCGGAGAAGTGTTTGCCTTCGGAGCGCAGGATGACGACCTTCACGTTGTTGTCAGCGTCAACGTTCTCAAGCACGGTAATCAGTTGCTGGATGATCACGTCGTCGAAGGCGTTGCGCTTGTCCGGGCGGTTGAGAACCACCTCGGCAATGCCGTCGGACCGGTGTCTGAGCAGGACTGCGGATTCGTTGTCTGTCATGTCAGTCTCCCCGATTACATCCGGAACACGCCGAAGCGTGTTGGCTTGGCCGGGCGGTTAAGGGTGGCGGACAGGCTGAGGGCAACCACTTCCCGGGTCTGGGCCGGGTCGATAACGCCGTCGTCCCACAGCCGCGCGCTGGCGTAGTAGGGGTGGCCCTGATGTTCGTAGGAGTCGACGATGGGCTTCTTGAACTCGGCCTCTTCCTCGCTGCTCCATTCCTGGCCTTTGCGCTCCATGCCTTCGCGCTTGACGGTGGCGAGTACGCCGGCGGCCTGTTCGCCGCCCATCACGGAGATGCGGGCGTTGGGCCACATCCACAGGAAGTCGGGGCTATAGGCGCGGCCGCACATGCCGTAGTTGCCGGCGCCAAAGCTGCCGCCGATCAGTACGGTGATCTTGGGCACCTCGGCGCAGGCCACGGCCATGACCATTTTGGCGCCGTGTTTGGCGATGCCTTCGGATTCGTGCTTCTGGCCCACCATGAAGCCGGTGATGTTCTGCAGGAACAGCAGCGGGATGTTGCGCTGGCAGCACAGTTCAATGAAGTGCGCGCCTTTCTGGGCGGACTCGCTGAACAGGATGCCGTTGTTGGCGATGATGCCCACCGGGTAGCCGTGGATATGGGCAAAACCGGTCACCAGGGTCTGGCCGTAGTAGCGTTTGAATTCGTCGAATTCGGAGCCGTCGACGATGCGGGCGATGACGTCGCGCACGTCGAACTGTTTACGCAGGTCGGTGCCGACAATGCCGTAGATTTCTTCGGCGTTGTACAGCGGTGCCTTGGGTTTGCGGATCTCCACGTCGGCCGGTTTGCGGCGGTTGAGGTTGGAGATGCAGCGCCGGGCGATTTCCAGGGCGTGGGCGTCGTTCTCGGCGTAATGATCGGCCACCCCGGAGACTTTGCAGTGCACGTCGGCACCGCCCAGGTCTTCGGCGCTGACGACTTCACCGGTGGCGGCTTTTACCAGTGGCGGGCCGGCCAGGAAGATGGTGCCCTGGTTGCGCACGATGATGGACTCGTCGGCCATGGCGGGTACGTAGGCACCGCCGGCGGTGCACAGGCCCATGACGACGGCGATCTGGGGGATGTCGTCGGCGGACATGCGGGCCTGGTTGTAGAAGATGCGGCCGAAGTGGTCGCGGTCCGGGAAGACGTCGTCCTGCCGGGGCAGATTGGCGCCGCCGGAATCGACCAGGTAGATGCAGGGCAGGCGGTTCTGCAGGGCGATTTCCTGGGCGCGCAGGTGTTTCTTGACCGTGAGCGGGTAGTAGCTGCCGCCTTTCACGGTGGCGTCGTTGGCGATGATCATGCATTCGGTGCCGGAGACGCGGCCGACGCCGGCGACGACGCCTGCGGCCGGGACTTCTTCATCGTAGACGTTGTAGGCGGCGAACTGGCCGACTTCCAGGAAGGGGGAGCCGTCGTCCAGCAGTCGGTTGATGCGCTCCCTTGGGAGCAGTTTGCCGCGGGCGATGTGGCGTTCCTGGTAGGAGGGGCCGCCGCCTTGCTGGATGGTGGTCACTTTGTCCCGCAGGTCGGCCACGGCCTTGGCCATGGATTCCTGGTTCGCCTGGAATTCTTCGGACCTTGGGTTAACTTTGCTTTGGAGTATGGTCATGGCTTGTTAGTCCGTTTTTTAGTCCGTGCGTCGGGTCTGATGGCATGGCGCTCCAGGACACGCCGTGAATACGTCCCTGTAGGCTCGTAAAAAAC
>CAJXOQ010000153.1 GCA_913057975.1 uncultured Marinobacter sp.
GAGATAGGAGTCCGTCTCGTGGGCTCGGAGATGTGTATAAGAGACAGGTGTTGGTCTGTTCGGTTTTGTTCAGGGCTCGATAAAGAACCGGTCGATCCACTCCGGGTCCACGCTTTTCAATGTCGGGAAATGCCAGCGTGGCTTCAGGTCCTTGTCGATCAACAGTGCCCGGACGCCCTCGGCAAATTCACCCATTTTCAGGCAGCGTTTCGATATTTGAAGTTCCTTGTCGAAAACCTGGGACAGACTGTCATGCAAGGTGTCGTGATAGTGTTGCCAGGTCAGAGTCAGAGAAGCTGGCGACGCCGCAGCAACCGTCTTGACCGCCTTGATCAACCAGGGATCTTCGCCGGCGTACTGGCCCAGGTTGTCCACCACTTCCACCAGCGAATCGCCGTCGGTAAGGGCCTGGACCACATCGAAGTGCTCGCGTACCACGGACTGTGGCATTGCTTCGCGGGAGCCCGCTTCAAACCTACGCAACACTTTGCTGACAGCGGCATGGGCGCCACCCTCAAGGCCGGCAAAGCCAGACTGCTGCAGGGCCTGTTTGACCTCCTCACGCATATCGTGGCAAATAAACCTGTCTGCCAACCCGGTAAACAGCGCATCAGCGCCGTTCATCCGCGCCCCGGTCAGCCCCAGGAACAAACCGATCCGGCCCGGCATTTTGTTGAGGAACCAACCGGCGCCCACATCCGGGTACAGGCCGATACTCACTTCCGGCATCGCAACACGTGAATGCTCCGTGACCACACGATGGGAACCGCCGGACATCAGGCCGATGCCGCCGCCCATCACCACGCCATTGCCCCAGACAATTAAAGGCTTGGGATAGGTGTGAATCTGGTAGTCCAGCTCGTATTCGTCGGTAAAGAATCTGTCCCCTTCACTGACGGCACGACTGTCGGAGCGCGGCTCTGTCATGTCGCGATACAGCGCCACAATATCTCCGCCTGCGCACAGGGCTTTGTCGCCCTCGCCTTCCAGCCACACGGCGCCGATCGTGTCGTCGGCAGCCCACTGGTCCAGCTTTGCCTTCAACAGGTGAATCATCTCCAGCGACAGTGCGTTCATGGCACGTGGCGCGTTCAGTCGTGCCACACCAATTCGGCTGCCGCCTGCGGCCTCCAATTCCTCAAAAATGACTACTTGATCGCTCATACCATTTACTCAGTAATCTGGCTTGGTTATCGGTGCTATTTATCGATGCTTTCTACCGGTTCTTCCATTCCGGTGTGCGCTTTTCAAGGAACGCATTCACCCCTTCGCGCTGGTCTTCGGTGCTGAACAGTTCGATAAACAGCTCCCGCTCCATTCTCCAGCCGTCGTCGTGGCTGCGACCATCACGGGCACTCATCACCAGGGTCTTGCAGCGGGCAACGGACGACGGGCTCTGCTTGCCGGCCATCTCCGCCAGCTCCAGCGCCTTGTCGAGGGCTGCGCCCTGCGGCACCACTTCCTCCACCAGCCCGATGCTCAGGGCCTTGTCGGCCTTGATACGCTCACCACACAGAATCATGCGCTTGGCCCAGCCTTCGCCGACCAGCCAGGGCAGGTTCTGGGTGCCACCGGCACAGGGCAACAGGCCAACGGTGGCCTCTGGCAATGCCATCTGGGCATGCTCCTCGGCAATGCGGATGTCACAGGCCAGGGCACACTCCAGGCCACCCCCCATGGCATAGCCGTTCACGGCCGCAATTGACACGCCACGGAAGCGAACCAGGGCATCGAATGCCTGACCAAACGCCTGCGCCATGACACTTGCGTTACCAACGTCGCCATCGGCGAAGGCCTTGAGGTCGGCACCGGCGGAGAAAAACTTTTCGCCCTGGCCAGTGACCACCAGCGCAAAGATATTGCGATCGGCGTTGAGCGCCTCAATCGTCTCTTCCAGCGCTTTCAAAGACGCCTTGGTCCAGGTATTGGCCGGTGGATTGTTAATGGTGATGATCGCGGTGTGACCGCGTTTTTCCAGCTGAATCAGTTCGCTCATGTGAATTCTCGCCTTTTGTTAGTTGGCAGAAGCGTTTATTGAATAGCTTCAGCGACACCAGGCTCCAGTAGCCGGCGGGCTACGATCAGCCGCATGATTTCGTTGGTGCCTTCCAGAATCTGATGCACCCGCAGGTCGCGTACGTAGCGCTCCAGCGGATACTCGCGGATATAGCCGTAACCACCGTGAAGTTGAAGTGCCTCGTTGCACACCTCGAAACACGCATCGGTGGCGAAACGCTTGGCCATGGCGCAATGCAGCGTGGCTTCGGTATCGCCCTGATCGAGCCGGTAGGCTGCCAGGCGAACCATCTGCCGCGCGGCTACCAGGTTGGTTGCCATATCCGCCAGTTTGAACTGCAGCGCCTGAAAGCCCGCCAGGGCCTGGCCGAACTGCTCGCGCTCGTGCATGTAATTGCGGGCACGCAGCAGCGCCGCCTGGGCACCACCCATGGAGCAGGTAGCAATGTTCAGGCGCCCGCCGTCCAGGCCTTTCATGGCGATCATGAAGCCCTGACCTTCTTCACCCAGCCGGTTATTGGCCGGCACGTGTACGTTCTCGAAAGTAATCTGGCGGGTGGGCTGGCTGTTCCAGCCCATTTTTTCCTCGGCCTTGCCGTAGTGGATGCCATCACTGTCAGCGGGCACCACAAACGCACTAATGCCCTTGGGACCACTGCCCGGCTCACCGGTACGGGCCATTACCACCAGCATCTGGGTGGCGCCGGCGCCGGAAATAAACACCTTGCTGCCGTTCAGTACGTAACTGTCGCCGTCCCGTGTGGCCTTGGTGCGCAGGTTACCGGCGTCAGAGCCGGCACCCGGCTCCGTCAGGCAGTACGAACCCAGCCACTCACCGCTGGCCATCCTCGGAGCAATCTGTTGCTGGATATCGGCATTGCCAAACTGCGCGACCATCCAGGTTGCCATGTTGTGAATGGTGATATAGGCGGCCGTCGAAGGGCAGGCAGCCGCCAGCTCTTCCACGATCACGCTGGTATCCAGCCTCGATAGCCCCATACCACCCTGGGCTTCCGGGGTATAGATGCCGCAAAAGCCCATCTCACCGGCCTCGCGAATCACTTCCACCGGAAACACATGCTCGGCATCCCATTCGGCGGCGTGAGGCGCCATGGCCTTCTCCGCAAAGGCCCTGGCGGCCTCGCGGAAGGCCAGCTGATCTTCGGTCAGATCAAAGTTCATGTGCTCCCCTTACCGCATGCGGATGGAGAAGTTGGTTTCAGCCACCGCATCGCTGCTGAACCAGCGACAGGTAATGGTCTTGGTCTCGGTGTAGAACTTCACCGCCTGCTTGCCATAGGCGTGCTGGTCACCGTAAAAGGAGCCTTTCCAGCCAGTGAAGGAAAAGAACGGCAGGGGCACCGGAATGGGCACGTTGATACCCACCTGACCCACTTCAATCTCATGCTGGTAGCGGCGTGCCGCACCACCGGAGCTGGTGAAGATGGATGTACCGTTGCCATAGGGGCTGTCGTTTACCAGGTTGATGGCGTCTTCCAGGGTATCCACTTCCATGCAGGCCAACACCGGGCCGAAAATCTCTTCCTTGTAGACATCCATGTTCGGTTTGACCCCAGCGAACAGCGTCGGCCCTACCCAGTTGCCATCGGGCAGGCCATCAACGGTGCAATTGCGACCATCCAACAGCAGCTTGGCGCCCTCTTCCTCACCGCGAGTAATCAGTGATTCCACGCGATCCTTCGCCTGCTTGCTAATGATCGGGCCATAGCTGGCTTCTTTGTCGTTCCAGGCACCGGGCCTGACCGCAGCCAGGGCTTCCTTTACCTCCGGAATCCACTCTTGAGCCTCGCCCACGAACACGGCCACGGAAATCGCCATACAACGCTGGCCGGCAGCACCAACCGATGCGCCTACCAGAGCTTTGACCACCTGATTCTTGTCCGCATCCGGCAGGATCACCATGTGGTTCTTGGCGCCGGCAAAACTCTGCACGCGCTTCATGTTACGGGTGCCGGTTTCATAGATATAACGGCCCACCGGTACGGAGCCAACAAACGACACGGCCTTAATGGCTGGATCGGTCAGCAGCACGTCTACCTGTTCTTTACCACCGTGGACGACCTGCAACACACCCTTGGGGGCGCCTGCTTCTTCAAACAGCTCCGCCAGACGCGTCGGGGTCAGCGGGTCCTGCTCGGACGGCTTGAGAATGAAGGTGTTACCGGAAGCAATGGCCATCGGGAACATCCACAGCGGGATCATGGCCGGGAAGTTGAACGGCGTGATACCGGCACAGACGCCCAGCGGCTGGGTGTAGGAATAGGTATCAATTTCACGAGCCACGTTCTCGACGGTTTCACCCATCATCAGCGAGGGGATGTTGGCTGCGTGCTCTACAACTTCGATACCGCGCCATACGTCACCCTTGGCGTCCTCGAAGGTTTTGCCGGTTTCGCTGGACAGGATCTCGGCGATTTCATCATGGTGCTCTTTCAGCAGGGCCTGGTAACGCATCATAACCCGGGCGCGCTCGGAGACCGGGACCTCTTTCCAGGTCTTGAACACTTCGCCTGCGTTGTCGATAGCGCGACGCATCTCGGCGTCTGTGGTGCAGGGCGCACGGGCTATGACTTCGTTGGTGGCAGGATCGGTAACGTCAATCCACTGGTCAGTTTGGCTCTGTACGAATTCACCGGCGATATAAAGGGGTACGTTTTTCATAGCGATATTCCCTGTCATTGTTGTAGGTAATTGGGCCTAAGCCCTAAGGTTGATACCGATCCTAGCACAGCCCTCTACCGCTTAATGATTGACTAAGTTTCGACCATGATGGACTATCTTTCGAAATAACAGGAAAGAAGATACCCACGATGACCAAGACGTCCCAGTGGCCTGTACCGCCAGACAGCATTCGATATGTCATTCCTGACCCGGTTATACGCGGCTTGTCACGACACCCCCTGACCCGTGACCTGTACCCGCTCGCCTTCGGCCACTACCGCCGCGCTGCAGGCCACCACATGCACCGGGAACACCATAACGACGATCTTTTGATCCATTGCACGGAGGGGGAAGCCTACCTGAGCGTTGAGGACGAACCCTGCCTGATACGGGCGGGTGACCTGGTGCTGATACCGGCTGGCGCCGCACACCGATACACCGCCGCACCGGAGAACCCATGGACAATCCATTGGGTTCACTACGCGGGCCCGCTGACGGAACATTTTCGAGAGCACATGGGGTTTACCGAGGGCATCTACGTTCAACACATCGGGCGACAACCCAGGTTACTCGTGGATTTCAACGGCCTGCTTTCGGTACGGCAAACCGGCTTCCGCACTCCCGGCCTGGTGCATGTGGCCAACCGCCTGCGCCAACTGCTGGCGGCCGTCCCCCTGAGTGTCGGTGAGGCAGGCCATGCGCAGCAGCCGGACCTGGATATCATCCATAATTTCATGCGGGAGCATCTGGATGAGCGCATCACCCTCCATCAACTGGCGGACCTGACCGGGCTCTCTCCCGCGCACTTTGCCACCCGCTACCGGGCCCTGACCGGCGTCTCCCCGATCCAGCACTTCCTGCACCTGAAAGTGGAACAGGCTTGCCAGTTGCTGGACACCACGGATCATTCCTTTACCCAGATCAGCAGCCTTCTGGGTTATGACGACAATTACTATTTTTCGCGACTGTTCAAGAAGGTCATGGGCCAATCCCCCACCGACTACCGCCACACCCATCGCCATTAACGCTTCATGATATTCCTTTCATAAAAGGGACTTGCGGTTGAAAAACTGACTCACACCCGGAGTTACTGCGTATAGGTTTGAACATTTACCGACAAAGAAGGAACACGGACCATGGCGACTGCAAAAGGCTACGCAGCCGAATCAGCCGACTCAAAGCTGGCCCCCATCAGCTTTGAACGGCGTGAACCGCGCCCGGACGATGTCTCCATCGAGATTGACTACTGCGGCGTCTGCCACACCGATATCCACTTTGCCGAGAATGATTGGGGGGCTACTCAGTTCCCGGTGGTTCCGGGACACGAGATTATTGGCCGTGTCACCGCCGTCGGCTCCGACGTGACCGACTACAAGGTGGGCGATACGGTGGGAGTAGGCTGCATGGTGGATTCCTGCCGCACCTGTTCTGCCTGCGAAACCGGTCTTGAACAGTATTGCCAGAAAGGCATGACTGCTACCTACAATGGTGAAGACCGCCATGACGGCGCCATCACCTATGGCGGCTATTCCGACAGGGTTATCGTCAGCGAGCGCTTTGTGGTGAAGGTTCCAGAAAAGCTGGATCCGGTCTCCGCCGCCCCCATTCTCTGCGCTGGCATTACCACCTACTCCCCTCTGCGCCACTACGGCGTGCGAGCCGGCAACAAGGTGGGTGTGATCGGCATGGGCGGCCTCGGCCACATGGGCGTGAAATTCGCCAAGGCCCTGGGTGCAGAAGTAACCATCTTCACTCGTTCCGAGGGCAAGGTGGCTGAAGCGAAGCAGCAGGGCGCTGACCATGTCGTCGTCTCCACCGACGACCGTCAGATGGAAGCGGCCGCCGAGTCCTTCGACTTCATGCTGGACACCGTGCCGGTTCAGCATGACCTGAACCCATACCTGAACTGCCTGACCTTCGACGGCACCCACATCCTCGTGGGCCTGCTGGAACCGGTCGCCCCACCCCTGGAAGCCGGTGACCTGGTGTTCAAGCGCCGCGTATTAGCAGGTTCTCTCATCGGAGGCATGCCTGAAACCCAGGAAGTGCTGGACTTCTGTGCCGATCATGGCATCACCTGCGACGTGGAAATGCTCGACATCAGAAACATTAATGAAGCCTACGAACGCATGAAGAAAGGCGATGTGAAGTATCGTTTTGTGATCGACATGAAGACATTAAAAGCCGCTTAACCCAAAGGCGAGCCGCCAGTCGCGCTTCAACCGCACTGGCGGCGTCATCATGGCTGTTTCTGTACCATGAAACGACACACAAAGCTTACTGACCGTAACGTCCCAGTGACGTACCCTGTAACACTGCGAAAATCCGTCACCAGGGATGCCTATGGGGTTTACCGTTCACCTGCCGACTTTGCTGCTGTTATCGGTCGCGATCAATCTATTGATCGGCGGGTTGCTATGGGCCATTTTCAAGCTTCGTTCCCGCCAGCATTGTTTCCGGTTGTGGGCGCTGGCGTGCATGGCTTTTGCGGCAGGCACCCTGATTGCAGGCTCGCGCGCCTTTATCGATGCGCCCTGGATCACCGTTTTTCTGGCCCACGTATTTCTCGGCTTTTCGCCTTTTCTGGTCTTGGCCGGCCTGCAGCGTTTCTCCGGCAGAGCATCGCGTAAAACCCGCAGGTTCCGCCAGGTCCTGCGTTTCTCTGCGGCAAGCTATTTGCTCATTCTTCTGCTCTCCTTCCATGGCGACCCGCTGAATGCCCGCCTGCTAACTGCCCTCTTCTCTGCCGCCATTTTCAGCTTTGCGGTCTACACTCTGTCGAAACTGGACACCACGCCGTCACTGCCTGTCAGGATTCTGAAGGTGCTGTTTACGGTACATGGGATATTGATGATGTCCCAGGCATTGGTGATCGGTGTGGATTGGCTGGGTCTGAACCAGACCAACACCGGTTTCCTGCTGCGCCTAATCCTCATCAACCATATCCTGCTGGCCACCGCAACGGCCCTGGCACTTCCGTTGCTGGCCTTTACCCAGTCCGAACAGCGCCTACGCATTATGGCTGAACGGGATGGCCTGACCGGACTCTTTAATCGCCGGTCTCTGTTCCGGGAGGGAATACGGGCCTTTGATAAGGCAGCGCAGTCTCAGGCACAGCTGGCTGTCCTGATGATGGACCTGGATCACTTCAAACAGGTCAACGACCGCTGGGGCCACGCAGCCGGAGATGAAGCCCTCCGTCTGGTCGGCCGCACACTGAGACACGAATTGAGGGATGACGATATCATTGGCCGGGTCGGAGGAGAGGAATTTGCGGCGGTCCTTCGTATCACCGGTGATGACGACGTGCGCATCATCACCCACCGCCTGCTGGAAGCCATCGCCACCAACGGCCAGGAAATACAGGGTTTACCGCTGTACATCTCTGTCAGCATTGGGGGGGTCGAAAAAGCCGACCACCACAAAACCTTCGCAGATATGATGATCGAAGCTGACTCGGCGCTATACAATGCGAAAAACAAGGGACGAAACCGGGTGGAGTTTGGACAGTTAACCCCGGAGACCACAACTCCCTGAGCGGCCCGACAGCAACAATCCTCAGGAGGCTATGTGACGCAACCGCCGGTATACACCGAATCCAATGGTGCTGTGCTGACCATCATTCTGGCCCGCCCCGAAAAACGAAACGCCGTTGACCGCGAAACGGCCAACGCCCTGCACGAAGCTTTCACGGATTTTGAAGCCGATGACAATCTCAAGGTGGCGGTGCTCTGGGGCAAAGGCGGCAACTTTTGCGCTGGCGCTGACCTGGAAGCCGTCGGCGACCCGGAGCGTCGCAACGAGATAGAGGCGACTGGAACAGCACCAGGCCCTATGGGCCCCTCCCGCATGGATCTCTCCAAACCCGTGATTGCTGCCGTATCCGGTTATGCGGTAGCGGGCGGCCTGGAGCTGGCCCTGCTGTGTGATATGAGGGTGGTCGAGGCATCCGCCACCTTTGGCGTATTCTGCCGCCGGTGGGGAGTCCCGCTGATTGATGGCGGCACCGTGCGCCTCCCTCGCATTATCGGCCACGGCAATGCGATGGACATGATCCTGACCGGACGACCGGTTGGCGCCGACGAAGCCAAAACCATGGGGCTGGCAAACCGGGTTGTGCCCGACGGACAGGCTCGTTTCGCCGCCGAGGCCCTGGCGGCAGACATCGCCGGATTCCCTCAGAAATGCCTGCGCGCCGACCGACATTCCGCCATTCATCAGTGGGATCTAAAACTGTCGAAGGCATTGGCTGCAGAAGGAGCTGGCGGTTATCCTGTGGTGTTTGAAGAAGCCATTGAAGGCGCCGGCCGATTTGCTGGCGGCGCCGGACGCCATGGCTCTTTTCGCGAGCCCAACGAACCCAAACCCGGCGAGCCATCATGAGACTGGTCTGCATATCCGATACCCACAGCATGCACCGCCAGGTGGCGGTGCCCGATGGCGACGTGCTGATCCACGCCGGTGATTGCCTGGGAGTGGGCACTCTTGAGGAACTCGAAGATCTGGACAGCTGGTTTTCCGAACAGCCCCACCGCCACAAGATCCTGATTGCCGGCAACCACGACTGGTGCCTGCAGGATGAGCCTGCCGACGCCGAGGCATTGATCAGGAACGCCGTTTACCTTCGGGACAGAAGTATCGACATCGAAGGCTGTCTCTTATACACATCTCCGAGCCCACGAGACG
>CAJXOQ010000154.1 GCA_913057975.1 uncultured Marinobacter sp.
CGAGATAGGAGTCCGTCTCGTGGGCTCGGAGATGTGTATAAGAGACAGCCCCTGACCCGTTCGCGCTCCAGCCAACCTGGAGACGTACCGAACGACATGAACGCGCAGTACTATCAGCAGCGGGCCGGTGCAGGGCTGATCATCAGCGAAGCAACCCAGGTGTCACCTCAGGGTAAGGGCTATGCATTCACGCCAGGCATCCACTCGGAGGAGCAAATCGAAGGCTGGCGCAAGGTCACCAGTGCGGTGCACATGGCGGGCGGACGCATTCACATGCAGCTCTGGCACGTTGGCCGAATCTCCCATACCGCTCTGCAGCCAGATGGCAACACGCCTGTAGCACCATCGGCGATCAAACCCGAGGGCGCCAAGACCTACATCAGCGCCGACTCCGGCATGGTGGACGTGCCTGAGCCCAGAGCTCTTGAAGCGAGCGAGATGGCAGACATCGTGGAACAGTATCGCCAGGGCGCCCTGAACGCCAAAGCGGCCGGGTTTGATGGCGTTGAAGTACACGCCGCCAACGGATACCTGCTGGACCAGTTTCTCAAGAGCGGCAGCAACCACCGCAGTGATGAGTTTGGCGGCTCCGTTGAAAACCGGATGCGCCTGCCATTGATGGTGATCGAAGCCGTGATCGGCGTCTGGGGCAAGAATAATGTCGGTGTTCGCGTCAGCCCGACCGGCAGTTTCAACGCCATGTACGACGAGGACCCGGTAGAAACCTTTGGTGAATTCGCGAAGCGGCTGAACGATCTGGGCATCAGCTACATCGAGGTCGTGGAAGACTCATTCCAGGGCAACCATGCGAACGGCCGTCCGGAATCGGTGATCGATGCCATCCAGGCTGGATTCCACGGCACTTACATCGCCAACGGCGCCTACACCGCTGAGGAAGCTCGCAAGCGGATCGGCAATGACCGTTGTGATCTGGTGACCTTTGGCCGTCCATTTATCGCAAACCCCGATTTGCCCGAGCGTTTCCGCCAACACGCGGAACTGAACAAATGGGATGACAGCACATTCTACGGCGGCGATGAGCGCGGCTACACCGATTACCCAACGCTGAAGGAACTTGAACCCAGCGCCTGAACATCACTTTCACACGAGTAAGGAGTCAAACCATGAGCAATACCAACGACCCAATCAATAGCAAAGTCGTAATTATCACCGGCGCCAGCAGTGGCCTGGGTGAGGCAACGGCCCGCCGCCTGGCCGCGCGCGGAGCCCGGCTGGTGCTTGCAGCCCGTCGCGAAGACCGCCTGTCCAAACTGGCAGAAGACCTGAAAGCAGAGGGCGCGGAAGTCTCCTGGCAGGTGACCGACGTGACTGACCGAAACCAGGTCGAGTCCCTGGCCGCTTCCGCGAAAGAAACCTTCGGCCGGATCGACGTACTGATCAACAACGCCGGCCTGATGCCACTGGCACCGCTGGACGCTCTGAAGGTCGATGAGTGGGACCAGATGGTGGACGTCAACATTAAAGGCGTGATGTATGGCATCGCGGCTGTGCTGCCGATCATGCGGGAGCAACACAGCGGACATGTGATCAACCTGTCGTCCGTCGCCGGACACAAACTGTTCCCCGGTGCTGCTGTGTACTGCGCCACGAAATACGCGGTGAAAGCGCTGTCTGAAGGCTTGCGCATGGAAGCCGGCGACGAGATCCGCAGCACCAACATCTCACCGGGCGCCATCGACACCGAGCTGACCAGTACCATCACTGACCCGAACGCCAAACAGGCGGCGGATGAGCTCTACAAGGTGGCGATTGATTCCGATGCGGTGGCGCGGGCCATCGTCTATGCCATCGAACAGCCTGCGGACGTGGATATCAACGAAATTATCCTGCGGCCAACGGCTCAGGAGCTCTAAGGCTGTTGCTTGCTGAACGCTGTCGGCGTGCATCTGGTTGATGCCGCCGACAGGCGGGTGTGATACTGGTTGTTCCATTCCAGACGGACACCTCAAACATGACCACTGTGCAGCAGGCACTGGCCCGCATTATCGACACCTGCCAACCGGCCACACTGGTGGTTTGCGGCGAGATCGCTGGTGAGGTCGGGGATCACTGGTGCCGGCACCACAGCGAGTCGGCCATGACCACCCTGAACACCAACGCCCCCAACAATGCCTTCCCTCTGCCCGAGACCCAGGACCTAGCCCTGGTGACCAACACGCTCGAACACCTGAGCCACGACGAAGGTCAGGTTCTATTGGGCCAATTGCGCAACTACGGCACCCACCAGATTGCCGTCGTGGTGACAGACTGCCCCGGGTGGTCGTTTACGGACTTCATCGGGCTGGGCTTTCGCAGACAGGCTGAGCTTGGTGACGAAGACAGCCCTCTCACGCTCTACACCTACAACATCGACAGCTACAACCACAAACGCGCCTGGAACAATCCCGACAACTGGGCCAATCCGGAAATGTGGGACAAGGCCTGGTGGTAGCGACCACGCTTACAGCGAGGCCACCACGTCAAGGTTGTGGCGACAGGCGCTCAGATAGGATGCCCCGAAAAGGTTGTAGTGATTGAGGGTGTGGTACAGATTGTAGATGGCCCGCTTGGTGTCGTAGACATCCGTTCTGGGGTAGACCCGGTCATAGGCACGATAAAAAGCCGAGGAGAAGCCACCAAACAGCTCTGTCATGGCAATGTCCGCCTCCCGGTCACCGTAATAAACCGCCGGATCAATGAGCCATGGCCCGGCGCTGTCGAACAGGACATTCCCGGACCATAGGTCGCCGTGGAGCAGGCTTGGGTGTTCGCAATGCGCGTTCAGAAACCGGGCAAGCTTGTCGCCCTGACGCTCGAGCACCGCTTCAAACTCTCTCCGGACATGGTCGTTGCGGATCATGCCTACCTGCACACCCAGTCGATCTCTCAGGAAAAACGCCCCCCAATCGTCCGTCAGGCGGTTCTTCTGTGGTGACATCCCAATCATGTTATCGGCGTCAAACCCGTACTCGGGCTGACGTACCGCATGCATTTGCGCCAGGCCCTCACCAAGTGCGGCCATGGCTTCCTCGCTCGCCGGGCCAGGATGGATCTTCGGAATCACCAGCTCGCGGGCTGATACGGCTTTCACCTCCGGCACATGCACTCTGCTGACACCAGCCGCCTTGAGAGTGTCTGCCAAAACCTCAAGGCCGCGGGCTTCGCACAACAGCGCATCGGGAAAGGACGAAGGATTCTGTTTCACGTAATCGGTCATGCCACCAGTATAACCATGATCGGAAATCGCCTCGCAAACACCCTTGGCTTTGTCACAGGCTTCATGGATCATGGAGCTGCAAGGCCATCCCACACAGGAATAGCCCGATGACAGGTTTTAGCAAGCGCACAGCAAACGAACAGTTGAATCAAGAGGCTGACAAGGTTCACCGCCGAGATGTGGGAGCCCTGCTCGACCGCCAGCAAGCCATTGAGGACAAAGTCAGGAACAGTGGCAAACTGAGCCGGTTCAGCACTGACATCCGGCTGATGTTCTCCATGCTGAGGGACTACTGGCAAGGCAACTATCGAGAAGTACCCTGGAAAAGCATTGCGGCGATAGCCGGCGCCCTTGTTTACGTGCTCAACCCCCTGGATTTGATTCCGGACCTGCTGCTGGGATTCGGCCTGCTGGACGACGCCGGTGTGGTGGCCGCATGCCTGGCCCTGGTGGAATCAGACCTGCTTCGTTACGCAGCGTGGCAAGATCTTAAAACAGAAACACAAACGCTTACGGATAGCGATTGATTCAATTGTGGACTACCGTTAATCTTCAAAAGCCCTCTGAATCACAAAACCCTTTGGAGCTCTCGTGGATTTTGCCACCCTGATCGGCCTCGTTGGGGCCATCCTGCTTATCGCGTCTGCCGTCATACTTGGCGTGTCGCCGGATGTCTTCATCAACCCGCCCTCAATACTGATTGTGGTCGGTGGCACCATGCTTGTCGTGCTGGCGAAGTTCAGCCTGAGCCAATTTTTCAGCGCCTTCAAAGTGGCTGCACGGGTTTTCAAGTTTCGCCTGCCTGACACCCGTGAAAGCATTGATGAGCTGATAGAAGTGGCCAATATTGCCCGCAAGGAAGGTGTCCTGGGTCTGGAAGACCGTGAAATCGGCTCGCCCTTTCTTGGCCAGGGAATACAAATGCTGGTCGATGGTCAGAACGCCGAAACCATCAAACATCTGCTCTCCAAAGAACGCTTGCTGACGCTGGATCACAATCGGTCTGGCGCAAAAGTCTTTACAGCAATGGCAGACGTGGCCCCTGCCATGGGCATGATCGGCACACTCATTGGTCTGGTGCAGATGCTGTCCAATATGGAAGACCCGAAATCCATCGGCCCTGCCATGGCGGTTGCCCTGCTAACCACACTCTACGGTGCAATGATTGCCACCATGATCGCCACCCCCATTGCGGACAAACTCTCGCTGCGAATGACTGAGGAAGCGCGCCTGCAATCGCTCTATATTGATGCGCTGGTTGCTATCAAGGAAGGCACCAATCCACGGGTTATCGAACAGATGCTGTCGAGTTACCTGACGCCGAAAGAACGTGAGAAAAACTCAGAAGCCGAGACCGCAGGCGCTTAGCCATGGACGAATTACCAGAAGAGGAAAAAGCGGGCATTCCCGCCTGGGTAGTGACCTTTGCCGACCTGATGTCACTGCTGATGTGTTTCTTCGTGCTATTGCTGTCATTCTCGGAAATCGACGCACAGAAGTTCAAACAGATCGCTGGAGAACTGTCGAAAGCGTTTGGCGTACAGCGCGAGGTGCCCGTCCTTGAAATACCCATGGGTACCAGCCCGATTTTCGATAAGTTCTCTCCGGCACCGCCCGAGCCCACCGTACTCAACGAAGTCAAACAGACAACAACCGAGAAACAGCCCGAGCTGGAAACCTTGAAAAGCCCTACCGACGTTGCCGTGGAAGCCGCGATTCAGGAGGAAATAGATAACACTCTGGAGCAGGTTCAGTCGGTTCTGGAACCCGCCATCAAAGACGGCCGGGTAAACGTCAGCCTCGAACAGCAGAGAATTGTTATTCGCGTGGAGGAAAAAGGCGCTTTTCCCTCCGGTTCGGCCGATCTGACCTGGGAGTTTGAAGGCCTGCTTCTGGAAATGGCCGACATACTGGTGGAGATCCCCGGCAAGCTGACCATCGAAGGCCACACCGACGATGTCCCCATCCGTACGCAGAGGTTCTACAGCAACTGGGATCTGTCCGCAGCCCGGGCAGCAGCGGTTGCCAATGCGCTCCTCGCCGAAGGCCGGTTGGAACCTGCCCGGCTGGCGGTCACGGGGCTTGCGTCTACGGAGCCTCGGGTGCCAAATACTTCCTCCGAAAACCGTACCAAAAATCGTCGTGTGGAAATCATCATCGACTTGTCCGGGCCGATCGAGGAACAGGAGATGCGGTTAAGGGAACTCATGAATCCCGAAGCCGATGTTTCCGCTACATCAGACTCCCGCAGCTCCGACGAATCGGACCAGGACGAACTACTGTGGTAAGAGGCCAGATTGGTGCATTCGCCCCATTGGTGCACCAATAAAAAGCACAAACACCCCGCCTTCAACTCAAACCCGCCCAACTTCAGAGCAGAAAATCACCTAATCGACTATCCGGTCTGAAATTGCCTCAAAATGGAACACTCCTTGCTTGGTGTGCACGCTATCAATGCACAACCCGCCCGTGACAGGCGGATAAAACCATAAAATCAGGAGCAACCACCCCGTGGATATCACGAGTGCAGTACATACCCTGACCGAAAGCGCCAACACGCTGTTCATTCTGATCGGTGCCATCATGGTACTGGCCATGCACGCTGGCTTCGCCTTCCTGGAAGTCGGCACCGTGCGCCACAAGAACCAGGTGAATGCCCTGGTGAAAATCATGACCGACTTCGGCATCTCCGCCGTGGCCTATTTTTTCATTGGTTACTACATCGCCTACGGCAGCCACTTTATGGCTGGCGCTTCGGAACTGACGGCTGCGAATGGCTATGATCTGGTCAAATTCTTCTTCCTGATGACGTTCGCCGCCGCCATTCCCGCCATTGTTTCCGGCGGTATCGCCGAGCGTGCGAAGTTCTACCCCATGCTCATCGCCTCCGGGCTGATCGTGGCGTTTGTATATCCCTTCTTCGAGGGCATGATCTGGAACGGCAACTACGGTTTCCAGGCCTGGCTGGAGAACCAGTTTGGTGCAGCCTTCCACGATTTCGCCGGCTCGGTCGTGGTGCACGCCGTGGGCGGCTGGATCGCCCTGGCCGCCGTGCTCCTGCTTGGCGCCCGCAAAGGCCGCTACCGCAATGGCCGCGTGGTGGCCTTTGCCCCCTCCAACATTCCATTCCTGGCACTGGGCGCCTGGATTCTCACCGTCGGCTGGTTCGGCTTTAACGTGATGTCCGCCCAGACCCTGGATGGCATCAGCGGCCTGGTGGCGGTGAACAGCCTCATGGCCATGGTGGGTGGCGTTCTGGTGGCCATGCTGGTCGGCCGCAAGGACCCCGGCTTCATCCACAACGGACCGCTCGCCGGCCTGGTGGCAGTGTGCGCCGGTTCGGACCTGATGCACCCCGTCGGTGCACTGATTACCGGTGGCATCGCCGGCGCCATCTTCGTGTACATGTTTGAGTGGGCCCAGGACAAGATTGAGCGCCTGGACGATGTATTGGGTGTATGGCCCCTGCACGGTGTGTGCGGCGTATGGGGCGCCATTGCCGCCGGCATCTTTGGCCAGGAAGCCCTCGGGGGGCTGGGCGGCGTCAGCCTGATGTCGCAGATCATCGGCGCGGTTGCCGGTGTTGTGGTGGCCTTTGTCGGCGGCCTGATCGTCTATGGCATTGTTAACGCCATCTCCGGCCTGCGTCTCACAGAAGAAGAGGAATTCAACGGTGCGGATGTCAGTATTCACCGCATCGGCGCTACGTCCGTGGAATAACCCTTGCCCGCCAGCCGCCTTTCCCGGCGGCTGGCAATGCTTTTTATTGACACTTCCCTCCGCCTGGCCTTTGCTTAAATAACCCGTTCCGGTGATAAACCCACGGTTTGCCGCCAGAGTGGCCTGCCTTTTGCTGTTCCTTTGCATCATGGGAATGGCTGGATATCGACCGCCCACATCCGGTGGACGGCGTGTTCAGGAGAGGGTCATGGTTATGTTGATACAAACCCCGCCTGAGGGTATCTACGACGAACTGTTCGACCAGGATAATCGGGTACGGCCCAGCTGCAGGATGCTGGAGGACTGGCTGATCAGATCCGACGAAGCATTGTTAGCCGAGAAGCGCCGCGAGGCAGACGTGCTGTTCCAACGCCTGGGCATCACCTTCAACGTCTATGGCGAAGACCAGGGGGCCGAACGGCTTATCCCGTTTGACCTGATTCCACGAGTGATCTCCGCCAGCGACTGGCAACGTCTGCAGGCTGGCTTGCGCCAGCGGGTGCAGGCGTTGAACCGCTTCCTGTTCGATATCTATCACGAGTTCGACATTATTCGCGCCGGTGTGATCAGTGCTGAGCAGGTGTTCGCCAATCCCCAGTACCAGCCCGGCATGCAGAACCTCAAGCTGCCACGAAATCTGTATTCCCACATAGCCGGCATCGATCTGATCCGTCACAACGACGGCGACTTCTACGTGCTGGAAGACAATCTCCGCTGCCCCAGCGGCGTCTCCTACATGCTGGAAAACCGCCGCATGATGATGCGCCTGTTTCCGGAACTGTTTGCCAAGGCCCCGGTAGCACCGGTTGAACATTACCCGGCTCTGTTAGGCGAAACCCTGCGCGCAGCGTCGTTGAACCCCAATCCCACCGTGGTGGTGCTTACCCCCGGTCGTTTCAACAGTGCCTACTTTGAACACGCCTTCCTGGCCCGGCAGATGGGCATCGAACTGGTGGAAGGGGCGGACCTGTTTATACGACGCAATAAGGTCTACATGAAGACCACCATCGGCCCCCAACAGGTGGACGTGATTTACCGGCGGGTCGACGACGACTTCCTCGATCCGCTGGCTGGTAACCCGGATTCCATGCTGGGCGTCCCCGGGCTCTATGCAGCCTACCGCACCGGCAATGTGGTACTTGCCAACGCCATGGGCACCGGCGTCGCTGACGACAAGGCCATTTACCCCTTCGTACCCGAGATGATCCGCTTCTACCTGGGCGAAGAACCGATCCTGAAAAATGTCCCCACCTGGCAGGGCCGCAAGCCAAAAGACCTCAAGTACATTCTCGACAACCTGCCAGAGCTGGTGGTCAAGGAAACCCAGGGCGCTGGTGGCTACGGCATGCTGATCGGCCCCAAGGCCAGCAAAAAAGAGCTGAGCCATTTCCGCTCGCTGTTGCAGGCCAGGCCAGACAACTACATCGCCCAGCCCACCCTGAGCCTGTCTACCTGCCCAACATTTGTAAACGAAGGCGTGGCGCCGCGACACCTCGACCTGCGACCTTTTGTGCTTTCGGGTAAGAAAGTGCAAATGGTACCCGGCGGATTGACCAGGGTGGCCCTGAAAGAAGGTTCGCTGGTGGTGAATTCATCCCAGGGCGGTGGCACCAAGGACACCTGGGTACTGGAGGGCGAGGAATGCTGAGCCGAGCTGCATCAAGTCTGTTCTGGATGGCCCGATATCTTGAGCGGGCAGAAACCCAGGCCCGCCTGCTGGACGTCAGCCTGACCATGGCATTGATCGACGTTCCTGAAGACCGCGAGGAACAGCTATCCGTACCATTGCTGGTAACCGGTAGCCGCGAAACCTTTCACGAGCTCTACCCGGAAATCACCCCCCAGAATCTGATTGATTTCCTGCTCCTCGACGACCGCCACCCCGCCAGTGTGTTCAGTGTGATCCGCAGCGCCCGGGATAACGCCCTGCAAGTGCGGGGCAATCTCTCCGCAGATGTCTGGGAGAGTATTAACCTGGCCTGGATGGAGCTGAAGGAACTACGCCATAAAGGGGTGACCGAATCCACCGCCAGCCGGGTGTTTGACTGGACCCGCGAACGCTCAAACGTGTTCCGTGGGTCGGCCTATGGCACCCTGCTGCGTAATGACGCCTTCCATTTCCTGCTGCTGGGTACGTTCATCGAGCGTGCAGACGCCACCGCCCGTGTGCTGAACATCCGCCACCACATGGCCACCAAATCCCTGGAAGGGCACCCCACCCAGTCGTTCTTCGAATGGACGGCGCTGCTGCACTCGTTGGCCGCCTTTGAGGCCTACCAGAACACCTACGGCCACAATATCGAACCAATGAATGTGGCCGAACTTCTGATTCTCAAGCCGGATGTTCCCCGTTCGCTCCACGCCTGCCTGGAGGAAATTGCGGATCTTCTGGAGCTGTCTCTTATACACATCTGACGCTGCCGACGAATAGAGAGGTGTA
>CAJXOQ010000155.1 GCA_913057975.1 uncultured Marinobacter sp.
CGAGATAGGAGTCCGTCTCGTGGGCTCGGAGATGTGTATAAGAGACAGCCTATAGGCGGGGTAAGGTTGAGTACCAGTTTTCGTAGGCCTACCATTACCTCCCTGAGCCTGCCAAGAGTGGGTTTTGAGGGATATCGCCTGAAATCAGGCGCGAAGTCTGAAGCTGGCGGTGAACCTATACGCAATATGGAGATTTCCCGTTGACCTATCGTTTTACGCTGCTAACGCTCTTTGCGCTCGTCATTAGCCTGGTAGCAGGCTGTGCGATCGATCGTTCAGCAACTGCTGATGGTGCGCCCCTGGCGAGACAGGTCACCGAGTCCGATCACTGCGGGCTGACGGCACCGGGGCTCGTATACGTCTCCAACGCAGAGGATCTGGACAAGCTTGCCCAACTGCCTACTGGAAACCTGGCGCTGAGCATGCTTCGCGCCATCGATTTTACGCAGGAGCACCTAGTGTTGGTGGGCCTGGGGCAGAAGACCACTGGCGGCTACGGCCTGACACTGCAGTCGTCCGAGATCGTCGACGACGTTCTGGAATTGATGGTCAAGGTGAGACGGCCAGCTGCAGGCGCCATGGTGACCCAGGCATTGACCACGCCTTGCGCCGTTATCGCCATCAGCCCCGACGATTGGGAGCAGTTGCGGGTGTCTGGCAACGGCCTCGAGGGTTTCTCGCGACAGCGGTAACCGTGTCAGGGGCGTGCTGGTCCACACCGGCACAAAACAACCGTTGATCTTTCCCTGCGAATCCCTAAGCTATGGGCCAGTTTTATAACAAACCCGTGGAGTCGCTTCCTTCCCATGAGCCAGAAACAGTACAACGCCGATGCCATTGAAGTTCTGAGTGGTCTGGACCCTGTCCGCAAACGCCCAGGCATGTACACCGATACCAGTCGGCCCAACCATCTGGCCCAGGAAGTCATCGATAACAGTGTCGACGAGGCCCTGGCAGGGCACGCCCGCCGGATCGATATCATCCTGCACAGCGATGGTTCCCTGAGTGTGGAGGATGACGGTCGCGGTATGCCGGTCGACATGCACAAGGAACATGGTGTTCCGGGTGTTGAGCTGATTCTTACCCGCCTCCACGCCGGCGGTAAATTCTCCCAGGGCAACTACAACTTTTCTGGTGGCTTGCACGGGGTGGGGGTGTCGGTGGTCAACGCCCTGTCGACTCACCTTGAAGTCTCCATCAAGCGTGACGGGCAGCTGCACCGGATGACCTTCGCCAACGGCCATAAGGAGACGGAACTCAGCGTTGTTGACACCGTTGGCAAGCGCAACACCGGTACTCGATTGAAGTTCACACCGGATCCAAGCTATTTCGACAGTCCGAAATTTTCCATCAGCCGTTTACGTCATAACCTCCGCGCCAAGGCCGTTCTCTGTCCCGGCCTGAACGTCACTTTCCTGCAGGAACACACCGGTGATAAAGATGAATGGTGCTACGAGGGCGGTTTGCGGGACTACCTGCGCACCGAGCTTGCCGACATCGAAGCCGTACCGCTGGAGCCGTTCACGGGCAGCTTTTCCGGCAACAAGGAAGCGGTGGACTGGGCTTTTCAGTGGCTGCCGGAAGGTGGAGAGGCGGTCATGGAGAGCTATGTAAACCTGATTCCAACCGCACAGGGCGGCACTCACGTGAACGGTCTGCGCACCGGCCTGCTTGAGGCGATGAGGGAATTCTGTGAGTTCCGCAACCTGTTGCCGCGGGGCGTCAAACTGTCACCGGAAGACATCTGGGAACGTTGTGCCTATGTGTTGTCTTTCAAGATGCAGGAACCCCAGTTTTCCGGCCAGACCAAGGAACGCTTGTCCTCCCGGGAAGCCGCGGCGTTTATTTCTGGTGTGGTGAAGGACGCGTTCAGCTTGTGGCTGAATCAGCATACGGACATTGCCGAAGCACTTGCTGAGTTGTTCATCAGCAATGCACAGCGCCGTTTGAGGGCTAGCAAGAAAGTGGCCCGGAAGAAGGTGACATCCGGCCCGGCTTTGCCCGGGAAACTGGCGGATTGTTCTGGCAGCGACACCAATCGCTCGGAACTTTTTCTGGTTGAGGGTGACTCCGCCGGCGGCTCCGCGAAACAGGCCCGTGACCGTGAATTTCAGGCGGTAATGCCCCTGCGAGGCAAGATCCTCAACACCTGGGAAGTGGACTCCAGCGAAATTCTTGCTTCCCAGGAAGTCCATGACATTGCCGTTGCCATTGGGGTAGATCCTGGCTCCGACAAACTGGAAGGCCTGCGTTACAACAAGATCTGCATCCTGGCGGACGCCGACTCCGATGGCTTACACATCGCCACCCTGCTGTGCGCGTTGTTCGTCAAGCATTTCCGGCCGGTGGTGGCGGCCGGCCACGTATTTGTTGCCATGCCCCCGCTGTATCGTGTCGATTTGGGCAAGGAAACCTTCTACGCCCTCGATGAGCACGAAAAGCAGGGCATTATCGACCGGCTGGCGGCCGAAAACCGTCGCGGCAAGATTTCCGTTACCCGTTTCAAGGGCTTGGGCGAGATGAATCCGCTCCAGCTGCGCGAGACCACGATGGCGCCGGATACCCGCCGGCTGGTGATGCTGACCATCGAAGACGGCGACGATACCGACAGTCGTATGGACATGCTGCTGGGCAAAAAACGGGCGTCTGACCGCCGTACCTGGTTGGAGACCTACGGGAATATGGCGGATATTGAAGTCTGACTTGCTCTATATTCTTTCTGGTGCTTTAAGCAGCATCCTTTATTCTTTCTAAGTCTTCAGCAAACTCGTTATCCTGCCCCTTTTATCCAAGGGACCACCAGATGGATTGGCAGGGCTGGTTTGCATTAAGCCTTACGGGTGTGGCGTTGTTACTGATGAGTGTAGGGCGTTTCGGCCCGCATCTTGTCATGCTGGGCGTACTCATCGTTCTCAGTGCCAGCGGTATTATCAGCGCCGATCAGGCCCTTGCCGGATTCAGTAACAGTGGGTTGATCACGGTGGTTGCCATGTTCGTGGTCGCGGCGGGCATTCACCATTCCGGTGGGGTGGACCTGGTTGTCCACCACCTCCTCAGGTCGCCTCGCACGGTGCGCTCGGCGCAGGCCCGTATCGCGTTCCCTGTCGCGTTGCTGAGTGGCTTCCTCAACAATACCCCGGTAGTGGCCACCATGATTCCGGCGGTCCATGCCTGGTCCCGCAAGATCGGCATATCGCCCTCGAAGCTGATGATTCCCCTGAGTTACTCCGCCATTCTGGGGGGTACTTTGACGCTGATTGGCACCAGCACCAACCTGGTGGTCAACGGCCAATATCAGCAATTGACAGGGGAGGGCGGTTTCTCGATCTTTTCCATCACTGCTGTCGGATTGCCGGTTGCTGTTATTGGCGTCGCCGTCATGCTTCTGGTCCTGCCAAGGGCGTTGCCGGACCGTAAGGATCAGCAGAAATTCGGTTCCATGCGGGAGTTCACACTGGAGGTGGCGGTTGCCTTCGATGGGCCGTTGGTGGGCAAGAGTGTCGGAGAGGCCGGGCTGCGTGAGTTGGAGAGGCTGTACCTCGTCGAGATCGAGCGGGATGGCAGCGTGGTGACGGCGGTGCCCTCGGAAGAACGCCTTCGGGGCGGCGATCGGCTGGTTTTCGCCGGCGACACCCAGGCTATTTCCGACCTTCTGCGTATCAACGGAATTGTCCCCTCGGTACACGATGATGAACCCAGCCTGAGTAAAGACCGGGCAGAGCGCCGGCTGGTTGAGGCGGCGTTGTCCCCGCAGTCGGAAGTGCTGGGCCTGACGATTCGGGATGCCCGTTTCCGGGATCGCTACGGGGCCGTGGTGTTGGCGGTCGCACGTGGTGGCGAGCGGGTATCCGGCAATCTGGGCAACATTCGCCTGAAAACCGGCGACGTCCTGTTGCTGGAGGCACGTCCCGCCTTTGTCAGTCGTCAGCGATACGCCAAGGACTTCCTGCTGATCAACGATCTGGAAACAGAAACACCCCGCCATGACCGTGCTTACCTGTCCTGGGGCATCCTGCTGGTGCTCGTGGGGGCTGCCGCGTTTGGAGTGCTGAGCATGCTGAACGCTGCGCTGATGGGCGCCGCCCTGATGGTCCTTAGCGGTTGCTGTTCCGTCGGTCAGGCTCAGAAAGCCGTGGACGTGCCCGTGATGCTCACGATTGCAGCGTCATTTGCCTTAGGGGCTGCGCTTCAGGAAACCGGGGCTGCGGGTTACGTTGCGACGGGCATTCTGGAGGTGAGCAGTGGTCACCCGCTGCTCACCATCCTGCTGGTGTACTTTGCGGTGTCGGTGCTGACCGAGGTCATTACCAACAACGCGGCCGCGGTGTTAGTTCTACCAATAGTACTGTCAATGACAGCAGCCCTGGGTATCGCGTCAGAGCCCTATGTTATCGCCGTGATGATGGCGGCATCCGCCAGTTTTGCAACGCCACTGGGCTACCAGACCAATATGATGGTGTTTGGCCCCGGGGGGTATCGGTTTATGGACTTCGTGAAGGTCGGCTTACCGATGAATCTGTTTATCGGGCTGGTGACTGTTGGTATGATTTCCGTAGTCTACGGGATCAGCCTCTCTTGAGAGTGGTTTCGGTGGGGTTGGCGAGAATGTCGCAGCAAAGGACCCTCAGCTCGCCCTTGTGGTGGTAACCGAGGGACAGGGTGACGCACATGTAGGCGCCCGTAATACAGAGGTAGGGCGCGGTTATATGAACCTGGCCGGGCTGGGCGATGGCCTGGCGCAGATACTGCTGACGATACCAGTCGGCACTGGTGGTGCTTTCCAGAGGCCGGAACCTAGGGTCCAGACTGCGGGCCATGGCGTCCGACACCATGGTGTCATCGATTTGCACGCCATTGGCATCGACCAGGTAACACCGCGACACTGCAGGATGATTCAGCAGGCTGCTGCATGCCTCGTTCATCGGCATGTCTTGCGAGAGTTTATCCACCGCACCATGAAAGAAATCCTCGAAGTACGAAGTCAGTTGATGTGTTGGGTCTCTCGTTATCCGGTTTTTACTCTTATAGTCTCGCAGTAATCCGTCCAGGTCCGTTACTTCGTAGGGAATGTCCGCCAGGGCAGTACTTGGCCTGCTGAAATAGAATCCCTGGACAAAATCAACACCTGCGTCGATGGCGATCATCGCCTGGTCGTGAGTTTCCACGCCTTCGAGGAGCACCAGGCAGCCGGACTGATGAAGCAAAGAGACGATGCCGTTGAGTATCTGTCTGGCCTTGTGGTCGTCGGTGGCCCGGGTCAGAAGCTTGCGGTCCAGTTTCACGATATCCGGTGACAGGTTCCAGATGCGCTCAAAGTTGGAATGGCCAGCACCAAAGTCATCGATAGCGGTCAGGCAGCCCAACTGTTGGTAGTAAGCAACGGTTTCACGCAGCCGTTCTGCGTCGTCCGTTGGCTGCTCCACGATCTCCATTACGATGCGATGGGGGGGCAGGCCCGTTTTCTTCAACAGTTCCCCGAAAAAGCTGTCTGCACGGTTGCCGGCAGACACCACGCGGGGAGAGACGTTCAGGAACAGCCAGTTCAGCTGGTCCTGGAATCCGGAATAGTTGCTGATGTGCAGGTATCGGCACAGGCGGTCAAGCAACAGGTTTTCGGCGTCAGAGCTCGGTAGCTCAAACAAATGGAGAGGCAATACCGCAGCATTATCGGTATCAAAGGCCCGAATCAGCGCTTCGTAGCCGACAACGCGTTTGTGGGAAATACTGAAAATTGGCTGCAGCGCCGTTCGTAAAGTCAGGCCCTGGTAGTCGGCCGTCCATGATTCGCCTTCCCTGGTTAACATCGGCGACAGCACATCAACTTCCGGTGCGGTCATCTGCTCTGGGAGGTTTCGCGACATAGGCCTTTTCTGGTCCGGATAAACGAATACATCGGAAAGCCCTGTAGCAGCCCGATCTGTTGATCCTCGTCGTATTCCACTGATCATCAGTAAATAAATCAGTCAGAACGAACAGGATATTTTAGTTAGACAGAAGATTGCCAAAAACAGCAGGTTATTACCACTATTTCATGTAAAAACAATTAGCGTCGGGTGACGGTGCGCAGGAAGCGTGGCAGGGGCAATGTCCGGCAGCTCCGGTGGGAGCTGCAGGAAATCAGTTGTTGCTGGGTACGGCGACGGATTCGTCGAATTCAAGTTCCATGTTTATTCCTCTCGTTCACTGAGTGACCCGAACCGGGTAAATAAAGTATATGAAAATTTTATCGTGCCCATTGTTTTCCGCAATCCGTAAAACCCGTATCAGACCAAAGGTATAAGGGATAGTGCGTATGGGTTTCTTGGTCAGATATTCTGATCTTTATATCCAAAACATTTTGATTGGTTTTGCCTTGGGCTCTTCTAAACTGGTGTAATTAAACTTGTCTGGTTTCGGGGAGTGCGACGTTAAGCGTCATGCAGGTACGCAATTCGAGCAGTAATTTTGGTGTGGTATCCGTCGCTATTCACTGGCTGGTGGCTGTAGCGGTGTTTGGCCTCTTTGGGTTGGGTTACTGGATGGTTGATCTATCCTACTACGACGACTGGTATCGCACCGGCCCGGATATCCATAGAAGTATCGGTATATTGCTGCTGTTGGTCATGCTGTTTCGCCTGGTGTGGCGACTGTTCAATCCGCTGCCGCGTGCACTCCCGAGCCATAGCCGACTGGAAGTGTTGGCCGCTCATGGCGCACACTCTCTTCTCTATGTGCTGATTTTTGTTGCCATGGCCAGTGGGTACCTGATTTCGACGGCGGATGGGTCCTCGATCAGTGTGTTCAACTGGTTTGATGTGCCTTCGGTGACCGGCCAGATTAAGGGGATGGAAGATACTGCCGGGCTTGTTCATTACTGGTCTACCTGGGCACTTGTCGTGCTTGCCGGTGTACACGGTCTGGCTGCGGTCAAGCATCACCTGATTGACCGGGACGACACCCTTCGGCGCATGTTGGGTGCAGGTCGCCGCCAATCGTAATTCAGACTATCGATTCAATCGTGCCTACGGGCTGTTTCAACAAGGAGATAAACATGAAAAAACTGCTGCTTGCATCTGCGGTTGCACTTACGGTGTCTGGCGGAGTTCAGGCGTCCGAGCACAGCGGAACCTATGCTTTTGATGCCAAAGACACTCACCAGTTTATTACATTCAAGATTTCCCATCTGGGCTATAGCTGGTTGTATGGCCGGTTTAACGATTTCGATGGTGAATTTGTGTACGATGCACAAAACCCGGCGAACAGTTCCGTTGAGGTTGCGGTGGACACCTCCAGCGTTGATTCCAACCACGCCGAGCGCGACAAGCACCTGCGCTCGGAAGACTTCCTGTACGTTGACGAATTCCCAGAGGCCACATTCAAGAGCAAAAGAGTGGTTGTGGACGATGAGGGCGAGGCCGATATCGTCGGTGACCTGACCCTGCGCGGTGTGACGAAAGAGATCACCCTGGACGTGGAAATGCTCGGGCATGGTGACGATCCGTGGGGTGGTTACCGCATGGGGTTTGAAGCTGAAACCGAATTCAAGTTGACGGACTTCGGTATCCCCATGGATCTGGGCAAGGCATCTGAAACCGTTGAGATGATTATTTCTGTGGAAGGCATTCGCCAGTAAAGGTTATTTAGAGGCCCCACCTCTGGTGTTGACCAGACGTGGGGATCGTTTGCCAGGAATACCTGCTAAAGAGTATCCGGGGATTCCTGGGTCGATTGCCCATTCCGGCAAAGGTGGCGCTGACGCCAGAACTGGGCGAAGAATATAACCAGTCCGATAAGTACCCCCGCCCACAGATAAGGACCCGCCAATTGGAAAGTGCCGGTGATGGCAAACTCCACCAATAGCATCAGGGTAAGAGCAAGAACAGCGTTCACCATGGCCGTAATCAGGGCCTGCCCGCAGGCTTTCAGGTTGGGTCTCATAGTTCTCCACTCGTGGGTGTCGTGAAACGGATCATCGTTTTACTGATGGCGAGCATACGGTGAGGGTTACACTCTCTCCATGCGGGAATTCCGCTATTGGAAATTCCACGGGGTGTTGGTGTATCCGTCCCCGCCTCCATATAATGTGCAGTCCCGGCTGCAGGCCGGGATAACGAGCGGAATTCATATCAGGCAATAATAAAGGGGCATCCATGCCAGAGTTTCAGACCACGGATGAAGGCTTTGAGCGGGTTTCACTGCGGGACTACACCGAAAAAGCTTACCTCGACTATTCCATGTACGTCATCCTGGACAGGGCGTTGCCCAATGTCGGAGACGGACTGAAGCCGGTGCAGCGGCGCATTATCTACGCCATGTCCGAGCTTGGCCTGAAATCCACCTCAAAGTACAAGAAGTCCGCCCGTACCGTGGGTGATGTTCTGGGTAAATTTCACCCCCACGGCGATAGTGCCTGTTACGAAGCCATGGTGTTGATGGCCCAGCCGTTTTCCTATCGCTACCCACTGGTGGATGGCCAGGGCAACTGGGGCGCGCCTGACGACCCCAAATCTTTCGCGGCCATGCGTTACACTGAATCCCGCCTCGCCAAATTCGCGGATGTCCTTCTCAGCGAGCTGGGGCAGGGCACGGTGGACTGGGTTCCGAACTTTGATGGCACCATGGATGAGCCTTCGGTGTTGCCTGCAAGGTTGCCTCATGTGCTTTTGAACGGCACCACCGGTATTGCCGTGGGTATGGCAACGGACATTCCGCCCCACAATGTCCGGGAGGTGGCAGCAGCCTGTGTAAGGCTACTCGACCAGCCGGAAGCCACCACCGATGACCTGTGTGAGCATGTCCAGGGGCCGGACTTTCCCACCTACGCGGAGATTATTACGCCTCGCAAGGATATCCGCCAGATGTACGAGACCGGCCGGGGCTCGCTAAGGATGCGGGCGCGCTGGATTAACGAGAGTGGGGAAATCGTGGTGACGGACCTACCTCATCAGGTTTCCGGGAACCGCGTGCTGGAGCAGATCGCTCAGCAGATGCAGACCAAAAAGCTGCCCATGGTCGCGGACCTGCGCGACGAATCCGACCACGAAAACCCGACCCGGTTGGTGATTGTTCCGCGCTCCAATCGCGTGGACCATGAAGGGCTTATGGCTCACCTGTTTGCCAGCACCGACCTGGAGAAAACCTATCGGGTGAATATCAACGTCATCGGCAATGACGGCCGCCCGGGCGTGAAGGGCCTGCGCGAAATGCTGACGGAGTGGCTCAGCTTCCGTCGCACCACCGTCACCCGGCGCCTGCAGCACAGGCTGGATAAGGTCCTGGCGCTGTCTCTTATACACATCTCCGAGCCCACGAGACGGACTCC
>CAJXOQ010000156.1 GCA_913057975.1 uncultured Marinobacter sp.
TAGGAGTCCGTCTCGTGGGCTCGGAGATGTGTATAAGAGACAGAATTTGAACGTATGTTGGATCAGCAACTGGCCAGGCGCGAGGACCAGCGGGCTCTTGTATTGCTGGACCTGCGCCAGTTCCGTCTGCTCAACGATACGGCCGGCTACCAGGCCGGTGATGAAGCTTTGCGCAGGGTGGCTGATGTGCTCCGCAGTCACGTTGGTGATGGCATGCCGCTGGCCCGGTTCTCGGGGAATGAGTTCGCGCTTATGCTGCCGGCGGAAAACGCCCTGGACGCGTCCCGTGGGATTGTCGCGGCCATAGAAGCCATGGAGTTTGTTTTCGACAGCGGCAGTTACCATCTCTCGGCCAGTGTTGGCCTGGCACCTGAGTTGCCGGCGCTGGCGAACGCCGAACGTTGGCTGAAGGCGGCGGAGGAAGCCATGAAGTCGGCCAAGAAACGCGGCCATGGCAAGGTGATGGAATACTCCCTGGATGCGCACGACCATGCCCGTCAGGAGCAGATTGCGGCGAAGGTGGCCAACCTTGGGGATCTCAACGAGGAGCGTATGCTGCTGCGTTGCCAGAAGATCATCCCGCTGCACGCGCGCACGTCCATGGCAGCGCAGTACGAGGTTCTCATCAGTATGTATGATGACGATGGCAACCTCATCACCGGCAAGGATTTTGTCCGCATGGCGGAGCGCTATGACCGAATGCAAGCGGTTGACCGCTGGGTGGTGGGGCACATGCTGGACTGGCTTCGTGACCACGCACCCGACCCGGAGCACATGGGTGGGATCTGCATCAATCTCTCTGGTCACTCGCTGAACGATCAGCAACTGATGGAGTTTATTTACGACAAGCTGAGCCAGAAAGATGCTCCCATCGAACGGTTGTGGTTCGAAATAACCGAGGCATCCGCAATCAACGACATTCAGGGCATTTCGGAATTCATTGAGGAAATGAAAGAGCTGGGATGCCGTTTCTGTCTTGGGGATTTCGGCAGTGGGCCAACGTCGTTCCAGTTCATGCGCAGCCTGCCGGTGGATATGATCAAGCTGGACAGCGCCTTCACCAGCCAGTTGGACGCCAGTGAAACCGATCAGGCCATGGTGAAGTCGATGGTGGATATGGCGCACTACATGAAACGGGAAGTGATTGCTTCACGGGTTGAAACACGCGCGGTTCTCGATATGCTGACCAGTCTGGGTGTGGATTACGCTCAGGGTTTTACCATCGAAAAGCCGCGGCTGCTGACCAGCCTGGACTGACTTTCCGGACCTCCTGCTATGTCTAAACGCCATCCGATCATCGCGGTCACCGGCTCCTCCGGCGCTGGAACCACCACTACGGGTGAGATATTCAGCCGCCTGTTTGCCAGCGAAGGGCTGCGGGCAGCCATGGTCAGTGGTGACAGCTTTCATCGCTACAACCGTGAGCAGATGGCCCGCCTTGCGGCCAAGGGGCAGTTCGGTGAACGCAACCATTTTGCCATGGCGGCGAACCATATCGACAAGCTGGAGGCGCTGTTCTATGACTATGGGCATACCGGCAACGGCCAGTTCCGCCAGTATGTTCATGATGAAGACCGGCGGTTGATCGAGGCCGGCCACAAACCGGGTACGTTCACCCCCTGGGGGCCGCTGGCGGCGGAAACGGACCTCCTGTTCTACGAAGGCCTGCACGGTGGCGTGGTCAGCGATGCCTACAACATTGCCCAGTACGTGGATTTGTTGGTGGGAGTGGTGCCGATCGTCAACCTGGAGTGGATCCAGAAAATTCACCGCGACACCAACAAGCGCGGGTACTCACAAGAAGCCGTCGTTCAGACCATTGTCAACCGTATGGACGATTACGTGCATGACATTGTCCCGCAGTTCGCTCACACCCATGTGAACTTCCAGCGCATTCCACTGGTCGACACATCCAACCCGTTTGTGGTCCGCGACGTGCCGACGGAAGACGAGAGCCTGATCGTCATCCGTTTTCGGGACCCATCGGAAGTGGATTTCCCCTATCTGTTGCAGATGATCGGCGGCAGCAGCCTGTCCCGTTATGACACGCTGGTCATCCCGGGAACCAAGCTATCGCTGGCCATGGACCTGACCATGCGCCCGCTGGTGCAGGACCTGATCGCCCACAAGCCCTTTGCCTGAAGGCCTTCAGACCGTCAGGCGACCATCCTTGTAGTCCCGGAGGGTCTGCTCGATCTCTTCACGACTGTTCATCACGAACGGGCCATATTGCACCACAGGCTCGCCAATTGGTTTGCCGGCAATCAGCAGCACTCGGGCTCCGTTCTTACCGGCGCCAACGTGGACACTGTCACCTTCGGAAAGAATGCTTGCCGCTGAGCGTTTCAGGGGCTGCGGGCCCGCCTCTGAAATCAGGGATGCTTCTCCGGCATACAGGTAAAGCAGGCCTTCCAGTTCCGGATCGATCGGCAGCAGGATTTCCTTTCCCGGTTCCAGGTGGATGTCTGCATACAACGGGCGTGTGCTGCCGCCAGTGACGGTACCCTGGTGCGGCTGGCCGTCAACGGTAAGCTCTCCGGCCACCAGCTTGATCAACCCACCATCCACGGCAATGGCCGGTATTTCATCAGGCTGGATATCACGGTAACCCGCCGGTTTCATTTTCTCCGCAGCCGGCAGATTGAGCCACAGCTGGAAACCGCGCATCTGCCCCGATTCCTGCTGGGGCATTTCGGAGTGGACAATACCGCGTCCGGCGGTCATCCACTGCACGCCGCCATTTTTCAGATTGCCCCGGTTACCGAGATGATCCTCATGCAGCATGTGGCCTTCGATCATGTAGGTCACCGTTTCAAATCCACGATGCGGATGGGACGGGAAGCCGGCCATATAGTCCTGAGGCTGGTCGGAACCGAACTCGTCCAGCATCAGGAAGGGATCAAGACGGACGTTCTGCTGCTGCCCGAGGGAGCGCTTGATACGAACGCCAGCGCCATCGGACGTTTCGGTACCGGGAATAACCTGTCTGAGGGTTCGTTCGGTCATGACGGATCTCCTTCCAGTGCCTAGAATCGCCGGACTCAGGCGGTCAGAGTTTCAATGGCTCGTCCGGCCTCTTGCAGGGAATTCGCTTTCTGATTATCCCCCATGTTGAGACCCTCGGCGTAGACAAAGTGAATGTCCTTAAGGCCGATAAAACCAAGGAAGGAACGAATGAACGGCGTCTGAGTATCGTTCGGCGTGCCGGCGTATAGGCCGCCGCGCGCCGCCAGGATGTACACCGGCCGATCTTCCAGAAGGCCAACAGGGCCGCTCGCCGTGTATCGGAAAGTGATGCCGGCCCGGGCAATGTGGTCGAAATAGGCTTTCAGCACCGACGGTACACCGAAGTTGTACATCGGCACACCCATAACAATGACGTCTGCGTCGACAACTTCACTGATCAGCAAATCTGAATAATCGACGACGCCTTGCTGTGAGCCATCGCGGTCGTCCGCGTTGGTCAGGAAGGCACCGAACCGTTCGGCGTCCAGATGCGGTACCGGCTCTGCGGAGAGATCCCGATAGGTGGCCTGGATGTCGCCGTAGGTCTGCCGGAGCTGGTCCAGTGTCTGACTGACGAGTCTGGATGACTGGCCGTCCTGACCAAAAATGCTTGCGGTAATAATGAGAATATTCTTCATGTTCAGAGCCTCTTGGGTGATTAAAACGCTATGAGGCTATTGAACTGCGTGATGGGAAAAGATGAAATCGGAGAATCTTGGAAAGGTTGTTCAGTTAAATTGATCGAGTTGGCCCGCGCCCGGTAAGGCGCAGGCCAATCTTCCTGTGCATGCTACTACTCGACGTTGCGGGAGTAAAAAATCTCCAGCATCTCCCGGCGCAGACGATCCTCGATGGATTGCGCCTCCTGGGGGTCAAGGTCGCTGGCATTGACGCCGAACACATAGTTATCCAGATCGAAATTTTTGAGCATCATCTTGGTGTGGAACAGATTTTCCTGATACACGTTGACGTCAATCATCTGGTAAGCGTTCTGGGTATCTTCGGACAGGTAGTTCTGGATCGAGTTGATGTCGTGGTCAATGTAGTGCTTGGTGCCGTCCACGTCGCGGGTAAAGCCGCGTACCCGATAGTCCACCGTGACCACATCGGAGTCGAAGCTGTGAATCAGGTAGTTCAGTACTTTCAACGGCGAGATCAAACCGCAGGTCGACACGTCGATATCCGCACGGAAGGTGCTGATGCCTTCGTAGGGGTGGCTCTCCGGGTAGGTATGTACTGTTACGTGGCTTTTGTCCAGGTGGGCCACGATGGCATCCGGCAGAGGGCCTGGTGACTCCTCGTTGTCCGGCTCACCGTTGCTGAGTTCGTGTTCGGCAATCAGCATGGTGACAGAGGCGCCGTGGGGCTCATAGTCCTGACGGGCAATATTGAGCACGTTGGCACCGATGATCTTGACCACGTCGGTGAGGATCTGGGTCAGGCGTTCGGCATTGTACATCTCATCGATGTAGTCAATGTAAGCTTCACGTTGCTCTTCGGTCTGCGCATAACAGATGTCGTAGATGTTGAAGCTCAGTGATTTGGTCAGGTTATTGAAACCATGTAACTGTAGTTTGGTTTCCATGTTCAGCCCCCCCAATTGTCTGGAGATGAATGTCAGTGGTCATGTCTGTCTGATGCATGCCACCAAGGCCGCCACCGATAACTGACCGGATTGTTTACCTTTTGCGCAGACCGGCGGAGAAGGGTGCGTATTATGCACACCGACCCTCAATTTGGGTAGAGTGCAGGGCAACATTCTAGCATCCGTAATAACCGCCGGTTTGCCATAGACTAGCAGGCCTCTGTGACCGCGCTGAGGGGACCTGTTGTCTGCCGGTTCAGGCAGTGTCGCGTATTTCATGGCTGTGCGTGATGGCAACGCCCGCCTTTTCCAGCATGATGGACGCAGAGCAGTACTTCTCGGCCGACAGGCTGACAGCGCGCTTCACCAGATTTTCCTTGAGGTTGTTTCCGGTGACCACGAAATGCAGGTGAATGCGGGTAAACACTGCCGGAACGGCGTCAGCCCGCTCCGCTTCGAGTTCGGCATGGCAGGCGGTGACGTCCTGACGGCTTTTTTGCAGAATGCTCATGACGTCAAAGGATGAGCAGCCTCCCAGCCCCATCAGCATCATTTCCATGGGGCGTGCCCCCAGGTCCTTGCCGCCATGGTCGGGTGGGCCGTCCATCTGCACCGAGTGGCCGCTGCCGCTGGTTGCCCGGAAGCTTGCGTCGCCGGTCCAGTCAATGGTTGCTTTCATCTGATTTCGCGCTCCGAATGGGATATAACGTACGATTGGCAGCGATGCTAGCATATCCCGTTAGCGCCAGCAGCCTGCTGAAAAGCAGCCCCGCTGATCTGGTCTATACTGTTTCAGGTTGCCGAAACCGGGCCTTCTTGTTATAAGTTGCGCTCATAATGAATAAACCCGCAGGGAAAGCAGGGTGAATAAAAACATTGGAATCCCGCCAGTACAAAGGAGGCATGACTCGCACTATGGCCACTATCGTCAAGCCGGTTGAGCAGAAAACCAAGCATCTGGACTATTTTCTTTCGCAGTGCCATCGCCGGCGTTACCCTGCCAAGAGCACCATTATTTATGCAGGGGACAAAAGCGATTCCCTGTTTTACATCGTCAAGGGCTCCGTTACCGTCATTATCGAGGACGACGATGGCCGCGAGATGATCATGGCTTACCTGAACGCTGGGGATTTCTTCGGTGAAATGGGGCTGTTCGACAACATGGATTCGCGCAGCGCCTGGGTAAAGGCCAAGACGGAGTGCGAAGTTGCCGAGATCAGCTATACCAAGTTTCGTGAAATCGCCCAGCAAGACCCCAGAGTTCTGTACTTCATCGGCGAGCAGATGGCCTCACGGCTGCGCCAGACCACCCGCAAGGTGGGTGACCTTGCCTTCCTCGACGTGACTGGACGGGTTGCCCGCACGCTGCTGGACCTGTGCAAGGAACCGGACGCCATGACCCACCCTGATGGTATGCAAATCAAGATCACCCGCCAGGAGATCGGTCGGATCGTTGGTTGCTCCCGGGAGATGGTCGGACGGGTTCTGAAAACCCTCGAAGACCAGGGCCTGGTACGGGTCAAGGGCAAGACCATGGTGGTGTACGGTACCCGCTGAAACCGATTGCTACCCTGTCCCGAAAGGCCGCTGGAACCAGCGGCCTTTTTCGTTGTGTGGGATAGCTCAGGGTAACCATCCGGGCCCCGACGCCGGATAGCAGGGCGGGCCAAACACCGGGCCAAACACCGGGCCAAAGGTGTCAGTCCACGAGAGCCACGGACTTTATTTGCATCCACACGGTCTTGCCGGGTTCAAGGCCGAGTTGGTCTACGGACCGGGTGGTCAGCCTTGATAACAGTGGGGTGGGCCCCGCGAGAAGTCGCACAAGGCTGACGCCCGGCGCCACATCCGGATCGACCTGATCGATGATGGCCGGAACCAGGTTCTGGATGCTCTGGTCGGAATGCTCGGTCAGTGCGAGGCTGATATCTCGCGCCAGGACCTGCACTCGAACCCTGTCTCCGGGTGTCAGCCGGTCGTCCTGGCGCAACCACAGTTGGCCGCCGTCGAACCTGAACAGGGCTAGATGCCAGCGCTCGTCCAGATGGTCGATCCGTCCTTCCAGCAGAACCCCGGCATCGTCTTCCAGTCGAAAAGGGTTGTTGGTGCGGGCGAGCGTTTCCTGCAACGGTCCCTTGGCCACCACCCGGCCATCCTCCATCATCACGATGTGGTCGGCCAGGCGGGCGACCTCTGGCGTGGAGTGGGACACGTAGATGATGGGAATCGCAAGGGTGTCCCGGAGCCTCTCGAGGTAGGGCAGGATGTCCTGTTTGCTGGCGCGGTCCAGAGCGGACAGCGGCTCATCCATCAGCAGTAGCCTTGGACTGGTCAGCAGTGCCCGCGCAATCGCGACCCGCTGGCGTTCACCGCCGGAAAGTCCGGCAGGCATGCGCTCCAGCAGGGATTCCAGGCCGAGCCAGCGAACGGCGTCATCGAATCTGATCTGTCGTTCGCCGGCGGGAATGCGGCGGTAACCGAACTCCAGGTTCCTGCGGACGTTCAGGTGGGGAAAAAGCTGGGTTTCCTGGAACACGTAGGCCAGGGCGCGCTTGTGTACCGGCCGGACGAGCTCTTCAGTCTGCCAGGGTTCGCCCAGAACGGTCATGGTTCCGGGCGCGTTCTGAAGGCCTGCCATGCACCGAAGCAGTGTGGTCTTGCCGCAACCGGAGTGCCCGAACAGCGCGGTAATGCCGGTGCCCGGGAGGGTCAGATCAACGTCCAGGTCGAACCCCGGAAAGGCACACCGGAAGCGGGCATGGATAGTGGCGGTCATCTGAGAGCTCCCGCGCGGGCTTTGCCGTTAAGCGCGTAGAGGGTCACCAGAACCACAAAGGAGAACACCACCATGCCGGCGGACAGCCAGTGGGCCTGGGCGTACTCAAGGGATTCCACGTGGTCGTAGATGGCCACCGACAACACCTTGGTTTCACCCGGGATGTTACCACCGATCATCAGGATCACGCCGAACTCACCGATGGTGTGGGCGAAGGTGAGCACGGAGGCGGTCAGGAATCCGTTTCTTGCCAGGGGCACTGCGATAAACAGGAACCGCTCCCACGGAGCGGCACGAAGGGTTGAGGCGGCTTCCATGAAGCCCTCGCCTACGGCTTCAAAGGCATTCTGCAGAGGTTGAACGGTGAATGGCAGGGAGTATATGACCGACGCCACCACCAGGCCCTCAAAGGTAAATGGCAACAGGCCGATTCCGAGGGACTGTGTTATCTGGCCAACCCAGCCGTCAGGCCCCATGACCAGCAACAGGTAGAAACCGAGCACTGTGGGTGGCAGCACCAGGGGCAGGGCAACGATCGCTGCGACTGGCTGACGCAACCAATGCCGGGAGCGGGCCAACCACCAGGCGATGGGGGTGCCTATGAGCAACAGCAACAATGTGGTCGTCGTGGCCAGCCTGAGCGTCAGCCAGACCGGGTCCCAGTAGATTTCAAGCATCAGTCGGCCGTGTCGTAAGCGGGGTCATAGCCATAGCCCCGGATCGTGGCGATGGCAGCGTTCGATTTCAGGAAGTCCATCCAGGCCAGGGCTGCCTCGTTGCTGGTTCCCCGGTTCAAAAGGATAGCCTGTTGGTCAATGGGTTGGTAATAGTCCTGGGGCACGTTCCATAGGGCGCCTTCCTTGTCATCCCAGGATGTTACCTGAGACAGGGCCACAAAGCCGGCCTGGGCGTTGCGGCTGACCACAAACTGAAAGGCCTGGGCGATGGAATCGCCACGAACCAGCTTCGCCTGCAGTGCCTTCCAATGGCCCAAATGTTCCAGAACCTGTTGTGCTGCAAGACCGTAGGGCGCGGTCTTCGGGTTTGCCATGGCCAGCCTTGAGAACGTTTGTTGGGCCAGGTAGCTATCAGCGTCCCCGAAAGCGTCCGGGGTCGGGCTCCAAAGCACCAGCTTGCCCCGGGCATAGGTGAAGCGGGTATTGGGGGCGCCGGCCCGCGCCTTCTCAATAAGCGCCGGCCTGCGTGCATCGGCGGCCATGAACACGTCGAAGGGCGCACCGTTCCGGATCTGGGCGTACAGCTTGCCGGTGGACCCGAAGCTGGCTGAAACCGTGTGGCCAGTCTTGGCTTCAAACTGTTTGGCCAGTTCGCGGGTGGTGTCGGTGAAATTAGCAGCAACGCCGAGGCTGACTTCACCGGCCATGACCGGGAGGCTGGCTATTGAAAAAAATAGCAGCGTGGCAATGTGTAAGAAGCAGACTCTTGGGTGATGATCCGCTGACGTGGATTGGTACATAACCGTTTTCAGTGACTCCAGATTCAGTTCTGCTTGCGCGCCAACTTAAACATCATCTCGGGAGCGACACGCTTGACCCAAAGCGCTGCCATTTCCTTGCCCTTGCCGACGGGAATCTCGCGTTTTCCCTTGGCCAGCGCACTGACGATGACATCCGCGCACTCGCCGACGTCCATGCCACCGGCAATGTTCTCGTCTTCCTCGCCGAAGGCAGAGCCATCGGCCGCCAGGGCATTGCGGGAAATGTCCGTGCGGATAAATCCGGGGGTGATGGTGGAGACCAGAATGCCATCGTCTTCCACCTCGGCCCGCAGGGCGTCGAAGAAGCCCATCACCGCGTGCTTGGCGGCACAGTAGCCGGTGCGCAGGGGCTGTCTCTTATACACATCTCCGAGCCCACGAGACGGACTCCTATCTC
>CAJXOQ010000157.1 GCA_913057975.1 uncultured Marinobacter sp.
GATAGGAGTCCGTCTCGTGGGCTCGGAGATGTGTATAAGAGACAGCCCTGAGGGCATCATTGCCAACGCCAAGCCCGGCGCCGTGCTGGTCGACCATACAACTGCTTCGGCAGGCATTGCAGAGCAACTGGGCCAGCTTGCCAGCGCCCGCAACCTTGAGTTCATTGACGCCCCGGTATCCGGTGGCCAGCAGGGTGCGGAAAACGGCCAGCTTACCATTATGTGTGGTGGGGAGGCCGACCCTTTTTCGCAAGCGAAACCGCTGATGGAGCATTACGCCAAAGCCCTGAACCACATGGGACCGATCGGCAGCGGCCAGAAGACGAAGATGGTCAACCAGATCGCCATCGCCGGACTGGTTCAGGGCCTCTCGGAAGCCCTTCACTTTGCCGAACAGGCGGAACTGGATGTCCGCAAGGTCGTCGACGTGATCTCAAAAGGAGCAGCTCAATCGTGGCAGATGGAAAATCGCTCAGGCACCATGATTGATGGGGAGTTCGAGCACGGCTTCGCTGTCAACTGGATGCGCAAGGATCTGGCAATCTGCCTCGAAGAGGCGCGAAAAAACGGCTCAAGGATTCCGGTCGCCGCACTCGTTGACCAGTTCTATGGAGATGTTCAGCAGATGGGGGGAAGCCGCTGGGATACGTCTTCACTGATACAACGGCTGCGCAAGAAACCCTGAGGTTCGCTTTCAAACAACTGGCAGGATAGGTGTCGAGCCCAACCTGCCAGTCATCCTATAGTCACTTCTCTTTCGGCTGCCATTTGCCGTTCACAAACCACGCAGACCAGCCTGTCGCTTTGCCGTCCTTTTCCGACATCACATACTGCTCCTTGCTCTTCCGGCTGTAACGGATAACCGTCGGATTACCTTCCGGGTCACGCTCCGGAGCATCCATCAAGTAACCGTACTTGGGATCAATTTCCTTTCGGTGAGGTTTGATCTCCATAACCAGCGGCGGACGCGTCTCCCGATTCTTGGGAAACTTGCTGGCAGCCAGGAACAATCCGGAAGCGCCATCACGCAGCACATAGGTGTCTTCAACCTTCTGGCACTGCAGCTCAGGCATCGGCACCGGATCCATCTTGGGAGGCGCAGGCTCGCCGCTTTTCAGCAGCTTGCGTGTGTTCTTGCATTCGGTGTTGGTACAGCCGAAGTATTTCCCAAAACGCCCGGTTTTAAGCTGCATTTCGGAGCCGCACTTGTCGCACTCCAGGGTTGGACCTTCATAACCCTTGATTCGGAACGTACCCTTCTCCACTTCATAGCCGGAACAATCCGGGTTGTTACCGCACACATGGAGTTTGCGACCTTCGTCCACCAGGTAACTGTCCATGGCAGTTCCGCATTTCGGACAACGCCGCTTCTTGCGGAGCAGACGGGTTTCACCTTCGCCATCGACATCTTCGTCCGCGCTGACAACCTCGTCACCGGACACCAGGTTGATGGTCGTTTTGCACCGTTCTTTAGGCGGCAGGGAGTACCCTGAACATCCCAGGAAAACGCCGGTACTGGCCACGCGAATCTGCATGGGGCGACTGCAAGTCGGGCACGGAATGTCGGTCTCGGTCGGGGTATTCGCCCGCATGCTTCCGTCTTCGCCACTCTCGGCGGTTTCCAGTTGCTGACGGAAACGACCATAGAAATCATTGAGCACCTTTTTCCAGTCCACCTCGCCACCGGCGATGTCATCCAGCTCACCTTCCATTTTGGCGGTGAAGTCAAAGTCCATCAGGTTCGGAAAGGATTCCGACAACCGCTCGGTGACGATCTCGCCCATTTTTTCAGCGTAGAAGCGGCGATTCTGCAAACGGACGTAGCCGCGATCCTGAATGGTGGAGATAATCGATGCGTAGGTGGATGGCCGCCCAATACCCTGCTTCTCCAGCTCCTTGACCAGGCTCGCCTCGGTATAGCGCGGCGACGGCTTGGTGAAATGCTGGCTGGGATCGAGCTTCTTCAGTGTCAGGGTTTCGTCAACCTTGATGTCAGGAAGCGCGATATCTTCATCTTTCTTGGCCGACTGGGGCGCCACTTTGAGGAAACCCTCAAACTTGATGATTCGCCCCCGCGTACGAAGCTCGTAATCACCGTTGGCAACCACAATGGACGTGCTCAGGAATTCAGCATCAGCCATTTGGCAGGCAATAAACTGGCGCCAGATCAGGTCGTAGAGCTTCTCAGCATCTTTCTCCAGGCCGCTTATATCGGCCGGCCTACGACTCACATCGGTCGGACGGATGGCCTCGTGGGCCTCCTGGGCGCCCTCTTTGCTACCGTAAACCCTTGGTTTCTCCGGCAGGAATTTATCACCGAACTGCTTTTTGACAAATTCGCGGCAACCGCTCACAGCGTCCTGGCTCAGGTTGGTCGAGTCGGTACGCATGTAGGTAATGAAGCCGGCTTCATAGAGGCGCTGGGCCAGCATCATGGTTTTCTTGACGCTGAACCCCATCCGGTTGCTGGCCGCCTGCTGCAGCGTGGACGTAATAAAGGGGGCGGAGGGACGTGAGCGCGTCGGCTTGTCCTCTCGTTTGGCCACCTTGAACGTGCCATCTTTCAGGCGGTCAACATGTTCGACACTCTGTTTCTCACTGACTGGACGATAGGCTTTATCGTCGTATCGGGTCACTTCAAAACGAACGGGCTGCTCGGCCTGCTTAGAAGCCAGGTCAGCATGCAACTGCCAAAACTCTTCGGGAATGAACTTGCGGATTTCCCGTTCGCGTTCGACGATAAGCCGGACTGCAACCGACTGAACCCGACCGGCCGAAAGGCCGCGTGCTATCTTGGCCCACAGCAATGGCGATACCATATAGCCGACGACCCGGTCGAGGAATCGACGCGCCTGCTGCGCGTTAACGCGGTTGTTATCGAGATTCCCCGGATCCTTGAAGGCCTCCTGGATGGCACGCTTGGTTATCTCATTGAACACCACGCGGCGATATTTTTCGGGTTCGCCCCCAATGGTCTGCTGGAGGTGCCAGGCGATCGCCTCCCCCTCACGGTCCAAATCCGTCGCGAGATAGATATGATCGGCGGACTTTGCCAACCGCTTGAGTTCGCTGACAACCTTTTCCTTGCCGGGCAGTATCTCGTATCGGGCGCTCCAGTCCTGGTCAGGATCTACCCCCATGCGGGCAACCAGTTGCTCCCTGGACTTCCGTTTCTTGTGAACCACCTTCTCTTCCGGGCTCATCTTGCGGGTCAACGCGGCCTGCCTGGCACGTTCTTTCGGATCTGACGTTGAGCCGCTACCGCTGACCGGAAGGTCGCGAATGTGCCCGACGCTGGACTTCACAATGAAGTCGGACCCCAGGTATTTGTTGATGGTCTTCGCTTTCGCTGGCGACTCGACAATAACGAGGCTTTTACCCATATCGGAGATCTGTGTCCTTGGCGATAATCGGTTAAAAAATCAGCAAACCGGAAACTCGCTGTAAAATCAGTCGGCTAGAAAACAGTCCATAGCCGCCACAAGTGTATAGGTGCATTGTTTTACAGGGTCAAGAAAAGCAAGACAACCCATTCTTTTATTTCCAGGCGCCTTTTTCTCCAGTCAGAGACAGGAAAGCCCGGCGTTTGCCGGGCCTCCTGAGACAGCGTTACTGATTCTGCTCAATGAATCAGAGACGCTCCCATACCGTTGCAATGCCCTGCCCCAGGCCGATACACATGGTGGAAACACCAAGCTTACCGCCTTTGGCCTGCATGACATTCAGCAGGGTTGTAGAGATACGTGCACCGGAACAACCCAGCGGATGCCCAAGGGCAATCGCGCCACCATTCAGGTTTACTTTCTCTTCCATTACACCCAACAGCTTCAGGTCTTTCAGGACCGGCAGGGACTGACCCGCAAAGGCTTCGTTCAGTTCCCAGAAGTCGATATCTTCGACTTTCAGGCCTGCGCGCTTCAACGCCTTCTTGGTGGCCGGAACCGGGCCGTAACCCATGATCGCGGGATCACAACCGGCAACAGCCATGCTGCGAATCCTGGCAACCGGCTTCAGGCCCAGAGCTTCAGCACGCTCTGCGGACATCAGCACCATGGCTGCGGCACCGTCAGTCAGCTGCGAGGACGTACCTGCAGTCACTGTACCGTTTTTCGGATCGAATGCTGGCTTCAGCTGACCCAGCGATTCAGCGGTGGTTTCGGGACGGATGGTCTCGTCTTCCTCGATCAGCACTTTAAAGCCGTTCTCGTCATGGCCTTCAATCGGAACGATTTCGTTCTTGAAGCGGCCTTCCTGAGTGGCTTCATGCGCCAGGCGATGTGAACGTGCGCCAAACTCGTCCTGCTGCTCACGGGTGATGCCGTGCATCTTGGCGAGCATTTCTGCGGTCAGGCCCATCATATTGGATGCTTTGGCAGAGTACTTGGACGCAGCCGGGTTGTGGTCAAAACCGTCGGTCATGGGAATGTGCCCCATGTGCTCAACACCACCCACGAAGAACACATCGCCGTTGCCAGTCTGGATCGCCTGGGCGGCGGTGTGGATCGCGCTCATGGCAGAACCACACAGACGGTTCACGGTCTGCGCAGCAGACTCATGAGGGATGCGGGTCAGCAATGAAATCTGACGCGCCACGTTGAAGCCCTGCTCTTTGGTCTGATTTACACAGCCCCAGATCACATCTTCAACTTCTTTCGGGTCGAGCTTCGGGTTGCGCTCAAACAGTGCTTCGATAAGCGCAGCCGACAGGGTCTCCGCACGAACATTGCGGAAGCAGCCGTTTTTGGCACGCCCCATCGGAGTCCGCACGCAATCGACGACGACAACGTCTCTCGGATTAAGGCTCATAGATCTTTCTCCGTTCGGAAATCTCGTTCAGGGTTAGCCAAAGAACTTTTCGCCAGTCTTGGCCATTTCACGCAGCTTCTCGGTCGGATGGTACAGGGGACCAAGATCTGCAAACTTGTCTGCCAGCTCGACGAACTTGTCGACACCCATGTCGTCGATATAACGCAGGGCACCACCACGGAACGGCGGGAAGCCGATACCGAAAATCAGGCCCATATCGGCGTCTGCCGGGTCTTCAACAATGCCGTCTTCCAGGCAGCGAACGGTTTCGAGGCACAGAGGCAGCATCATACGTGCGATGATGTCCTCGTCGCTGAAATCGTTCTTACCCTGAACAACCGGCTCAAGCAGCTTGTAGGTTTCTTCGTCGACAACCTTCTTCTGCTTGCCTTTGCGGTCCAGTTCGTACTTATAGAAGCCCTTGTCGTTCTTCTGTCCGTAACGGTTGTTATCGAACATCACGTCAATGGCGGTAGTACCTTCGTGCTTCATGCGGTCCGGGAAGCCGTCAGCCATGACTTCGCCAGCGTGCTTGCCGGTGTCCATGCCAACCACGTCCAGCAGATAGGCAGGGCCCATCGGCCAACCGAACTTCTCCATGACCTTGTCGACGTGCTGGAAATCCGCGCCGTCACGTACCAGGTTCACAAAACCACCGAAGTACGGGAACAGCACACGGTTGACCAGGAAGCCCGGGCAATCGTTGACCACAATCGGGGTCTTACCCATGGCCTTGGCGTAGGCCACTGTGGTGGCAATAGCCTTGTCACTGGTCTTCTCACCACGGATAACCTCAACCAGGGGCATCATGTGCACCGGGTTAAAGAAGTGCATGCCGCAGAAATTTTCCGGACGCTTCAGGTTCTTGGCCAGAAGATCGATGGAAATGGTGGAGGTATTGGACGTCAGGATCGCGTCTTCACGAACATTGTCTTCGGTCTCACGCAGAACAGCGTCTTTAACCTTCGGGTTCTCAACAACGGCCTCAACAACCAGATCGACGTTCTTGAAGTCGCCGTAGTTGAGTGTCGGCGTGATGCTGTTCAGAACGTCAGCCATCTTGCTGGCGTCCATTTTACCCTTGTCAACGCGCTTGGAAAGAAGCTTCTTGGCCTCTTTAAGACCCAGAGCGATGCCTTCCTGGGCGATGTCCTTCATGATGATGGGCGTACCCTTCAATGCGGACTGGTAAGCCACACCGCCACCCATGATGCCAGCGCCCAGAACGGCCGCCAGTTTCACGTCATTGGCTTCCTTTTCCCAGGCCTTGGCCTTTTTCTTCAGTTCCTGGTCGTTCAGGAACAGGCCAACCAGGCAGGCTGCCACGTTGGTTTTGGCCATCTTGGCGAAGCCTTTAGCCTCAACCTCGATCGCTTTGTCACGGGTAAGGCCGGCATGCTTCTGCATGACCTTGATCGCCTCGACCGGTGCCGGATAGTTCTTGCCAGCCTGGCCGGCAACGTACGCCTTGGAGATCTCGAAAGCCATCATGCTTTCCATGGCGTTCAGCTTGATCTTGCCCTTCTTCTCTTCACGACGCGCCTGGTAATCCAGCTTGCCGTCGTTGCACTGGTTGATAATGCTGATGGCCGCATCTACCAGCTTCTCACCCTCAAGTACGGCATCAACTGCACCGACTTTAAGGGCTTTGTCGGCACGGTTCTCAGTGCCGCCGCAGATCCATTCAACCGCGTAGTCAACACCGACCAGACGGGACAGCCGCACAGTGCCACCGAAACCTGGGAAAATGCCCAGCTTTACTTCCGGAAGACCCACTTTGGCCTTCTTGTCCATCACCCGGTAGTCCGTGGCAAGACACATTTCAAAGCCGCCACCCAACGCCATACCGTTGATCGCCGTTACGGTGGGGAAAGGCAGATCTTCAATCGCGCTGAATACTTCATTGGCCTTGAGGTTGTTGGCAACGAGGTCTTCTTCCGGCCCGGCAAACAGGTCGGTGAATTCCGTAATGTCGGCGCCAACAATAAAGCTGTCCTTGGAACTGGTCACAACCAGGCCTTTCAGGCCCTTCTGCGCTTCCAGTTTGTCAGTCGCGGCGCGGAGCTCTTCAATCGTGAGACGGTTGAACTTGTTCACTGACTCGCCCTGCAAGTCAAAGTTCAACTGAGCGATCCCGCCTTCGATCTCTTTAACCGTGATGGCTTTACCTTCGTAAATCATCAACTGATCTCCAGTCTGTGTTTGGAACTGCTGAAACAGCCGCACAAGCGCTTCGCAAGACGACCGCTGATGCAGCGAGATTTCGGTCACTGTTTTCAATCAATACCCGATCAAGCGATCCAAAAATTCATACAGTCGTTTGAATCGTGGTGTGACACGATGAAAAAAAACGGCTCGTTTGTCAATTTGTTTCTGGAAGAATCAACCCGACCAGCCTCGAAATGGACAGCCGAACGGCATCAGGAGGCGAATGGAATTGTTGTTTATCAAGTATGTAGTTCAAGGTATTGATGCGAAACGGTAGGTTTATCACGTAAATTTTAAATTTGTTTACATTTACTCCCGTAGCGCCCCCTAAAACAACTTGATTGGTCGGCGGAGTTACTTTACCTTCAGCCTAAGACTTTAGTCCAAAATAATAAAACAGCCTTAACGGAGACCCATCCGATGAAAGACGCTCGCTTGCGGGTACGTTCCCTGGTAACGGCGCTCGTGCTGTTACTGATCACCTCCTTTACGGTCCGCGCCCAGGAAGGCGACGGCTTTCTTTCGGACCTGCATAACTTCCGGGTCAATAACTACATGGCACTGGACGCCTACTATCGGTTCAGCGCAAGCGGCGATACCGAAACCCTGAACGAGATTGTCGCCAGTATCAATGCCGCCAACGAATCCATGAATTCGGTCGCCGACAGCACCGCCGGCGTACTGTCCGGAGAACAGGTTGAAAGCCTCAACGTGGAGTTCGACAAATTCAAGGATCTGATGCGGAGCAACATCAACGACGTGCGCAACACCGGTTATCCCGACCTGCGCCTGGTGTCCGATATGGCGAACCAGGCGTTATCGATGAATCAGGTGGCTTCAGAGATGTACGCGGTTGCCCGGGAAAGCGCCGAAGTCGCAACTGCCCAGAGAGTTGAAGCCGCACGCTCGGCGGCAGTCACTATGGCACAGATGATGGCCAAGTACTCCGCCCGCACCCATTCCTCGGTATCGCAAACCTTCCAGGGCTCCTCCAACGACATCCCTCTTGACGAGCAGGCAAAGCAGTTTGACGCCTTCCTGTCACAGATCACCAAAGGCGGTGCCCAAGGCCCACTAAAAGCCGCTCTGGACGACCTGACCTCCAAGTGGGAGTTCATTCGGGGCTCCTATATTAACTATAACGACAACAACGTTGCGTTTGTGATCGACCGCTATTCCAAAGGCATTCTCCGGGGCCTGGAAACAACCATTGGCCTGTTGCGCGAAAACGCCTGACGTCCACGCCGGCTGGGGCAGATTGTAGCCCCAGCCAACTCTCCTTTTGTCACCTTTCCAGTCAGTCATTGATACCTGTCAGTGTTGGTTTACACTTATGGGACAAGGTACTGCTTTGGCACACCAAGAGTTTGACCCCATCCGCGAAGGAGCGATGCGATGTCGATCTATAAGAAGATACTGGTGGCAATCGATCTGACCGAAGAGGCCCCCCAGGTACTCAATAAGGCCGTCGAAATAAGCAAAGCCCATGGTGCTGAGTTGATGCTTGTGCACGTAGTGGAGCCTGTTGGCTACGCCTATGGGGGCGACATTCCGATGGACCTGACGGAACTTCAGGATCAACTGGACAAGGCGGCAAAGGAACAGCTTGCCGGGTACGGTGAAAAGTACAATGTTGGCAAAGACAATCAGATAGTGACGGTGGGGCGCCCTGAATCCGAAATCCATCGGCTGTCTGAAGAGCAGAGTGTGGACCTGGTCATCGTGGGAAGCCACGGCCGCAAAGGGTTCCAGTTGCTTCTCGGATCAACCGCCAACGGTGTGTTGCATGGCACCGTCTGCGATGTCCTTGCGATCCGCATCCAGTAGCCGGACGATGGCCGCGGCGCCCTAGTCGGCGCCGTCGCCCTTCATTTTTGCTTCCAGTTTTCGAAGCTGACTTTCCAGGGAAAAACTCACACTGGAGGCCATTGAGAAGAAGTTCAGCAATGCCTTCAGGTTACTGTCCCCCTCGCACACCGAATGGATCCGCTGCCATAACGCCTGGTTGACCAACTGCAGGCGTTGATTTCTCTCCACCAGCCCTTTCAGTTCCCAGTCTGGCTCCTTGTGGTTACGTTTCGCCAGGTACTGCTGCAAAAGGTAGTGAGACACACTCCTCATGATCTGTCTCTTATACACATCTGACGCTGCCGTCGAATAGA
>CAJXOQ010000158.1 GCA_913057975.1 uncultured Marinobacter sp.
GGCTTGGCAGGCTTTAACAATCGGCTGCACAGCGACCGTTTTTCCGCCGCTTCGCGGCTCCAAACCGGCGCGTGAGCCGGGCGTTATGACCAATGATCGAATACTCGAAGTCTGACATCGCTATGGAATATCTCGACGCAGCAATTGAAGAGTGGGAGCTGCATCAAAGGTATTTTGCTGCAATGAACTTGGAGAGAGTGGCGGAGGAATTATTCGGAAAATTGGTGCGAGTGGCAGGGGAAAAAGATCGTCTAACTAGCACGATTGACTACCTTGGCTATATACAAGAAAAGCTATGGGAAAAAATGGGTTGGGCGAAGCAAAGCCCGAAAGACTTCAAAAAGCTGTTGGTTAGCCCCAAAAATAGCATCAAACACATGGATAGCGGCGCAGACTCAAACGCGAAGCTTTACTTTGAAGTGGAAGATGAATCGAAGTGGATGATTCAGTCTGCAATTCGGAACATGGGCGCGCTTGGATTAGAACGTTCAGAAGCTGTGAGGCGCTTCCTGTTGAAGCACGTAGACGATGATTCATCGGACAAGTCATAACCAGTTATTCCAGTTCGTTACGGCCCTGGAGGGCCTCCACCGGGCGGTAAGCAAGGCGTCATACGGTGACTAGCCTCCGGCGAGGCTGTGTTTGAGAGGCTATCGCTTGGTTTCTTTGATCAGCTTGTTGATTCGGTTAAGGAGATTGATGACTGGGATGAGCACTCATCAGTGCCCTGTTGGCCGATAGGCGTTTCGTGCTTCTGCATGGACCGGCTTCTAACTTCTAAATACTGTCGAGGGAAATGATGTCTAAAGCCATTGTCGCAACTCTGTTGTTTGTCGTGTCGTTAGTATTGGCTGGCTGCGCGCTGAGTTATCACGAAGATCTTGTTTCTGGCCTGCAAGATATGGGCCCCAACCCCTATATCACTGAACCCGAACTACAAGACCTTGAGGGAAGAATTCGGACCATTGCTATGGCTGAATACTTACTTGGCGAGTCCTACGCTCTCACCTTCGGTCCTCGCAATGACGCCATCATCAGTAACTTCCAGGCTCGTTTTAACAAGCAGGAAATGATGGAGGCTATCAACCTTGTTCGTGCCGGTTATGGTCCGACAGTAGCGGCTCGTTACCCTCATGTCGATTCACAGACGGAATGTACTCTGGTGGATAGTGGCGCTTTTATAGTCAACCAGGATGCGGCTCCGGATCAGTTCGATTGGACCTTGATTAAAGGGAGGTGTGTCGACGGGCTTGCTCATGGGATTGGTAAAGCGGTCGATGAAAAACTTAACGCGCAATTTGTGGGCCGGTTCGAGCAGGGCGTAATGATTGAGGGGGTGTTTACCATGACACTGGAGGATGGTAGCCCAATTATCCAGCTTGGCGATGCACCAGGCGAGGCCCGTATCGCCCGTCTTCTTACGACGGAGTTCCATGAAAACGGTTTTCAGTGGCATCGATACGGTGACTATAATGACCGGGCGCAGAGACACGGTTTTGGTATAAATATCTGGGGCCATAGCAACGCGATGATCGTCAAGTCCATTGGCGAATTCAAAAGCGGGCGACTGGACGGGTTTGGTGCCATACAGAGACCCAGACCGTGGGGGGGAGATGAAGTATTGAATGTTTGGATCGGCCATTTTGTGGAGGGAAACCTGAATGGCGCGGGGGCATGGACGAATGGCATGACAGGTTTGACTGTTGGCTACTGGGAAGATGGCAAGCGCAACGGCAAGACATACGGAGAAAGTACGGCGCCTGACGATAACAATGAAGCCTATGTAGGAACTTATTTGGACGGCAAACGGGATGGCGCATTCAGGGTACGCAGACAGGCCATGTTGGGTGGAAAAACAGGTGAGTTCACGGAATTTTATGCCAATGGCCAATTGATCGATGATGGCATCGAAACGAGCGGAGCCGATGATTTCGGGAAGTTTGTAGCATTGGCTGCTGGTGCTGCGGTGGTCGGTACATCGGGAATTTCAGATACCTCCAAAGTCGATATTGGCAGTGCGTTTGCCGCCGATGTGTTGGCCGGAGGTGATGGCAAAAACATGAATGCAATGCAGCAGCAGGTGGCTCAGGGAGCAGGAAACGTCAATCAGACTGTTAACAGTGATGATGAAGGCGTTTTTCGGTTAAGTTGCTATGCCTGCGTATTCCGGCGAACGTGACCGGTCATTCCGGGGATCGTGACCGGTTTGCACACGGCCATCACGCTGGAGTCAGTTTTGTACTCTGAGCGGTCACGATGGGTCAACCGATTCCGTGTTTTGTGCCTTGGCTTTTCTTAGTGATTCTCCTTTTAGATTGAGTCGGTGAGCGCCGTGCAGAAGCCGGTCCAGAATGGCGTCTGCGAGTGTGGCGGAGCCGATGTAGTCGTGCCAGTGTTCGGTTGGTAACTGACTAGCGATCAGGGTTGAGCCTCTTCCGTGCCGATCCTCAATCACTTCCATCAGATCCTGTCGTTGTTGCACGGTGACCTTCTGCATCCCCCAGTCATCCAGGATCAGCAGGTCGGTTTTCAACAGTTGGTTCATCAGGCGGGCGTAACTGCCATCGCCGTGGGCGATGCGCAGCTGTTCGAACAGGCGCGGTACCCGCAAGTAACGGACTGAGAGCCCCTGCCGGCAGGCCTGGTTGCCCAGGGCGCACGCCAGCCAGGTCTTGCCGCAACCGGTAGGCCCGGTGATGCACAGGTTCAGGGACTGGCGGATCCAGTCACAGCTGGCCAGCCCCGCCATACGGGAGCGCTCCAGCCCTCTCGGGTGGCGGTAATCGATGTCTTCCACGCAGGCCGAGACCCGCAACCGGGCCGCCTTCAGCAGCCGTTCCAGGCGGCGGTTTTCCCGGTGCAGCACCTCCCGGTCGATCAGTAAGGCCAGGCGTTCCTCGAACGCCAGGTCGTGGGTGTCGGGCTGTGCCCGCTGCTGTTCCAGGGCATCGCACATGCCGGTCAGTTTGAGTTGGCGCAGGGCGTCGAGGGTGTTTTGAGTCAACATCAGTTTCTCCGGGATCAGTGGTAGTAGCGGGGGCCGCGAACGTTGGTGTGTACTGGCAGCTCTGTCAGTTCCGACTCCTCCTCGGCCAGGGGTAACGGGAGCTGATCCAGCCCCTGTTTCAGGATCGAGTTGATGCTCTGGTAGCTGGCCGAGTTGATAGCTAGTGCTCGACTACAGGCCTGCTCCAACCGGTCACGGCTGTAACGTCGACTCAGGTTCAACAGCCCCAGGCATGATCGGTAGCCATGCTCCGGATGAGGGCGATCCTTAAGCTGTCGCTGTACCACGTCGAGCGTGGCGGGACCGATGTCACTGGCCCAGTTCAGGAACCGTCCCGGTGACCAGTTCTGATGGGCCTGATGGGACTTGGGCATGTGCTCGGTCAGGGTCACGAAGCGGCTCTTGCCGTGGCGAGGATGCAGGGCTACCCGTTGTCCTTTGTGCATGACCTCAACGGACGTATCGGTCACCCGAACATCCAGCTTCACACCCACCAGGGCGTGAGGCACGCTGTACAGGCGTTTGTCGATCTCGATGTGGTAGTCGATGCCCGGTCGTGCCTTGCGCCACTCGGCGTAGACGTAGGACGTTGCCGGCAGTGGCCTGAGTGCAGGTCGGTCCAGCGCTTCGAACAGGCTCTGGCGGCTCTCGGAGCGCCCCTGGAACGGGCGCTGGTTCAGTGCCGGTAGCAGGTCTGCAATCGCCGAGTTCAGTTCGGCCAGTGAGAAGAACGTTCGGTGACGCAACCGGGCCAGGATCCAGCGTTCAACCAGCAGCACAGCGGCTTCGGCCTTCGCCTTATCCTTGGGCTTGTAGGGGCGGGCCGGTAAGACCGCCGTCTGGTAATGGGTTGCCAGTTCCGCGTAGGTCTCGTTGAGCTGGGGCGTGTATCGGTCTGCCTTGGTGACCGCTGCCTTGAGATTGTCCGGAACCAGCAGTTCCGGCACACCACCGTAGAACGCCAGCATCCGCTGGTGGGAGGCGATCCAGTCCGGCAGGCTCTGGCTCCAGGTGGCCTCGGCGAAGGTATAACTGGACGCGCCCAGCACAGCCACAAAGACCTGGGCCTTACGCATCTCGCCGGTGCTGCGGTCCACCACCGGCACGGTGGGACCGCAGTAGTCGATAAAGATCTTCTCGCCGGCCCGGTGGACCTGGCGCATGCTGCGCCGCTGCCGGCCGCGCCAGAGCCGGTAGTGATGGCAGAACTGACTGTACCGGCGGGCCTTGTCGCCGTGGCGTTCGACGTACTCAGCCCAGAGCAATTGCAGGGTGACGCCCTTGGTCTTGAGTTCCTGGTGGACCTGGAAGTAGTCGGGCTCAGCAAATCGAGATGGGGGTGTCTTGGCCGGGAAGAGCTGGGCTTCCAGTCGTGCCTCGTCCGTGCCTTCCGGCAACGGCCAGGTGATGCCCTGCGCGGTGGCCAGGCTGACATACTTGCCGACCACGCCCTTGGAGAGTCCGCAGGCACGGGCAATGCGCTCATGGCTCAGGCCCGCTTCGTACTTGAGGCGCAAGACCTCGATGATCTGTCGCATGGAAATCCTCGCTGCCGGCATCCGCCCTTCCTCGTGATGAAAAAGGAAGGGGTATGCCGGACAAAGTTGAAGAATTCCAGCGTGTTGGCAATGATTCCGGAGGAACGTGACCGGGGATTCCGGCATCGTGACCAGCGATTCCGGAAAAACGTCCAAAATCGGTCACGATAAAACGGAATGAGCGGTCACGATCACCCGGAACAGGCGGTCACGTTCAAACGGAATGGGCGGTCACGATGGGCCGGAATATGCAGGCCCAGGGTGACGGCGAGGAATTGCTGATTATCCAGAAGGAATTCGACGGCTTCGACGACACCCGCGAGCGACTCGATCTACTGGCCATCGACAAGGATGGCAACTTGGTCATCATCGAAAACAAGCTCGATGACAGCGGCCGGGATGTGGTGTGGCAGGCCCTCAAGTACGCTAGTTACTGTGCCAATCTCAAGAAGCAGCAGGTGGTGGAGATTTTCCAGCGCTACCTGAACCAGAAAGCCCAGAACAACGGCACAGAGCCCGCAAATGCAGAGAGTGTGTTGCTGGAGTTCCTGCAGGCCGATGATCTGCAATCCGTACAACTCAACACCCTGAAAAGCCAGCGCCTGATTCTGGTGGCCGCCCATTACCGCAAGGAAGTCACCAACACCGTACTCTGGCTGAGCCAATTCGGTGTGAACTGCCAGTGTTTCAAGGTCACACCCTACCAGGCCGGCGCCGAGCTGTTCCTGAATGTGGAACAGATCATCCCCACACCGGAAGCCTCGGACTTTATGATTGGCATGATGGCGAAGGAAGCCGAAGAAAAGAGCGCTAATAACGAGCAGAGATTAAGCCACCGGCTGCGTCTGGAATTTTGGGAGCAGACGCTGGAGGCGTTCAGTCAAAGCAGCTGTAACCTCTACAACAACATCAGCCCAGGTAAGGATCATTGGTTAGCGGCTGGGTCTGGCTTGTCAGGAATGACGTTTAACCTGATATTTGGCAAAAGCGAGGTGCGGGTCGAGTTCTCCATGGCCCGCGCTCAATCCGAAGCTAATACTTTTGTATCCGATCGGCTAGAAGACCAGAAGCAAGAAATCGAGGGACTTTTCGGTGCGCCTCTTATCTGGCTGCCGCTACCCAATCGAAAAGCGTGCCGCATTCAGTACGGCAAGTCCGTAGATGGCTATGATAAAGACAGCTGGTCAGATATGGTTGTATGGCTGGTGGAGCATATGTCTCGTTTGGTGACATCTTTGAGTGGGCCGCTGGAAAAGGTTCGCCAGGAACTGAAAACTGCGGATATCAGCAAGGGACTTCCGACCGGGTAATAGCAGCTCTGTTGAGACTAGGTTTACCTCGCCGGACTAAAACAATAAGGGATATGGTGATGTCTGACCCGTCTTTACAGAGTTCATTATTTGAGGAAGATTACCTGTTACGCGAGCTGGGCCAAGTTGCTCACGTGCCGCAGGTCGCTCTGACGGAATTGGTTGCAAATGCGTGGGACGCCGGAGCATCAAAAGTACATCTAGTTCTCCCAAGCGAAACAGGGGGCACGTTGACGATTACGGACGATGGTCACGGGATGACCCCTTCCCAGTTCAAAAAGCGGTGGATGACGCTTAGATATAGCCGCGAGAGACACCAAGGGCTGAGTGTTGAATTCCCACCCAATCGATCAGCACGTCCTCGTCGCGCCTACGGTAGGAATGGTGTGGGTCGCCATGGGCTGCTCTGCTTCGCTGATGAATACGACGTCGAGACGTGGCGAGACGAGACGTTGGCAACGTTTACTGTGGGCACCGAATCGGGTCCCAGCCCCTTCGCTCTTCGAAGCGAGACGTTGGGACATCGAGAAGGTACTGGGACCAGGTTACTCGTCTCCGTCGCTCGAAAGCTCCCCGATCCGGAAGAGATCCTAACCGTACTGGCCGCCCGGTTTGTCCACGATCCTGAATTTGAGATCAGAGTAAATGGTCGGCGGCTGTCCTTCCACGAACTGGACGGCAAGGTCAGCGAGGAAACGCTCGACCTTGGAAATGGACGAACCGCCACAGTTACGATTATTGATTCAACCAAGCTCAACCATTCATCGATACACCAGGGAGTGGCTTTTTGGGTGCAAAAGCGGCTTGTAGGGACCCCCTCCTGGTCCGTTGGTAATGTATTGACCTTTGATGGCCGCACACGATTTGCCCGCCGCTATAAAGTGATTGTGGACACTGAGGGATACGAATCCGATGTGGAGCAAGATTGGACTGCATTCCGCTCAACACACGCAGTCAAAGAATTGCATGAAGCGACTGCCAGCCAGATAGAGAAGGTTTCACAAGAACTCGCTAAGGAAGTTGTGGAGGCCACATCAGAAGATGCACTGGTCAAGAACCGCTCGGACTTGGAGTCTTTAGGTCAAGGCGCACGTCTGGAAGTTGCTGAATTCACGAAAGTCATAGCCCAAGAACATCCGACTATTTCTCCCGACTTTCTATCCACCGCTGTACAAGCGGTTATCAACCTGGAAAAAACAAAGAGTGGCGCAGCTCTATTGCAGAAACTCTCAGCTTTGTCTGCCGGCGACGTCGATGGCCTGGATCGATTACTTGATGAGTGGACGATCAAAGATGCCCTGCGAGTTCTGGACGAAATCGATAGCCGGCTTAGCGTCATAGAAACCATTAGGCGACTGGCTGATGACCCCGAGACAGACGAACTGCATACACTACATCCCTTAATCCTGCGCTCTCGTTGGCTATTCGGCCCCGAATTTGAATCCCAGGAGTTCTGTTCCAACGTCACTCTTCAGACTGTCGCTCGACAATTATTTAGTTCTGAAAACGCAACGTTCATAAACGAGAGACACAGACCTGACATCGTCGTGCTGCCAGATAAAACCACTTGGCAGATGACGGGCTGTGAAGGGTTCGATCCAAGCGATCCAACAGTCGTGCAGATACAGAGCGTGCTGGTCATCGAGTTGAAGCGCGGAGATTTTCCTCTGACTCGTAAAGAGGTCAACCAAGCAGACGGCTATGTTCAGGATATATGCAACTCTGGCGCTATGGCCGGCACCCCGTATATCTCCGCATGGGTTGTCGGGCAGCGAGTGTCCGCCGGTGTAGAACGTGATAAACGACTCGGATCTCCCGAGTATGGACGAGTAAGAGCCGTTACCTTTAGTTCTTTGGTCGATACGGCCAACGCTCGGTTGCTTAAGCTCCGTAAAACACTGGCAAGTCGATATGGCGACGCATCCACCGACAGCCTTCTTGAGCGGGTTTTCTCAACTCCGACACAAGATAGCATGTCTTTCGACGAAGCTACCTCTAATGACGAGAAAGACCCTCCAGCTGAACAATTATCACAGAGAGCTACCTAGCCCCAATTGGTGCCGAAGATCAGCCTTGAAAAGATGACACACGGATAGACTGAGCCATTACGCCAAACGCCATAAAGAGATGTCATGACCGAACAGCAAGTCCGAATTTTCACCTCCCAGGATGGCCAGGCGTATCTTGAAGTGGCTCTGGATCAGGAAACCGCGTGGCTCAGTCTGGACCAGATGACCAACCTATTCGACCGGGACAAATCTGTAATTTCCCGCCATATTGGTAATGTATTCAAAGAGGGTGAACTCGACAGAAGTTCAGTTGTTGCAAAAAATGCAACAACTGCTGCTGACGGAAAAACCTACCTGGTCGATTACTACAACTTGGATGTAATCATATCGGTCGGTTACCGAGTGAAATCCCAGCGCGGCGTCCAGTTCCGCAAATGGGCCACCCAGGTTCTCAAAGACCACCTGATCCAAGGCTACACCCTCAACCAGCGTCGCCTGGCGGAGCGCGGGATCGAATTCGAGCAAGCGGTTAACCTGCTAAGCCGCACCCTCACCAATCAGGGTCTGGTCTCCAACGAGGGCGAAGCCGTCGCCCAGGTCATCAGTGATTACGCCCGATCCTGGAGTCTGCTGCAAGGCTATGACGAACAGCAACTGTCTGAGGTCGGCGTCAGACAACCCGACATGCAGCCACTAAAGTTGGATGAAGCACTGCAGGCCATTGGAGAATTGAAGCACACACTGATCGCCAAAGGTGAAGCAACGGAGCTGTTCGGCCAATTGCGCGGCGATGGCCTTACCTCCGCCCTCGCCACGATAGAACAAGGCTTCGGTGATGAGCTGTTCTATCCAAACATAGCCACCCGCGCCGCCCATCTTCTCTACTTTGTAATCAAGAACCACCCGTTGGCGGACGGCAACAAGCGCTGTGGCTCTTTTCTGTTCTTGTGGTACCTGCGCCGAAACGCGGCATTGCTGGCGAGGCCAGTAGAACAACTTATCAATGACAATACCCTAGTGGCATTGGCCCTTCTGGTGGCTGAAAGCTTGCCGGATCAGAAAACTCTGATGATCCGACTGATCGAGCATTTCATTCTGCTGAAGGAGCCCGCTTAGGGAAAGGACTGATGTATGACTGAAGATCATGACCCTGACCCCGTTTCAGTACCGCTCATTGTCAGAAAAATCCGGCTCTAATT
>CAJXOQ010000159.1 GCA_913057975.1 uncultured Marinobacter sp.
ACGAGATAGGAGTCCGTCTCGTGGGCTCGGAGATGTGTATAAGAGACAGGACCGAACAGGTGGTTGTGGTGACGCTGCCGGATCTCCAGGGCTATGCCATTGAAGACTTTGGCTACCAGTTGGGTCGTCACTGGGGAATTGGCCAGGAAGGTGAAGACAACGGTGCGTTGCTGTTGGTTGCCAAGGATGAGCGGCGGATTCGCATCGAGGTTGGCTATGGCCTCGAAGGTCGTCTGACCGACGCCACATCCTCCACGATTATTAATCAGATCATTACCCCGGCGTTCAGGCAGGGGGATTTTGCCACCGGCATTGCCAACGGTGCTGCGGCCATGGTTCAGGTATTGGGTGGTGAGCCACTTGCGGTTCCGAAGTCCAGTCGCCAGGCAGCCGAAGACGACCGGCCCCATCCGGCGTTGGGCATCCTGTTTTTCGTCATTGTGCTGATTGCGTTCTTTAGAGGCGGTGTCGGCGGGGGCCGTGGTGGCCGCAGTGCCCTGCTGGCCGGTGCGCTCGCTGGTGGTCTTGGTGGAGGTCGCGGCGGCGGTTTTGGCGGTGGTGGTTTCAGCGGCGGAGGCGGTGGCTTCGGCGGCGGTGGTGCCTCCGGCGGTTGGTAAACCAGCGCCTCAACGCGAGTAGACAGCGAACCTATTGATTCAGCAACACCGGAATGAACATGACGTTACTAACAGACAGTGAGCAACAACAGGTGGCTGCGGCCATCACAGAGGTGGAGCGTGAGACCGACGCGGAACTGGTAACGGTTCTTGCCGCAGCCTCCGATGATTATTCCTATATCCCTCTGCTCTGGGCCGGGGTTATTGCACTACTGGTGCCCGGAGCGATCAATTACTTTACCGGTTCGCTGGGCGCGGACTGGTTGCTGGTGGTTCAGTGGGTGACCTTTATCCTGTTATGCCTGTTGTTTCGGTTTCCGGGTGTGGGGCATCATCTGGTTCCAAAGGCTGTTCGCTTCTGGCGGGCGTCCAACATGGCCCGGCGGCAATTCCTGGAGCAGGATCTTCATCACACCCAGGGCGGCGTTGGCATGCTGATTTTCGTCTCGGAAGCGGAACACTATGTTGAAATCCTGGTGGATCAGGGCATTGCCGATAAGGTCAGCGACGGCGTTTGGGAAGAGATTGTCGGCACCTTTACCAACCAGGTTCGCAGTGGCGACACCCTGGCCGGCTTTCTCGGTTGCATCGAAAGTTGCGGCCAGCACCTGCGGGAGCAGTTGCCCGCAACCCGCGAGAAAAACGAATTGCCTAATCATCTGGTGCTAATACCAAAACGTTCTTAATGCCTGCCGCCTGTCTGCCGATAAACAGGGGCAGGCTGCGGAAGCATCCCATGTCCTGCCTGCAGACAGCGCTGATGAGGGGTGAGGGTATGGTTTCTCCAATTAATATTCCCGGTTCCGGAATGCCAGGTCGCTCCGGCGCTGAGCCATCGGGAAGCCGGTCGACAAACAATGCCCCCGAGCCTACCAAGGTCCGGGAACAGGGCAGGGGGGCGATCCGCACGCCCGAGGATGCTATTAACGCACTTCGAAGCAGGCTTGAACAACAGCTTCAGCAACGGCTCGGGGCATCCGGCCCCGACGCATCTGCCTCCACCCGAAATCGATTCGAACCACCGACAGCCGCCGACGTGGCCAGCCGTGTGCTGGGCTTTGTCCAGCAGCGCCTGCAAAAGGAAGCGGCTGCCGGTGCCGACTCGGAGCGCCTGGCAGGCCTGCTTTCCGATGCGCGCCGTGGTGTTGAGCAGGGGTTCTCCGAGGCGCGGGAGCAGATCGAAGCCCTGGGGCTGATGACGGGCACTCTGAATCGTGATATCGACGACAGCTTCACGCGTATCCAGGACGGTTTGTCTGACCTGGAATCGCGGTATCTGCAAAACGGGATGCCGTCGGAGAGCCGGGTAGCAGCGGCGATGGTGGAGAGCGCCAGCAAAGAGTCTTTTGCGTTCGAGGTCACCACCCGTGACGGCGACCGTGTGACCGTTCGCATGGAGGAGCAACGCTACTCGGCAATGTCGGCAAGTGCCCGCGAGAGTGATGGCGTCCGGTCTGAAGAAGTACGCTCGGCCAGCCTGTTTTCGGGACGTTATGCGTTCTCGGTGGAGGGCAGTCTGGATGACGGCGAGAAGGCCGCGCTCGCGGATCTTTTTGGCAAAGTGCAGCAAGTGTCTGGCCGTTTTTTCGACGGCGATATCCAGGGTGCCTTTCAAGCGGCCCAGTCGTTGAGTCTGGGCGGGGATGAACTGGCGAGCTTCAGCCTGAACCTCTCTGCTACCCGGATGGTGTCTGCCGCTGCTTACGAGTCTGTATCCCGTGAGCCTTCATCCGAGCCCTCCGCAAACATGCAGTTGCGACCGCTTGGCAGTCTCGCCCGGGATATCCAGGGGCTTGCTCAGGAGTCGGTTGCCAAAGGCATGGACCTTCAGGCAATGGAAGGGCTCATGCAGGAACTGCTGGACGATATCCAGCGGCTCCAGGACGAGCGGGGCGGCGAAAACAAACCCGCGCCGCGCTCGTTAATGGATGATTTCCTGTCGTCAGTGTTGGCCGCTTTCGAAAGTGCCGGCCAGAAGGGCGAGCCGGCTTGAGGCATCAGGCCGGCTTGATTGCGTAACCCTGTTTCGGGAAGTGGACATGGACCTGCCCGACACGCGCGTGGGAACGCTCCAGAATCAGGGTTTGCTCATCTGCGAACACCAGGCGTCCTGCGACCGGGTCGCGCCCGTAGTCATCGGGTGCGACTTCGACATTCTTTCCTGTTAACTCATTACCACCGGAAGACTCAATGGCTCGCGGCGTTTCGTTGCGGGCAATGTCCAATGCCTGGTCGGCGGTGATCTCCCGGTGTTTGCCGTGTCCGAAGGCTTTCATTCGCTCAAGCCACGCTGCTACTTTGGGAGTGTCCCGCAGCCAGGGCTTGCCCGCCAGATCGCAGACGAACCACAGGCTATGGTAGGCCGAAAAATCCGCGATACAGGGGGTGTCACCAAACAGAAAGTCTTTCTCCAGCATCGACTCCATGGTTTCGATGTGCGCCATAACCTTGGCTTTTGCCTGCGGCCCTCGTACCGCTTTCACGCGGGACTTTGAGCCCATGGTGATGCGGTCCTTGAGGAAGCGTAAGGTGTTCAGCAGCGACGTGTCGCGGATCAGCTTTCGCAGCATGCGGCCATCGCTGGCGGCAATCACGCAGGCAAGAAACACCTCAAGGTCCGTGGTGCGCACGAAGTCGATGACTTCTTGTCGCTGGTTGGCCAGGCTCAGTTCCGGTTTGCCACTCAGGCGCGCGATTTCGTCAGCGATGGCGCGGCTGTCGCAGAACACGTCGGCGCCACTCTGAGCCACGGGAACTTTGCGGTAACCACCCGCCAGCGCGGAAAGCATAGGCCGGGGCGGCATTTCCCGGACGATAACGGACTGCCAGGAAAGGGCGGCGTAGCCCAGCATGGCCCGAACCTTCTCGGAAAAAGGCGACATGGCGTAGTGGTACAGAGTGAACTCTTGCATGGGGTAACCCATCCTTATATGGCAATGTTATCTGGCGCGAGCCGGGAGGTTACCCTGCAATCCCGTTGGGGGAAAGTCCGGGAGTTGTCCGTGTGGGCCAGCCGGCCCGTCACCATCGTCCAGGCTTGAGGAAACCGGAAATACAGGTACTATGCTTTAGTTGCCCAAAAATAACGTCAGAAAAGACGACAACAATAAGGAGCCCTTGATGGCTGCAGACAGCAACAAGCAAACGTCCCTCCACTGCCTGTTCTACTGGGCAAAGCAAACGCCCGACAAGGTATACCTGACCCAGCCCTTTCCGGATGGCACCACCGAAGACATTACCTGGAAACAGGCCGCTGACCAGGTGTCCCGGATGTCGGCTCACCTGGCAACCCTGGGCCTGCCGGAACGCAGCAATGTTGCTATTCTTGGCAAGAACAGCGCGCACTGGATCCTGTCAGACCTCGCCATTTGGGCTGCCGGCCACGTTTCAGTTCCGCTGTATCCGACGCTGAATGGTGAGACAGCAGCTTATGTGCTGGAGCACAGCGAAGCGAAACTGCTGTTCCTGGGGAAGTTGGACGGCAAGGCGGACGGCTGGAACGATATCAAGGGCCACATTCCCGGAGACCTGCCGGTTATTTCTTTGCCGATGTCACCCCGGGACGACACGCCGAAGTGGCTGGAGATTATCGCCCAACAGCAGCCGGCCGAACCCAGTTTTCCGGACCCTGATGACCTGGCCACCCTGGTTTATACGTCTGGAAGTACCGGTCGCCCTAAAGGCGTTATGCACAGTTTTCGCACCATGATTTCCGTCGCCGATGGGCTGCAGCAGATATTCCCGGTCACCCAGGATGAGAGGATGCTTTCCTACCTGCCCCTTGCCCATGTCGCTGAACGTGCGGCCGTGGAAACCCAGTCGCTTTATTACGGATTCCACCTGTATTTTGCCAATTCTCTGGACACCTTCCAGGAAGATCTGCAAAGAGCCCGGCCGACCCTGTTCTTCTCGGTGCCCAGGCTGTGGATGAAGTTCTATCTGGCCATCAACAGCAAGCTGCCGCCGAAGAAACAGAAGGTGCTGTTCAATATTCCGGTGCTGAACAAGCTGGTGAAAAAGAAGGTATTGAAGCAGTTGGGCCTGGATCACTGCCGTGCGGCCATGACGGGGGCGGCACCGCTCTCAGGTGAAATTATTGGCTGGTACCGGAACCTTGGGCTGGAGCTGCTGGAGGTGTATGGGATGTCGGAAAACTTCGGCTATTCTCATGCCAACCGCCCGGGCCGGGCCAAGGTGGGCACCGTGGGTGTCACCAATCCTGGTGCGGAGCATCGCCTGGCGGAGAATGGCGAAGTGCAGGTCAAGAGCCCCGGCCAGATGCTGGGCTACTATAAAAACGAAGAGAAAACCCGCGAGGACGTTACCGAGGACGGCTTCCTTAAAACCGGGGATATGGGAGAGATCGACAGCGAGGGGTATCTGCGCATCACTGGCCGCGTCAAGGATCTGTTCAAAACCTCCAAGGGCAAGTATGTCGTGCCAGTGCCTATCGAAAGCCGCTTTAATCATCCCAAGGCAGAGGTTGTATGTGTGGCGGGAGCCAACCAACCTCAGCCCTGCCTGATGGTACTGTTATCCGAAGAAGCACGGGAAGCGCTGGAAGCCGGTGGCAGTCGTGATGAGCTGGAGAGGGAGCTGGCTGCGGAGCTGGACGCCGTTAACAGTCAGTGCGAGGCTCATGAGAAGCTGGCGTTCGTGGTGGTGGTGAAAGAACCCTGGACCATGGAAAACGGTATGCTCACACCCACCATGAAGATCAAGCGGAATGTGATCGAGGACTTCTACAACCGCAAAATGGACGAGTGGTTTGGCAAGAAGCAAAAGGTGATCTGGGAGTTCTGACCCCAAAACGAAAACACCGGTGGGCCTGGATATCCAGGGCCACCGGTGACTACGAAATCTGTCTTCCCTTACTTTTCCCTACAGGGACGGGCTTAGTGCTCGCCCTGCATCATCTGGGGCATCTCCGGCGACGCGGATGCTGCCTTCTTTCTCCAGGAATTCATCTTCCGGCTGATAACCTGTACGGCCTGCCTTGCGGCTGCACGGGTATATTGGCGCCTGACCTCAGTACTGTTGTGGAGGATACTGGACGGCAGCGGGTTTACGGTTGCGATATGGTCTTGAGTCATAGCGCCTTCCTCCTTATCTGGTGGATTGAAAATATTGATTAGCTGACTATATAAACAAGTGTACGGCTTCGTATTTGCAGTTTAAATACGTTAAACTCCGTACTCATGTTGCAAATGTGCAGTGTCTATGGATTGGGATTATCTTCGATATATACATGCCCTGGCAATAGGGGGAACCCTTGCCAAAGCCGGTGAGATACTGGGCGTTCACCAGACCACGGTGCTTCGTCGCCTGGACCAGATGGAAGAGCAGATGGGTGTTCAGTTCTTTGAGCGCAACCGGGATGGTCTGCAACTCACACCCGTGGGTGAAACCGCATTCCGCGAAGCCGAAAGGCTGGCCGCCGATATGGAAAATCTTGAACGGCAGCTGGTCGGGCAGGATTCCGCGCCCGTCGGTAAGGTCCGGTTGGCGGCCACCGACACCATGGTGAATGCCCTTATCAGTCCGATGATTGCAGAGCTCGTCCGGGAATACCCGGACATCGAACTGGAAGTGCTCACCGACAACGATGTGCTGAATCTGAGCCACCGCGAGGCAGACCTGACACTGCGGCCAGTAAACAAACCCCAGGCCACACTGGAAGGCGAGCGCATAGGCACGATCGAATCGGCCATCTACGGCACTACCAACTACCGTAAGCGCCATACCGATCTGGATCTTGAGCATTCGCCGGAGCAGGCGCTCTGGATTCTGCCGGATGAGAGCTTCAGCCACCTGGCAACGGGGCGGTGGTATCGCAAGCACCTGAAGAACGCGTCGTCCATCATCCGCTGCAACAGTCTCCAGGCCATGCACGCTTTGGCGCGGGCCGGGGCAGGGCTGGCGGCGTTGCCCTGCTACTTGGGCGACAGTACCAAGGAGCTGACGCGCCTGTCGGAACCACTCGAAGGCGAGGGCGTTGACCTGTGGCTGATGGTAAACCACGACACGCAACAAATGGCACGGGTACGGATTGTGATGGAGTTCCTGACCGCCAGGCTGACGCAGCTGACGCCCCAGGTGGAAGGCGAGAGCTGACGCCGAATTATTGTCTGGGCTTACCAGTCACCACAGAAGGGCCAGAACTGGTAGAAACGCCAGCACTGGAATTCCTCCTCGCAGGTCTGGAGCTGCCGGTCATAGCGGAAGGCCCGGTTCTGGACCCGAGTGGCCAATGACCTTACCTCCGGCTTGGCGAGGTAGCTCTGTCGCTGGTAGCCGGTCCTGCCTTCGTGGTAGGCGAGGTAAAGTTTCTCGGGGCTGGTGAGAGGAATGCCCACTTCTCTGCGGGTCAGGTGGTTATACCATCCTACGAAATCGAGTGCGTATTTCATGTTGGTTCGTACCACGGACAGACCGTCTCCGTTTGCGGCCAGGTACTCGCCCCACGCCGGGTCGAGCGCCTGGGCGTAGCCGTAGGCGGATGTTGGCCGGCGCCAGGGAATGAACCCCAGTAGGCGGGTCCGTGGTGGACGGGCGTGACTGCGAAACGACGATTCGTAGTAAACAAAGGCCATCTGTGTCGCAATCGGAGTGCCCCAGCGCTCCCGCGAAAGGCTGGCATAGTCGTACCATACCGGATGCTCACGGAAGATCTCACAGACGTCGTCCGGGTTTGCTGGTGGGTCTGGCTCCAGCAGGCTGAAGCGCAGGGTGGCGACAACGGCGATTGCCAGCCCCAAGCCCAGGGTTGGCAGGCCATACCACCGCATCCGGGACTTCCAGATCTTCGCTCGGTTACTTTTTAGTCGTCTGCTTTTCGGTCGATTACGGCGTTTCTTCATGGGCGGGACCGGGCCCTGTCACTCCATACTACAAAATGGTCATCTGTTACTGGCCGGCTTTGCTTGCAGCTCTCGCCAGCTCCATGGCATAACAGACCCTCGTTATCAGAGGATACTAGGTTCATGCGCACACTATCCCAAGTTAAACCGGCATTACTTTTTCTTTTGCTGGTCTGTGGTTCTGCCACTGCAAGCCCACTGGCGGACTCGGTGCTCCGGGTGTCGCCCATTGATCAGGTTGTCGCCCAGTACCCGGCGATGATGAGCCAGGGTATCCGCCAGGGCCTGAAACAAAGCGGACGGGTTGAGCCGTTTGTTGCCAACACCATTAGCAGCATTGTGAGTAATGCGTTCAGCGTTGCCGAGATTCGCGCGCGGCTGGTAGAGGACCTGGACCAGGGGCTCAGCGAGGGGCAGTTGAACTCGGTACTGGCCTGGTATGAAACGCCGCTGGCGGAGAAAATTTCCCAGGCAGAGGTGGCTGCCTCAAACCCCGACTCGTGGAAGCAGGTGGAAGCCAATGCCGCGGCGCTGCAGGAGCAGTACAAGGGCAGCGAACGGGCCAAGCTGTTCACTCGCTTTGACCGGGCTGCCCGTGCTACGGAGAGTGCCGTGGACACCACCGTCGCCGTCCAATTGGGATTGGCCTCCGCCATGGCAGCGTTCAACGGTAGCAAGGGCCCAACCTTCGAACAGCTCCAGCAACAAATTGAGAACCAGCGTGGCATGTTGCAGGGTATGGTCGCTCAGCAGGTTTACGATGGCTACCTCTACACCTATCAGGATCTCAGTTCTTCCGAGTTGAAGGAGTACATTGAGTTCCTCGAAAGTGATGCCGGCTCTGCATTCACCCGCGTGGTCACCAACAGCGTTCAGCGCTCAATCACAGAACCGGTGGAATCCATCGGCAACCAGTTGGGGCGCTTTTTTAATCGGCGTTGACACCGCGAAAGATTGAAAAGCCGCTGTTTTGGGTCCAGTCTCCAGTAGTCACTTTCATGAGCGGAGACGGCCCGATGGATTTCAATGCCTACCAGCAAACCCTGGCCACCGAACTCAGGGGCCGGGAATGTCCCTTTCCCGAGGCGGAGTACCAACAGCGCCTCAAGCACCTTCGCGCTAAAATGCTTGTGGAGGAGCTCGGAGCCGTACTGTTAACCGATCCGTCCGACCTGTTTTATCTGACCGGTTACAGTACCTTTGAAGTGTCCGTTCACGTCGCCCTGGTGGTCACGGCCGATACGCTTACCCTTCAGGTGCCGTCCATCGAAACCGGTCCCGCCATGGTAACCACACGGGTAGATCATGTTATCGGTTACCGTTGGGAAGGTGTTGGTGATGTGCTGGCCCCCCTGGCGCACGCGCTGACCGGGCACGGCGGAAAGGTCGGGGTTGATTACTGGCATGGCTCGCTCCGTCAGGGGGTCCTGGAAGGGCTCAAACAGCGACTTCCGGATACATCGTTTGTAGATGCTTCCGGCCTCCTGAAAAGCATCCGTATTGTAAAATCAGCGGCCGAAATTGATTGTC
>CAJXOQ010000160.1 GCA_913057975.1 uncultured Marinobacter sp.
ATCTACACCTCTCTATTCGTCGGCAGCGTCAGATGTGTATAAGAGACAGGAACTAGTGTGTGGTGACAACTCCAGCCCATAACCGTGCGCAGTGTTATGCAATTTTCGCGGTTGCCGGAGTCCTTACATGGAACGCATAGGGGAATCAGACAATGGCTACAGATAAGCAGCCACTACCGGAGGTCGTTTCTCCGGAACAGTGGAAAACAGCGCTGGATCAGCTTCTTGTAAAAGAGAAAGCGTTAACCCGGGCACGGGATGCACTGAACGCTGAGCGTAGGAAGTTACCGATGGTGAAGGTGGCCAAGCACTATACGCTCCAGGGAGAAAATGGCGCAGCGTCCCTGCTCGATTTGTTTGAAGGGCGCCGTCAGCTCATTGTCTATCATTTCATGTTTGCCCCGGATTGGAATGCTGGCTGCGACGGTTGCTCCTGGTTGGTAGATGCCATGACACACCCGGCCCACCTACATGCTCGCGATACGTCGTTGGTTATGGTGTCACGTGCACCAAGAGAAAAGCTCACGCAGTACAGGTCGCGGATGGGATGGACGGCGCCTATTCCATGGTATTCGTCTTACGAGAGCGACTTTAACGTCGATTTCGGCGCAACCACAGATAACGGCGAAAGGCACGGTGCCAGTGTTTTTATTCGCGACGGAGATGACATCTACCGCACCTACTATACGGGTGCGCGTGGCGTCGAATATCTTGGCACTCTCTGGACATATCTGGATTTGACCCCCTTTGGTCGTCAGGAAACGTGGGAAGACTCACCGGAAGGCTGGCCGCAGACGGAGCCCTATGTCTGGAATCGCCGCCACGACGAGTACGACGTCTGACAACTCATATGGAGGAAAGATGATATGAACACGGCTCCCGCACATTATCCCATCGGTACGCCCGGTACTCCTTGGGGTGAGGTGGAACGTGCAGAGTGGTTGTCACAACAGACCCGTCAACGGAGCTACGAGTCTGATGTGTTAAGCGTGATCAAGCGTCTGCGCCCACGTTTTGATCTGGAAGAATATGGCCATCTGGATTATGGCGCCAACCGTTATCCGCTGATGGCGATTCGCAGCCGCGACTGGCGTGACGACTTGCCAGTCGTGCTGATAACAGGCGGGGTTCATGGCTATGAAACCAGCGGCGTACACGGTGCGCTGCAGTTCGTTGATCAGCATGCGGCGGATTACGCGGGCCGTGTCAATCTGTTGGTCGCGCCGTGCGTCAGCCCTTGGGCATACGAGCGCATTCATCGCTGGAACCCGAACGCGGTCGACCCGAACCGTTCGTTCCGAGATGACGGTTTGGCGGATGAGGCGGCGGCGCTTATGCGACTGGTGGCCCCCGTTCGCGATCATGCATTGATGCATATCGACCTGCACGAGACCACTGATACGGATGAAACCGAGTTTCGTCCCGCGCTCGCGGCCCGAGACGGTAAGCCGTTCGAGCCGGGGGAAATTCCTGACGGCTTCTATCTGGTCGATGACAGCGAAAGTCCAGAGCCCGAGTTCCAACAGGCATTGATTGAGGCGGTGGAGCAGGTCACACACATCGCACCGGCTGATGGTAACGGCGAGATCTTTGGCTCACCGGTCGCCGCTCGGGGCGTCATTCAGTACCCGCTCAAACAGCTGGGCCTGTGTGCCAGTATCACCAGTGCTCCATACAGAACCACCACCGAAGTCTATCCCGACAGTCCACGTGTAACCCCCGAGCAATGCAATGCAGCGCAGGCTGCTGCCGTGTGTGCGGCGATCGATTACGTGCTGTCGAACCCGTAGGGAAGGGCAATCAGGGTTCTGCGAACAGTAGGGGGCCGCTTCCAACTGTCTGTTTCGTAATTTGTCTCTGCTTGAAAATGCCTCTTCCAGCCGTAACGTGGTAGTAAGTGAGATGAAAAAATCACCCATCACTCAATTGCACCAGTGGGAGGTAAGCAATGGCAAACGCGCAAAACTGGAAACGCGAGCGGGAACAGTACCAGGCGGCCTGGGCCAAGTACCAGAACGTGGCAGAGCGGATAGATGCCAAGTACGAAAGCCTCGATAGTGGCACCAAGGACCAGGCGCCCGCCGAGGAAGATCTATCGGAGCTTCAGGAAGCCTGGAAAGAGCTCGAGAACGCTCGAGAGCGCCTTGGTGAGTATAATAATGAGCTCCATGAACGGCATATGACCCAAGGTAAAAGCATGTGATTTGGTAAGTTAAATCTCAGCTTGAGAAAGGGAATCCGACATGACTATTTTTGAGCAGCTTCGAGCAGACCACGAGACGCAGCGAGAGTTGATTGATCAGGTACTTGCAACCAGTGGGGCCAGCGACGAGCGCGATCGCCTGTTTTTGAATCTGAAAAAGCAATTGGAAGATCACGCGCTTGCCGAGGAACGTTATTTTTATGTCCCATTGATGAAGTTTGATGCAACCCAGGAGAAAGCCAGGCACAGCGTTGCAGAGCATCATGAGCTTGATGAGTTGATTGAGGCTGTTTCCGATGCTGCACAGGACTCCGCAGCGTGGCTTTCTCACGCAAAAAACCTTGCTCACAAGCTGCTGCATCATCTTGAGGAGGAAGAGCAGGAAGTGTTTCCCAGCGCCGGCAAAGTTCTTGGTGAAGACGAGAAGTCTTTATTGGGGTCGGATTACCGAAAGGAGATGGACAAGAGGGCGTCACCCTGAGGAAGCGTTAGAGGTGCATATTGAACGCGTGTCTAGATAGCTTTTATCCATGTCAAAGGCCGGAGAGTAGCGTTACTCTCCGGCCTTTGTATTTGGGATGGCGATTAAAGCCAGGTCAGGCCCGCGCTGATAATGATGCCGGTGACGATCAGCAGCATCAGGCAGTAGCCCATGATGTCCTTAGCTTTCAGCCCAGCGATGGCAAGCACCGGCAGAGCCCAGAAAGGTTGCAGGAGATTGGTCCAGGCGTCGCCCCACGCAACGCCCATGGCCACTCTGGATATGTCAGCGCCAAGCTCCTGTGCAGCAGGCAACATAACCGGCGCCTGAACGGCCCACTGGCCGCCGCCAGATGGCACGAATATGTTGACCACCCCGGCGCTGATGAAGCTCCAGAATGGCAAGCTTTCGGCGCTTGCAATGGACACAAACCCTGTTGAGATACTCGCTGCCAGTCCGGAAGCTGTCATTACGCTCATGATGCCGGCGTAAAACGGAAACTGGATAACGATGCCGGCGCCGCCTTTCACGGCTTCATTCAGGCTGGCAAGCAGGCGTTTTGGGGTCTGGTGCAGGATGATTGCAACGAACAGGAACATGAAGTTCACGATGTTCAGGTTCAGCCCGCCACCCTCGATAAAGTATTGGAAGATGAATGCGATACCACTGAATCCGATCAGCCAGGCCAGTGTTTTGCTGTTCTCCAGGTAGTCGGCCGGGCGATTGATAACAACGGAGGTGTCGGGCTCATCGTCCAGGATTTTAGGGTCTGCGTACACGCTGTCTCTTTCATCAGGCAGCATCAGGCGGTTAACCAGGGGCACAATAATAAAAAGCGCGGCGACGATGGCAAGGTTGAAGAAGGCAAAGATGGTTTCACTGGTGCCGATAACGCCGATCACATCTGCTGTGAAGTGGTTCTCTGTGGCAATCGTCAGTGGGATAGAGCCGGCAAGCCCGCCGTGCCAGACAATGAACCCGGAATAGGCACTGGCAATCAGCAACGGATAGTGTACGCGGATTTGCCGGGCGAGGGCTTTGGCAAACAGCGCGCCGACCACCAGGCCAAACCCCCAGTTGATCCAACTGGCGACCAACGCGATGAAGGTAACCAGTACAATTGCCTGGCCCGGTGTTCTGGCAAGGCCTGCGATCCGGTTCAGGATGCCACGCACCAGCGGGGTGCTTGCCATCATGAAGCCGGTGACCAGTACCAGCAGCATTTGCATCGAGAAGGTCAGCAGGTTCCAGAAACCGTCTCCCCACATTTCTACTACCGCCATGGGGCTATGCCCCTGGAATACCATAGCGGCAACGAATGACAGCAGTGTCAGTATGATGACGAATAGGTAGGGGTCCGGTAGGTATTTGTCTACCAGACTGACCATAGGTTTGGCTGCTCTGTTTAACACATTGTCCCCCAATATTTTTTTCAGCTTGTTTTGTTGCTGGCAAGCTAAACTAAAAGCCTGGGGTAGCACCAACTATCCTTTCGCCGTATTGCATTACTCATTCATTGGGGGAGGGGCACTCCCACCTTCGTCTATTGCTCCCAGATAGCCCGATTTCTATAATCAATCGTTGGTCCGCTGCCTGATAGCGGCACAGCGATCTTCACAATCCCAATAAAAAGGAAAACCACATGTTGAAACGTCGCTCTCTTCTTGCTGCCGCGGCGGCTACCCTGCTGTTCAGTGCCGTTGCTCAAGCCGACTACAAGGATGAATACACCGTTTCCACCGTACTGCCGTCTGCGTTTCCCTGGGGTCAGGCTGCCGACAAATGGGTGGAGCTGGTGAAAGAGCGCTCCGATGGGCGTATCAACATGAAAATCTACAGCAACTCCCAACTGGTTTCCGGTGACCAGACCAAAGAGTTCTCGGCGATGCGCTCCGGGCTGATCGATATGTCGGTGGGGTCCACCATCAACTGGTCGCCTCAGGTGCCTGAGCTGAACCTGTTTTCCCTGCCTTTCCTGATGCCGGATTATGCCGCCATCGATGCGATCACCCAGGGCGAGGCTGGCGAAGCTGTCTTTGCTGCGATCAAGAAGCGTGGTGTTACACCGCTGGCCTGGGGCGAGAATGGCTTCCGCGAGCTGTCCAACTCCAAGCTGACCATTGATGAGCCGGCCGATCTGGATGGCCTGAAAATTCGCGTTGTTGGTTCTCCGCTGTTCCAGGATACCTTTACGGCCCTGGGCGCTAACCCCACCCAGATGAGCTGGGCCGATGCCAAGCCGGCGCTGACCACCGGTGCCGTCGACGGCCAGGAAAACCCGCTATCGGTCTTTGACGTGGCGCGTATCGATCAGGTTGGCCAGAAGTACCTGACCCGCTGGCACTACATGGCGGACCCGCTGGTGTTTGCAGTGAGCAACAGCATCTGGGACCAGTTCAGCGAGGAAGATCAGGCGCTGCTGAAGCAGGCGGCGATTGATGCCGGCCAGTGGGAAATCGAGAAATCCCGTAGCGAAATCGATGCGACCCTGGCCGCCATCAAGGAACGTGGCGTAGAGGTCACCGAACTGACTGATGAGGAGCGAGATGCCTTCATGAAGGCCACCCAGTCGGTTTATGAAACATGGACTCCGCGCATTGGCGAGGATCTGGTCAAGCAAGCGCAGGAAGCGGTCGCCAACCGTAACCAGTAAGAGCGATCTGTTCAGGCGCCCACCGGAAACGGTAGGCGCTCTTTCCGAACCGGAGTTACCATGCCGTCCCGTCCTCCCAAATTCCGGCTCGATGCCTGGCTGGCCACCATTGCCCTGGTTGCGATCTGCTTGATCAGCCTCGGCAATGTGATCGTGCGCTACGCGACAGATGCCTCTTTTGCCTTTACCGAGGAATTCTCGGTGTTCCTTTTGGTGGTGCTTACCTTCGCAGGCGCTGCGGTGGCTGCGCGACACAACCAGCACATTCGCATCGAGTTGATCGAGCACTATCTGCCGTCCTGGGCACGAAAGGTGGTGTTTGTCCTGCAATGGCTGGGCGGGGTGACGGTCTTGGGGATCATGACGTGGTATGGCAGTACTTTCGCCTTGCAGGAATACCAGTGGGAGTCATTGTCACCGGGTCTGGGATTACCCAACTGGATTTACGTGATTTGGCTGCCGCTACTATCTGCAGCCATCATCATCCGCATGACCCAGAACCTTGTTGATCGCCTTCGCGGCCGGGAAGACCCGGAGGTGATCCATGAGTCCTGATCTGCTGATGATTGGAAGTTTCCTGCTGGCGTTGCTGTTGGGCATGCCGGTCGCAATTGCCCTGGGCCTGGGCGGGCTGGTGGGTATCGTAGCGGGACTGCCGCCCGCGATGCTGGGCACGTTTGGTACCAACACGTATAACAGCGTGGCCAAATACCCGCTGATTGCGATTCCCCTGTTTATTCTTACCGGCCTGATCTTCGAGCGTGCGGGCGTTGCCGCCGCGCTAGTGCGATTTGCCCAGTCGATCATCGGCCCCCGCCATGGTGGCCTGACCGTTGTCGCGGTGCTGGTTTGCCTGATCATGGGCGGCATGAGCGGTTCTGGTCCAGCTGATGCGGCCGCTGTTGCCATGGTGATGCTGCCGAGCATGCAGAAGGCCGGTTATCCGAAGCCGTTTTCGGCGTCGTTGATTGCGGCTTCGTCGTCCACAGCAATCCTGATCCCGCCGTCCATTGCATTGATTCTTTATTCCATTGTGGTGCCTGGTGTTGATCTGCGGGCGTTGTTCGCCGCCGGTATTTTTCCGGGCATCCTGGCGGGCGTGTCTCTGCTGGCGCCAGCGTTGTATTTCGCGAAAAAGTACCGTTGGGAAGACCCTGAAGCGGTCGAGCGCCCTCCATTCTGGCCCAGCTTCAAGGCAGCTTTGCCTGCTCTGTTTGCGCCGATCATCATTCTTGGTGGCCTGCGTTCAGGCCTGTTTACACCCACTGAGGCGGCCGTGGTGGCGGTGGCATACGGCGTGCTGGTAGGTTGCGTGTTGTATCGCAATCTCAGCTTGCGGAACCTCTGGGGCCTGATGACAGACGCTGCCGTTACCTCCGGTGTGGTGATGTTTATCATTGCGCTGGCGGGCATCTTCGCCTGGGCGGGGACGACGCTGGGTACTTTCCAGCACCTTGCGGATGCCTTGTTGTCGCTCTCGGAAAACGGCTGGGTGCTGTTGGGTCTGGTGATGGTCCTGGTACTGATTGCCGGGATGCTGCTGGATGCCATCTCGATCTACCTGATCCTGATTCCGATTGTTCTGCCGCTGATGAATCACTTTGGCTGGAACCCGATCTGGTTTGGCATATTGCTGGCCATGAACATCGCCATTGGCCAGTTTACTCCGCCGGTCGCTGTTAACCTGATGGTGACTACCCGCATCGCCAACATTCGCCTGGAACACACCATTGGTTGGGCCATGGTCTTCGTGGCTGCTATGGCTGTCAGCCTGCTGGTAGTGATGCTGGTGCCAGGCATCGCACTGTGGTTGCCGGAGAAGCTTGGTTATGTGGTGGGGCCGTGGTAGTCCGGTTTGGTGCCATATCAAATACTACAGGAACGTCTCGCAATGACTAAAACCAGAAACATTGAGTCAGTTGTCGAACTTCAGGGTGACCTGGCGAATAAACATAAGGCGTATAAGCCTGGTGAGGAGAACTCTTCCGAAACTCTTCATATCCAGATAGCGGAAGACTTTGAAACGTTACAGAAAAATGGCTACGTCATTATCGAGGGCCTGCTTTCCAGCTCAGAGCTACAGTCCGTTCGCCAAGCGACCGGGCCGCTTCTGGACAAGCCAGGGCGTAACAGCTTTGAAGGTGTAAAAACACAAAGGGTTTATAACGTTCTGGAGCAAACGCGGGTAATCGATTCACTGGCGGTTCATCCAAGAATCACAGGCTTGCTGAGTCGCCTGTTTCAGCCCAACTACTTGCTCAGCCAGGCACAGATCATCAATATCCTGCCTGGAGAAGCCGCCCAACCTCTGCACTTCGATGACGGTTTCTATCCCGTTCCGCGGCCACGAAAACCCTTTGGCGCCGCCACCGTTTGGGCTATTGATGAATTTACCGAGGACAACGGGGCAACCGTTCTCATTCCAGAAAGTCACTTGCTCGGGCAGGAAATAGTCACCGACCGAAGTAAAACCATTCCAGCCATTATGCCCGCCGGTTCTGTGGTGTTTTTCCTGGGTACAACGTGGCACGGAGGTGGCGGAAACCAGTCCGATTCTTCTCGTCTCGCGGTGACCTGTCAGTATTGCGAGCCATGGCTCAGGCCTCAAGAGAACTTCTTTCTTGAGTTGAGCCAGGAAACCCTGAAGAGTATCCCGGAACATTTGCTGAGTATGGTCGGATACTCTATTCATCCGCCGTTTATGGGAATGGTCAATGGCATGCATCCCAAGCGGACTCTGAAGAATCGAACTCAAACGTGAGATAAGAATGACCATCCAGAATTTGCGCGGTGGCATATCCGCAACCCTGCTACCTATCGTGCGATGATCACACCGGAACGGTTTGTGGTCGAGTATCCCAATTCTGAGCAATGGTCGTTCAGTGTGAACGTTGCAGACATCAAGCGTTTTGAGAACCGGCAAACTCGGTCCCATGCCGGCAAGGGCATACCGGAGCATGGGATTGTTATGAAAGATGGGTGTTTCCACCACATTTCCATGAACTATGGAGACAACATTCGGGACATGTACAACGCCGTAAAAGCGGTGAACCACGACGTCGTATTTCCATACAAGGTGAACACCAAGGCGCAGGGTCTAGGTATCAACAAGGATTACGATACTTAGTGCCAACAGGTTTTCGCACGCGATACTCAGGCACCGGCAATCCCCCGATTCCCCAGTCCTCAAGCGCCACTTCATCAATCACGACCATGGTTGAGGCCGGTTTCTTGTCCAGAATTCGGACGAGTAAGTCGGTAACGCCCGCGATCAGCTCCGCTTTCTGTTGTGCAGAGGGTCCCTTGCCCTCCGGGCCGCCTTCGCGGGTAATTTTGATATTGACGTACGGCATGGTCAGTCTTCCTGGCTTGTCATTTCATAGTGAAAGATTTTGGCCATGATGGCCCAGCGGCCTTGATCGTAGATCAGGGTCAGGAAATCGGTGTAGTCGCGGCCCATCATGGTCATTTCCACTCGCGCGAACGCGAGAGTCGGGCCTCCCGTTTCGATCGAAATGATGCGCTCGTTGCGGGTTTCTCCGTTGCTTGCTGGCGGCACCCGTTGATCCAGCACCTGCCGGTATTCGTCGAACGACAGTACCCGGTAATCCTCTGGTGTTGCACTCACATACCTGTCTCTTATACACATCTGACGCTG
>CAJXOQ010000161.1 GCA_913057975.1 uncultured Marinobacter sp.
CTGCGGCACAGCGCCCGTATTACCGGGCAGGGCATCGAAGCCGCGGCCGCGGCCATTCGCCCCGGGATGACCGACAACGACATCGCGGCCATCGGCGCAGAGAGTCTTCTGGCGGGCGGCAGTGAGTTCATGAGCATGCAGCCTATCGTGACCGTGGGGCAGCGCAGCAGTGTCATCCACACCAATCACAAGCGGTGCAGGATTGATGAGGGCGATACGGTGTTCCTCGAGTTTGGTGCTGCCTGGCAACGTTACACGGCACCGATGATGCGTACTCTGGTGGCGGGTCAGCCGTCGGCCAGGATGCGGGCCGTTTTTGATGGTTGCCGTCGCGTGGTGGATACCCTCCAGGCGTCTATGGTGCCGGGCCAAACTTTCGATTCCGCTGCCAGGGCTGCGGAGCAGGTTATGGCACCACTGGCCAGTGAGGTGTTTTTCTCCGGGGTGTTTGGCTACACGGTGGGGGCACAGTTTCCTCCATCATGGGTGGAAGGCTCCGGTTTTATAGCCCGGGGGGAGTCGACGGTGTTCCAGCCGGGAATGGTGTTTCACTTGCCCATATGCCTGAGAATTCCGGGGCAATGGGGCATGGGGTGCAGCGATACAGTAATGGTGGGTGAGCACGGCGGCGAACCGCTGACGGCCAACCCCTGGCGGCTGGACTGATCAATCGCCTCCCGGTGGACGATGACCCATCATTCCAGCCGAATTTCACGCAGGTAGAGTGTCTTGGGCTCTGGCAGTGCAACCGTGAACAGAATCAGTCGTCTGATGGCCTGCATATTCATCGATCGGCCTTCGGGGGCTGCCCTGACCCTGTCGAGGTCCAGTTCGAATTGGTTGGGGCCGGGAGCCAGGGGGAGGCGGGTGTTGAAGCGGTCATTGTAGTCGTTGTCGCCCAGGTCATGCTCTATATCGTTGATTCTTAGAACCATTGGCAATGGGTGATCCTGAGGGTTGTACAAGTCGATGATGAGGCGGTCATAGTCGCGCCAGTCTTCGGGTAAATTGTGTAGGGAAACTCCGGAGTAACGCGCTGTGGACAGGGAGATCCTGAGTGCGCGCTTATGAGCGTTTATGGCATGGTCGGTTACTGGCGTTATGACGCCGTCCCAGAATGGCGAAGGGTCTGGCTGGCGGAAGTCGTAGAGTGCCGGCAGCAATTGGCTGACGTGGTACTGCTGAATGGCGACTCTTGCCGTGGCACCGATTTCGGCGGCCAGTAGCGCAGCCACAATGAGCCTCAGTGGCCAGACCACCGGCCCTGACTTCCGGGTGAGTGAGGCCCGTGGCCGCACTGCCAGGATGGTCCATACGCCTACCTGGTTGCGGAGGATATCCTGCCAGTCCATCTGGCGGCTGGTTCCGTGTTGTAGCAGTTCGATGCCGGTGCCAAGCATGAGTACGGCAAGTGTGCCGATGCCCCAGAGAAACCAGCCCGACCAGATCCGCCAGGGCTGAATGGCCAGGGTCAGCAGAACAAAGAACAGAATGTGCCCGAGATTCCAGGCTGATTTGAACAGCGGCCCATCGGACCAACCGGGGCCGCCGACAAAAAACAGAGGTGCGATCAGAATCATGCCCGCAAAAGCCAGATACCGGAGTATCTGGGTGTTGCGGGCGGGCCGGTACGTTGGCAGGTTTAAGGCCATCAGCTCCGGCTGGTCACTTCCAGCAGGTGGTAGCCGAACTGGGTTTTCACCGGGCCGAGCACCTTGTTCACTTCACCACTGAAAACCACCTTGTCGAATTCCGGTACCATCTGGCCCGGGCCAAAAGCGCCCAGGTCGCCGCCATTGCGGCCAGAGGGGCAGGACGAATGTTGTTTTGCCACTTCTGCGAAGTCCTGGCCGCCTTCAATGGCTTTCTTCAGCTCTTCGCACTTTGCTTCGCTGTCTACAAGGATGTGACGCGCGGTTGCCTGTGTCATGGTGTGGTTTCCTTTTTCGAATGAGGATCATGTTGCGATCACCGAGGGTGAAATGCTGCCCGCACTGGGCCGTTGAGGCAAGCGCTTTTTATCCGTGTTTTTGCTGTCTCACGATTTCGGCCACAAACCTGTACAATGCCGGCTTTTCTTTCACCGGCCTGTGCCCGGTCTTCACTCTCAGTAGGTCTATTCTTGATATCCACCGCGAACATTACCATGCAGTTCGGGGCCAAACCCCTTTTCGAAAATGTGTCCGTTAAATTCGGCAATGGCAATCGCTACGGTCTGATCGGCGCCAATGGCTGCGGCAAGTCCACGTTCATGAAAATCCTTGGCGGTGACCTGGAACCGTCGGCCGGCCAGGTCATGGTGGACCAGAATCAGCGGCTGGGTAAGCTGCGCCAGGACCAATTTGCCTACGAGGACTGCTCGGTGATCGATACGGTCATTATGGGCCATGAAGAGCTCTGGCGTGTAAAAGCCGAGCGGGATCGTATCTATTCGCTCGCTGAAATGAGCGAGGAAGACGGCATGGCCGTGGCGGACCTGGAGGTGCAGTTCGCCGAGATGGATGGCTATACCGCCGATGCCCGCGCTGGCGAACTGCTGCTGGGCCTGGACATTCCCCTGGAACAGCACAACGGCCCCATGAGCGCTGTTGCACCTGGCTGGAAACTGCGTGTTCTGCTGGCCCAGGCATTGTTCTCCGACCCCGATATCCTGTTGTTGGACGAACCCACCAACCACCTGGATATCAATACCATTCGTTGGCTGGAAAACATCCTGGTGGCCCGCAACAGCACCATGATCATTATTTCCCACGACCGCCACTTCCTGAACAGTGTGTGTACCCACATGGCGGACCTGGATTATGGCGAGCTTCGGTTGTTCCCTGGCAACTACGACGAATACATGACCGCTGCCACCCAGGCCCGTGAGCGCATGCTGTCGGATAACGCCAAGAAGAAAGCCCAGATTGCCGAGCTGCAGCAGTTTGTCAGTCGCTTTTCCGCCAACGCTTCCAAGGCCAAACAGGCGACCTCTCGCGCTCGCCAGATCGACAAGATCCAGTTGGAGGAAGTCAAACCGTCCAGTCGGGTAAGCCCGTTCATCCGGTTTGAGCAAACCAAGAAGCTGCATCGACAGGCGGTAACGCTGAAGGAGTTCACCAAGGGCTTCGATGGCAAGCCCCTGTTCGACAAAATGAATCTGCAGATCGAAGCGGGTGAGCGAGTGGCCATCATCGGGCCCAATGGCATTGGCAAAACCACACTAATGCAGTGCATGGTCGGTGCTATGGCACCTGACAGCGGTGATGTTAAGTGGACCGACAGTGCCCAGGTTGGCTATTACGCCCAGGACCACGGCGCCGACTTTGATGACGATATGGATCTGACCGAGTGGATGTCGCAATGGACCACCGGCGGAGAGCAGCTGGTTCGGGGAACCCTCGGCCGCATGTTGTTTTCAGGGGATGATATCGGTAAATCGGTGAAGGTCATTTCGGGCGGAGAGCAGGGCCGTATGCTGTTCGGTAAGCTGATCCTGGAAAAGCCCAACGTCATGCTGATGGACGAGCCCACCAACCACCTGGACATGGAATCCATCGAGGCCCTGAACCTGGCGCTGGAAAATTACCCGGGCACGCTGGTGTTTGTCAGCCATGACCGGGAGTTTGTGTCCTCCCTTGCCACCCGAATTATTGAACTGAAGGCCGACGGCATTACCGACTTTTCCGGGAGTTATGACGACTACCTGCGAAGCCAGGGCTATGTTTGATCGCCTTCGTCCAGGCGGGCCAGCAGGCTATTGATGGCTCCCGCAAACTCAACCGGTGAGTCTTCCTGCAGGAAGTGTCCGCCGGTGAGGGTGGTGTGGGGCTGGCCCTTTGCGCCGGGAATTCTCTCCTGCATATAACGGTCGCCGCCCCGGGTGATCGGGTCGCCGTTGCTGAAGGTGGTCAGGAACGGCTTCTTCCACTGCTCCAGAACCTTCCAGGCCTCGCGATTCGATTCGCTGGCGGGGTCGTCCGGCGTTACCGGCACCAGTTTCGGGAAGGCGCGTGCTCCGGCCTTGTACTTCTTGTTGGGAAATGGCGCATCGTAGGCACGGCGTTCGTCGGGGCCGAGCGTGCGGAAGCTTCCGGTATTGATAATGCGGGCAATGGGAAACCAGGGGCTGTACAGGGCGAAGTTCTTCCATAACTGGAACGCTTTGGGTACGGGCTGGTCGCCGGTAGGCAGCATGCCATTACCCACCACAATGGCACGGAACCGCTCCGGATTTTCCGCTGCCAGTCTCAGGCCGAGAAGAGATCCCCAGTCCTGGCATACCAGGGTGACGTTCTGCAGGTCAGTGTGTTCCAGAAAGGCCTGCATCCAGTCCATGTGGCTCTGGTAACTGTACGCGTTGATATCCGTGGGTTTGTCGGATTTACCAAAACCGATCAGGTCCGGCGCGATCACCCGGTGCCCTGCGGCTGCGCAAATGGGAATCATATGGCGGTAGAGGTACGACCAGGAAGGCTCGCCGTGCATCATCAGCACCGGGCTGGCGTCCGAGGGGCCTTCATCGACGTAATGCATGCGCAGTCCGTCGACCTCCACGTAATGAGGGGCGAAGGGATAATCCAACAGGCGTTCAAATCGTTTGTCAGGTGTTCGCAGCGCGTTCATTGTGTTCTCCGGCATCCGTCACGGAATTATTGTAAGCTTGCTCAACGTATCACGACTTGCACGGGCTGTGTCGGTCCTTTTAGGTCCTTTTCAGTCCTGGTCGGCACTCGGGCAGCATTTTCGCCACCCTTTCCCCTTTTTTAACGTATGGGAGTTTCAACTTGGAGTGTAATACGGTTCTGGCCGTCACGCAGCGCTGGGTGTCGGAGGTGGTCATTGGCCTTAACCTCTGTCCATTTGCCCGCCGGGAGTTGGTGAACGGGCGCATTCGTTTTGTGGCTACGGATGCCAACTCGGAAGAGGCTCTGCTTATCGCACTGCAGGAGGAACTGATGCATCTGAACCAGAATCCGGAGGTTGAGACAACGCTGCTTGTGCATCCCGAAGTGCTGACGGACTTCATGGAATACAATGACTTTCTTGCTGCAGCCGAGGGCCTCATCGAGCATCTGGAGGTGGACGGTATCTACCAGTTGGCCAGTTTCCATCCCGACTACCAGTTTGGTGGCACCCAGCCGGACGACGCCGAAAACTACACCAATCGCTCTCCCTACCCGATGTTGCATCTGTTGAGGGAGGACAGCCTTGAACGAGCCATTGCCGGTTACCCGGGAACGGAATCGATACCGGAGCGGAATATCGAACTGATGAACCGCCTGGGTGTCGAACACATGCGCAGAATCGGCAAACTGTTATGGTCAAAAAAACGCACTTCTGAATCTGTTTCCCTTTCCAGACGCTGAGTAGGATAAGTCATCATGAATGACAAACAGGGAGCGCGGCAAAGAACATGGAAATCTTACTCAGTGTATTGCTGTTCGCGCTGGTGTCGACGGTAACACCAGGCCCGAACAACATCATGATCATGACATCGGGTGTCAATTTCGGGGTGTGGCGAACGTTGCCTCACTACCTCGGCATCTGTATTGGCTTTCCCGCCATGGTGGTTGCGATCAGCCTTGGCCTGGGGAAAGTGTTTGAAGCATTTCCGCAGTTGCACCTGGTGATCAAGGTTCTTGGCATAACCTATTTGCTGTATCTCGCCTGGAGAATCGCGACCACAGCCACAGAGATCGACGGTGAGAAAACCAGCAAGCCGTTGTCGTTCCTTCAGGCGGCGGCCTTCCAGTGGGTGAATCCCAAAGCCTGGGTCATGGCGGTTGGCGCTTTGGCGACGTTCACCACGGTCAGTAGTGGCGAGGTGCTGCAGCAGTCATTCTGGATCGGGCTGACCTTTTTGCTGGTCAGCGTACCCTGTGTCGGTAGCTGGATGCTCGGTGGGGCAGGGTTGCGGAAATTGCTGCACAAGCCTTTGTATCGAAGGATGTTCAACTGGACCATGGGCGCGCTGCTTGCGCTGTCGGTAATTCCCATGCTCTCGGTGGAAACCGCAAAGCTGGTCTAGCCGGTTCCTGACAGCGGGCAGGTAGCCCGCTGTCAGATTTCGGTGATCGACCAGGTCGATATCAATCCACTCGGGTCAACGTCACATCGATGTTGCCACGGGTGGCGTTGGAGTAGGGGCATACCTGGTGGGCTGCATCGATCAGCTGCTTCGCCTGTTGATCGTCCATGCCCGGCAGAGATATTTTCAGTTCCACCTCAATCCCGAAGCCTCCGGGAATCTCGCCGATGCCGACCACACCCTCAATGGACGCATCCTCTGGCATGGCAAGCTTGTCCCGGCCGGCGACGAATTTCATGGCGCCGATGAAGCACGCAGAATAACCGGCCGCGAACAACTGCTCCGGATTGGAGCCTTTGCCGCCGGCACCACCCATCTCTTTCGGTGTTGTCAGCTCAACATCGAGAATGCCGTCTGAGGAAATGGCCCGGCCATCACGTCCACCGGTAGCTTCTGCTGACGCGCGATAAAGAACCTGTTCAATAGACATGTTTTCGACTCTCCTTTGTGCGCATTACAACGCATCGTGTGTTGATGACTTTATTTCCAAATCAATGGTTGCACAAAATTATGTTTTGCACAATATAAATGAGGCGTTGTGTCCTCAGCAGAATATTTTCCGGCTGCTACCATTGGCAGCGGCGGGTTTGCTCCCTAAAGTAGAGGGGTTCCCAACGAGTGTGAGTGTGATGCCTGTCATTCAAAAACCTGTCAAAGGCGTAACAATGCCGGCTACTGACCAGCCACTGGAGCTGCATTCTCCCGTGCAGGCGGGGGACCTGCTGGCGGATTTCATCCACCGGCATCCTGGCTTGATGATATTGACGGGAGCCGGCGTCAGTACCGATTCCGGTATTCCTGACTATCGGGATGGCGATGGCGCGTGGAAACGCAAGCAACCGGTCCAGCACCAGGACTTTATGACAAGCACGATGGTTCGCCAGCGTTACTGGGGGCGAAGCCTGATTGGTTGGCCGATCATTCGAAATGCCAAGCCCAACATCGCGCATCATCGTGTTGCCGAGTTGGAACTTCGCCGGTACAGCCGTCTGCTCGTCACCCAGAACGTGGACCGCCTGCATCAGCAGGCGGGTAGCCGTTCGGTAACGGATTTACACGGCAGGGCTGACGAGGTTGTCTGCATGGATTGCGGGTATCGCTGCAAGCGGGACGAGGTCCACGAGCGCTGCGCGGATTTGAATCCAACGTTTGAGCATTATTCCGCCGGTGCCGCGCCGGATGGTGATGCAGATCTGGAAGTGGACTTCTCTGAGTTTCGCATTGCGGACTGCCCCAGTTGCGACGGCATCCTTAAGCCGGATGTGGTGTTTTTCGGGGATTACGTGCCCAAAGACCGAGTGACGTCTGCACTGGACACGCTCAAGGCGTGTGATGGTTTGTTGGTGATCGGCTCTTCGTTGATGGTCTATTCCGGATTTCGGTTTTGTCGCTACGCCAAGGAATGGGGTAAACCCATGGCGACACTGAATCTGGGTCGCACTCGTGCTGATTCGCTGGTGGACCTGAAGCTTAACGCCGGGATCAGTGACACCCTGGCCTGCGCCCTGGACCAGCTCTGACTCTTCGGCATCTACCTATACGCATCTGACGCTGGTTTCATTAGCTTGCTTAAATGAACGTTCATACATATTCCTACCAGCTTCAACCAGAAAAAGTCCGCGCTGAGTTTTTCCGGCTTCTTCCCATCTCGTTATTTGTGGTGGCGTTTGGCGCTGCCTTTGGATTGGCGTCCATCCAGAAAGGATTGGAGCCACTGCAGGCGATACTCATGAGCACCACGGTATTTGCGGGCGCTTCCCAGTTTGCCGCTGTCGATATGTGGGGTAGCGAGGTGTCGCTGATTCCTTTGATGGCCGTCGTATTCGCCATTAATTCCCGCCATCTGCTGATGGGGGCATCCCTGTACCCCATGCTCAGGGATGTGTCCCCGGGTCGGCGCTATGGCTTACTGCTGCTCCTGACCGACGCCAACTGGGCCGTGTCCGCGCAGGAATACCAGAGTGGTAAACGGAACCTGGAGGTTATCCTCGGCGGTGGTCTTGTGCTGTGGGTGGCGTGGATTATCGGAACCTGGCTGGGGGTTTATTTCGGTGGCTTGCTGCAGAATCCCAAGTCTCTGGGCCTGGATATGGTGCTGGGTTGTTTCCTTCTGGCGATGGCGCTCGGAGGCAACAAGTCACCGCGAACACTGGTTGCCTGGACGGTTGCAGCAATCTCGTCACTGGCTGCCTGGAAGTGGCTGCCGCCAAATACCCACGTGGTTGTCGGTGCGCTGGCAGGGGGTGCTATTGGTTTTTTCTGGATGGAAAAGAAGTCTGAAGCACCGGAATCTGTTGAGGAGGGACGTTCATCATGACGGTTGAAACCACGGTTGCCGGCACCCTGGCCCTGATCGCCATCATGACGCTTGTCACCCTGGCGACTCGCTTCGGCGGTGTGTTCCTGATGTCGTTCGTAACGATCAACCCGCGCATCGAAAGCTTCATCAACACCATGGCCAGTTCGGTGCTGATCGCCACCGGTGCATCTGTACTGACGGCGTGGATGTGGATATCACTGCTGCCATGACGCCGCTGCTCTATTCCTTCCGCCGATGCCCTTATGCGATGCGTGCACGACTGGCCTTGCTCCATGCAGCCGGGCCACAGGTGGCGCTGCGCGAGGTGGCTTTGCGCGACAAACCCGATGCTTTCCTGCGCGCCTCTCCCAGCGGGACTGTCCCCTGCCTTGTGCTGCCCGACCGTGTCATCGACGAAAGTCTGGATATCATGGTTTGGGCGCTCGGGTCGTCCGATCCGCAGGGCCTGTCAACCATGCAGCCCGAGGGCTGGGCTTGGATCGAACGCTGTGATGGCCCTTTCAAGCCTGTCTCTTATACACATCTGACGCTGCCGACGAATAGAGAGGTGTAGAT
>CAJXOQ010000162.1 GCA_913057975.1 uncultured Marinobacter sp.
TTCGAACCTCCGACCGCCTGGTTCGTAGCCAGGTACTCTATCCAGCTGAGCTACAGCCGCGCATCGCAATATCTCAATTCACACTGTTCTCGATATCTCCGAAAAGAATGGCGGAGAGGGAGGGATTCGAACCCTCGATACGCGCAATGCGTATGGCTCCTTAGCAGGGAGCTGGTTTCAGCCACTCACCCACCTCTCCTTGAGAACGGGGCGTATACTACCATAATTTTTCTGATTTCATAGGGTTGACACGAGTTTTTTCAAACTGCGCTCTCACAGGCAAAAAAAACCGTTCGGGTTTCCCTCGAACGGCTTTTTTCACTCTCAGCTGTTGCCGGGCTCCGGCTCTTCAGAGCCCTTCTCGCTCTGAATTCGCTGATAGATTTCTTCGCGGTGAACCGCCACTTCTTTAGGGGCGTTTACACCAATGCGAACCTGGTTCCCCTTCACCCCTAGGACGGTTACGGTAATCTCATCACCGACCATCAGGGTTTCGCCAACACGGCGGGTCAATATCAACATGTCCTTTACTCCCTTATCCAGAGCTACCTGTTCCGACAAATGTATACTGCTTACTCTTATAGTGGGATCACTTGCCAATCACAAAAGACGCATATTCACTTATACGTACCTGTGAAAGCAGAAGCCTGCAAATGATGCCCTTTTTTATAGAAGTCCCCAGCGAGCTGACTTAATAGTCCACGCACGCTCAGGCTTCCTCTACCCCGGGCTTGTCCAGTTCGAACGCACTATGCAGTGCCCGAACGGCCAGCTCAAGATATTTTTCGTCAATCACCACGGAGATTTTAATCTCGGATGTGGAGATCATCAGGATATTGATTCCTTCGTTGGACAGCGCTGCAAACATTTTAGTTGCAACACCGGCATGAGACCGCATGCCAACACCCACGATACTGACCTTTGCGATCTTGCTGTCACCACTGACTTCGCGGGCACCAAGTTCATCCGATACAGTCTGGAGAATTGCCTGGGCGCGCTTGAAGTCGTTGCGATGCACTGTAAAGGTGAAGTCCGTGCGGTTGTCCGCACCCACGTTCTGAACAATCATGTCGACTTCGACGTTAGCATCACTGACAGGCTGCAGGATGCGCAATGCGCTGCCCGGCGTATCCGGCACACCGGCAATCGTCAGCTTGGCTTCATCACGGTTAAAGGCTATGCCGGAGACAACCGGTTGTTCCATGGCGTTTTCATCCTCAAGTGTGATCAGAGTGCCCTCGCCTTCCTCGAAACTGGAAAGCACCCTCAAAGGAACATTGTATTTACCTGCAAATTCCACAGCACGAATCTGAAGAACTTTTGAGCCCAGGCTGGCCATCTCAATCATTTCTTCAAAGGTAATCCGCTCCAGCCGACGCGCGCTGTCCACTACCCGTGGATCGGTTGTATAGACACCGTCTACATCAGTGTAGATCTGACACTCGTCTGCCTTCAATGCCGCAGCAAGAGCGACGGCGGTGGTATCAGAGCCTCCACGACCAAGGGTAGTGATGCTGCCGTTCTCATCGATGCCCTGGAACCCGGCAACCACCACCACGCGACCGGCGTTGAGGTCTTCCCTCATGCGCTGCTCATCGATCTGCTTGATACGCGCTTTGGTGTGGGTACTGTCGGTGAGAATCCGCACCTGGCCCCCCGTGTAAGAGCGCGCATTGCAGCCGCGCTTTTGCAACGCCATGGACAACAGGGCAATGGTCACTTGTTCGCCGGTTGACACCAGCACATCCATTTCCCTGGGCGTGGGCTCTTCCATGATGTTATTGGCCAGACCAATAAGACGGTTGGTCTCTCCACTCATGGCAGACACCACAACCACTACATCATGACCTTCCTTGCGAAAGCGGCATACCTTCTCAGCAACCGCTTCAATCCGTTCTGTGGTGCCCACCGAAGTGCCACCAAATTTTTGAACCAAGAGCGCCATTTCTTTCCCGATACCAAACGTGGACAGACAGCGGGGCAGCGCCCCACCTCAGACGACCAAACGGGCGAGATTATATACATCTGCCCATTTTGGATACAGTTATCTATGCAGTATTTTTCTCAACCCAGGCAGGAACGCCAGCCAGAGCATCCGCCAACTTTGACGGGTCGTTACCACCACCCTGGGCCATGTCAGGACGACCGCCGCCTTTGCCATCAACCTGGGCGGCCAGATGCTTCATCAGGTCACCCGCCTTGATTTTGCCGGTCGCTGATTTGGTAACACCCGCCACCAGCGTCACTTTGCCGTCTTCAACACTGGCCAGCACCACAACGCCCTCGCCCAGCTTGTTCTTGAGTTGGTCGGCCGTTTCCATCAGCGCCTTGCGATCCGCGCCCTCCATTTCAGAGGCCACCACTTTAAGGCCAGCCACGTCCACGGCAGAGCCGGCCAGGTCGGTTCCGGCAGAACTCGCCAGCTTCGCCTGAAGAGCACTGATGTCTTTTTCGAGCTGTCGGTTGCGATCCAGGGTCTGCTGAACCTTCTCTACCAGGGACTCACGCGAACCTTTGACCAGCTTTGCAGCTTCCCGCAGGGTTTGCTCGGTTTCTTCAACCCATTCCAGAGCGCCAAAGCCAGTGACAGCTTCAATACGGCGAACGCCCGATGAAATGCCACTCTCCGATGTAATACGGAACAGCCCGATGTCACCGGTACGCACCACATGGGTGCCACCGCATAGTTCCACGGAGTAAGCGTCAGAACCCATGCTCAGAACCCGGACGGTATCACCATACTTTTCACCGAACAGCGCCATGGCGCCTTTGGCCTGGGCCTGCTCCATATCGGTGATTTCGGTCTCGACCGGGGTGTTATCCAGTATCTGTTCGTTAACCTGGCGTTCAATCTCCCGCAACTGTTCCGGTGTTACCGCCTCAAAATGGGAGAAGTCGAACCGCAACTTGTCGGGATCCACCAGCGAGCCTTTCTGTGTAACGTGTTCACCCAGCACGTTGCGAAGCGCAGCATGCATCAGATGAGTGGCAGAATGGTTCTTCTTGGTCCGCTCACGACGGGCGTGGTCGATACGGGCATCCACCTCAAGGCCCGGGAACAATTCGCCTTCAATCACGGTACCGATATGCAGGTGATTGCTGCCCTCTTTCTGGGTGTCAGTCACCTTGAAGCGTCCACCGCTCCAGGTCAGCAGACCGGTATCGCCCACCTGACCACCAGACTCCGCGTAGAACGGCGTGCGCTCCAGCACCAGAACCGCTTCGTCCCCTGCCTGAGCGGTCTTCTCTTCATCACCCACGATCACGGTTCGAATGGTTTCATGGCCGTCGATGTGCTCGTAACCGGTAAACTCGGTAGACCCTTCAATGTTCAGGCCGGCTGCGTTGTAATCCATACCGAACTTGCTGGCCGCGCGGGCACGCTCGCGTTGGCGCTCCATGGCTTTCTCGTAGCCGTCGTAGTCCAGGGTCAGCCCACGCTCACGGGCAATATCGTTGGTCAGGTCGACAGGAAACCCGTAGGTGTCATAAAGGGTAAAAATGGTTTCGCCCGGAATCTCGGAACTCTTCAGCGCGGCAATATCCTGCTCCAGCAAGCGCAGGCCTTTGTCCAGAGTCTTGGCAAACTGTTCCTCTTCCTGCAGCAGCACTTTTTCAATCTGCTTGCGGCTACTGACCAGTTGCGGGAAGGCGTCGCCCATCAGCTCAACCAATGCGCCAGTCAGCTTGTGGAAGAAAGGCTGTGTGGCACCCAGTTTGTTGCCGTGGCGCGCAGCCCGGCGGATGATGCGGCGCAGTACAAAGCCACGTCCTTCGTTGGACGGCATCACACCGTCAGAAATCAGGAAAGCACAGGAGCGGATATGGTCGGCCACCACTCGCAGCGACGCTTCTGTGGTTTCAACGCCGCCAAGGATGTCGGAGGCTGCATTGAGCAGGTCCTGCATCAGGTCGATTTCGTAGTTGCTGTGAACACCCTGCAGCACCGCGGTGATACGTTCCAGGCCCATGCCGGTATCCACCGAGGGCTTGGGCAGGGGCAGCATCTCACCGTCCGCCTGGCGGTTGTACTGCATGAACACCACGTTCCAGATTTCTATGTAGCGGTCACCGTCTTCTTCCGGACTACCAGGAGGACCGCCAGCCACATCCGAGCCATGGTCGTAAAAGATTTCGGTACAGGGACCACAGGGACCGGTATCGCCCATCTGCCAGAAGTTGTCGGATGCGTATGGGGCGCCCTTGTTGTCGCCAATCCGCACGATACGATCTGCAGGAACACCAATCTCCTGGTTCCAGATATCAAAGGCTTCGTCGTCGGAGGCGTAAACGGTGACCCAAAGCTTTTCCTTTGGCAGCTTCAGCCAGTCGTCGCCGGTCAGGAAGGTCCAGGCAAAATTGATGGCTTCACGCTTGAAGTAGTCGCCGAAGCTGAAGTTACCCAACATTTCGAAAAAGGTATGGTGGCGCGCGGTATAGCCTACGTTCTCAAGATCATTGTGCTTACCGCCTGCACGCACGCATTTTTGCGTGGTCGTCGCTCGACTGTAATCGCGCTCTTCGCGACCCAGGAACACGTCTTTGAACTGGTTCATTCCCGCGTTGGTAAACAACAGGGTCGGGTCGTCCGCCGGCACCAGTGAACTGCTCGGCACAATGGCATGGCCCTGCTGTTTGAAGTAATCGAGAAACGCCTGTCGCAACTCTGCGGTTTTCATAGCCCTTTGATACCCTTCTATAAACCCGTGCGGGTCCACGTTTAAAGACACATACTTACATGCGCTTGCAAATCCGCTACTCTAGCACACGCCGAGAACAGGAAAAACGTGAAACATCACAGGAGACGCCATGCCCCGCCGCTTTCATACCGCTGAGGAACTCCTTCCTCCCGCTGCATTCATCAAGCGACTGATGGCGGTGATTTACGATTCGTTGATCAGCATAGCGGTGCTACTGGTAACTACCTGGATGTACACCCTCGTGGCGGGCTGGGTGACCGGGTGGGACCAGTATGAAGCGATGGCGGAAGCGGGTACTCTGAAGGCAGACCCACTGCTCACATTTGTGCTGTTCCTGGCGCTGTATCTGTTCTTTGGATACTTCTGGACCAAAAACGGCCAGACACTCGGCATGCAGGTGTGGCGCATTCGCATTGAGAACCTGGACGGCACGTCCGTGTCCTGGACACAGGCCCTGAAACGATACGTGGCCGCGGCGGCCATCCTGTTCGTCGCGCTGCTGGGTGCCTATTACCTGAACGCAGCCACCCTGTTCCTGACCATCCCGGCGATCCTGGCGCTGTTCTACCCGATCAACGGGCTGTCGCTGACCGACCGTGCTTCCGCCAGTATCGTTGCCACAGTCCCCAAAGAAACCAAAAAGAAGTAGCTAACCGGCCCTCTTCATCAGCACCGCACCAACCACCGCATTAATCGCGATTGGCAGGACGATTGCCAACACCGGGTTGAAGCCAAACACCAGGCTCATGGGGCCCAGCAGATCCTGCATGTACTTGAACAACAGCCCCACAATCAGGCCTGTAAAAACCCGGAACCCCATGGTAACGGATCGGAGCGGGCCGAAAACGAACGAGATGGCGACCAACACCATGACCGCTGTGCCTAGCGGCATCAGCACCTTCTTCCAGAAGGCCAGCCAGTAGTTGGCGGCATTAAGCCCCTGCTCTCCCAGATAGCTCGCGTAGGTGTAGAGGCCGGAGATCGCAAGGTCTTCCGGTTTTACAATCAGCACACTGAGAACGCTGGGCGACAGACCGGTTTCCCAGCGCAAGGCCCGGTGCGTCTCCTGGGTGGTTCTTTCATCGCCCAGCCGGGTGGTGGCCACGTTCTCAAGCAGCCAGTGATCGCCCTGATAAATCCCTCTTTCAGCGAAACTGGCGGACACCAGCCAACGTTCTTCATCAAATCGGAACAGCGACACTCCATGCAAGACGCCGTTGGGCTGAACCGCATTCAGGTGCATGAACACATCGCCCTCCCGATGCCAGATACCGGAGGCAGACGCAATGCTTTCACCCGCGCCCTGGGCCACGGTCTTCTGGCTCTGAGCCATCCGTTCAGCCGGTGGCGCGATGTACTCGCCAATCAGCACACCAAGAACCACCACCACCAGGGTTGGCTTCATGGCGGACCAGACAATCCGCTTGAGAGAAACGCCCGCGGCCCGGATAACGGTAAGCTCCGACGAACTTGCCATGGTGCCGAGGCCAACCAGGCATCCCATAAAGGCGCCGAGCGGGAGATAGTCATAGATGCGCCGCGGCAACGTCATAAGCACATACAACAACGCCTGGAGCGTCTGGTAATCGTTTTCCGCGTCGTCCAACTCGGCGATAAACGCGAAGATCAGGTCCAGGGACAGCACCACCAGCATCACCAGGAACATGGCGCCACCCACCGTGCTCATCACATAGCGATCGATCTTACGCATGTTGCCGCGCCTCCTTCAGCAGGCGACGGCGGTAGAGCCAGGCAGGCCCGAACTGCAGCCACAATCCGAGGGCCAGAAACAGGGCGTGTACCCAGAGCAACCCGATCCATTCGGGCACCTTGCCACCTTCGAGGGCATCACGGGCCACGATGAGCAAACCAAGGTAAGTGATATAGACCAGCATGGCCGGCAACAAGTGGAAAAACCGCCCCTGCCGGGGATTCACTCGGCTCAGGCGCACGGCCAGCAGGGTGACAATCGGCACGATGAGCGGCAGCGTGAATCGCCAGTGCAGCATGGCGCGGTGCTCCGGATCATCCGACGCCATCAAGGCGGAGGTCGCAAGCCCTTCCTCGAGCTCTTTCTCGCCCGCACTGCCACTGCGGATCTTGAGCCCGTAGGCTTCGAACCCGGTAACGTCGTACGCCAATTGCCCCGGCAACCCCTCAAAACGGGCACCATCTTCGAGCACCAGGAAGCGGCTGCCGGTTTGCTCATCAATAAACTGGGACCCTTCCCGGGCGGTAATGAGGGTAAGGCCCTTACCGTCCTCACTGTGCTCGGCAATGAACACACCCTCAAGCCGACGCTTGTCTTCACTCAGCGCTTCCGTGTAAGTCACACGTTCGCCAGACGACAACGACTGGAACCGACCCGGCGCCAGCATCTCAAATTCCGTCGCCTGGCGTTGCTCGTTGAAGATTCCCTCGACCTTCTTCATGCCCCAGGGAGACACGTAGAGGCTCATGCCCCCCACCACCAACATCACCGGGATACAGCCCAAAAGCGTTTTCATCAGTAGCTGTTTGTCGCTCACACCGCAGGCAAACAGCACCGTCATTTCACTTTCCAGGTACATGCGCCCGTAAGCCAGCAGGATGCCGATAAAAAACCCCAGGGGCAGGATCAGTTCAAGGAAGCCGGGAAAGCGATAAGCCATGATCTGGAACAACACATCGCCCGCCAGCTCCCCGGCAGCAGCGTCCGCCAGGTACTTGATAAACCGGCCGCTCATGAACACCAGCAGCAGAATGCCAGATACGGCAAGCATGCTGATGATCACCTGGCGGGTAAGGTATCGGAAAACGATGCTCAAATCGGTCTCTCAGAGCCGGATGCGACCGGAGTCGATGGAAAACAGGATTCGCCGTATTCTAAGTAACCTTGGTGCCGAATGACAGAGCACAGGCGTTAACAACCTGTCAGCGCTTGATAATTCACCCCCAAACCCCAATGCTATAGGCATTCGGACATTCAAGCCCGAGGCCGGGCCTGTCCTCCATCAGAATAACCAACGGGAGTTGCTATGAATTTTACTCTGAGCAGTAAGCCCATTTCGGATACCAAAGCGGATTGCCTGGTTGTCGCCCTGCCCGAAAAAGGCGACTGGCCCGCCTCAACCACGCAAGCAAACGAAGCCCTGGGCGGACTGATCAAGACCCTGCAGAAGAACGGGGATGCTACCGGTAAGAACGCAACGACCCAACTAATTCCTCTCGAAGGCCAGCCGTGGGCCCGTCTTCTGCTGGTTGGCACCGGAATTGACAAGGACCGCACACCAGCCAACTATCGTAAGGCCCTGATTGCCATGGCTGGGCAAATCAAGGACGGTCCCTCCAAGCACGTGCTGATTGGCTTGAGCGACACCCTCGTCACTGGCGAAGACGCCACCAGCTCGGAAGCAGCGCGCCTGAACCTGATCGGCCGCACACTGGAGGAGCAGTTCTACCGCTTCAACGAGTTCAAGAGCGAGAAGCCGTCAGACCGCAAGCTTGGGAAAGTCACCGTTGCCGCTTCATCCGCCGGCAAGGCTTTGAAGGACGCCTTCAATCTTGGCCTGGCTACAGGGCGCGGCATGAACTTCACCCGCGACCTGGGCAACACCCCGCCGAACATCTGCCACCCTACCTGGCTGGCTGAGCAGGCTGAGAAACTGGCCAAAGACAACGACGTCATCAAGACCGACGTGCTGGACGAAAAGCAGATGCAAAAGCTGGGCATGCACAGCTTACTGTCCGTGTCTGCCGGCAGCGCCCAACCCGCCAAACTGATCGTAATGGAATACCGTGGCGGTAAGGCGAAAGACAAGCCTTACGTCCTCGTGGGCAAAGGCATTACCTTTGACACCGGCGGCATCAGCCTCAAGCCCGGCGAAGGCATGGATGAAATGAAGTACGACATGGGTGGCGCCGCCGCCGTGTTCGGCGCCATGAAAACCATTGCCGAGGCCAAACCGAAAATCAACGTGGTTGCCGTAATCGCCGCCGCCGAGAACATGCCCAGCGGTACTGCGACACGCCCGGGTGACATTGTTACTTCCATGTCTGGCCAAACCATCGAAATCCTGAACACCGACGCCGAAGGCCGCCTCGTATTGTGCGACGCCCTCACCTACGTCAAGAAATTCGACCCGGAAGTGGTCGTCGACATGGCCACACTGACTGGCGCCTGCATCATCGCCCTGGGCAGCCATGCCACCGGCCTGCTGAGCAACAA
>CAJXOQ010000163.1 GCA_913057975.1 uncultured Marinobacter sp.
GTACCAGCCGAACGATGGCGGAATCCACTTTCGCGCCGGCCGGAAAGCACCCGGCCCGACTTCAAACAACGGCTGCACCCGACAGAAATACTGGGTCATGATCCCCAACCGGCCGTAGTTGTTGTCTCCGGGCACCGCCGCCATCCGTTGAACCACTTCCTTCTGCAGCATGAAATGCATGTCCTGCACCACGCCGGAATGCCCCAACAGGTGGAAAATCAACGGCGTGGAGATATTGTACGGCAGGTTGCCGATGATCCTCAGAGGCTTGTCGGCAACCAGTTCGCCGAAATCAAACTTCAGCGCATCCGCTTCATGGATGCGGAAGTTGGGGTAATTGAAGAATTTGGTTCTGAGCACGGGAATCAGGTCCCGATCCAGCTCCACCACCTGAAGGTTCGAGTTAACGGCAAGCATTTCCTCGGTGAGAGCGCCCAGGCCAGGCCCGATTTCCACAAGGGCATCGTCCGCCTTGGGATGAATAGCGCGGATAATGCGTTCAATCACGCCGGGGTCGTGAAGAAAGTTCTGACCGAAGCGTTTCCGGGCCTGATGGCCGTGTTTGCTACTCACTCGATAGGATCTCTTTTCGCTGAGGTTGCCATTCGTTCGCCCACCCGGATTGCCGTTTCCAGGCTGCCGGCATCTGCCCTGCCCGTGCCGGCCAGATCAAGGGCGGTGCCGTGGTCGACGGAGGTCCGCACAATGGGCAGGCCCAGGGTGATATTGACCGCCCGGCCGAAGCCCTGGAATTTGAGAACCGGCAAGCCCTGGTCATGGTACATGGCCAGTACCGCGTCGGCGTTGTCGAGCCAATGAGGAGTGAACAGGGTGTCCGCCGGCAATGGGCCCGTCAGGTCGATGCCTTCCCGGCGCAGGTGGTCCAGGGTCGGCTCGATGACGTCGATTTCTTCCCGCCCCAGATGTCCGCCTTCACCCGCGTGGGGGTTAAGCCCTGCAACCAGGATTCTCGGATGCTGAAGACCAAAGAACTTGCGCAGGTCATTGTCCAGAGTACGGGTGACCTGGGTCAGGCGCTCAGCCGTGATCGCAGCAGAGACATCCTTCAGGGGCAAGTGAGTGGTCACCAGGGCCACTCTTAACTCGTCCGTGGCCAGCATCATTACCACACGCTCAACGCCACAGAGCTCCTGCAGAAACTCGGTGTGGCCACTAAAGGCCATACCGGCGTTGTTGATAACGCCCTTGTGAACCGGAGCCGTCACCATCCCGTCGAACGTGCCATCAAGGCAGCCCTGAGCCGCTACTCGCAAGGTTTCCAGAACATAGGCGCTATTCGCCGGGTCCAGGTGGCCGGCCGTAGTGGACGCCAATCCATCAACGGAAAGCACGGAGAGCCGGCCCGGTTCAACGGTGGCTGGTGCTCCCGGTGCCCAGTCCTCCAGCGACACGTTCAGCCCAAGCAGTCGGGCCCTCGCCTCCAGCAAACGTTTGCTGGCCACCACCACAAGGCCGGGCCCGCGTCTTTCCAGGGCCAGCTGCAGGCAAAGCTCCGGCCCAATGCCCGCAGGTTCGCCCGCTGTCAGTGCGAGGGTGACCGGCTGTGTCATGATTCGCTGTCAGCTCCGTAGCCGCTCTTGAACTCGATAAACGCCTCGTCGCGGATCTCACGCAGCCAGTTCTGCAGTTCGGTATCAAACTTGCGGCGGTAGATGGCCTGCCGCGCCTCGGATTCCCTTACATCACCGCTGATGTCCTGCTGGCGACGGTCCTGGACCTGCAGAATGTGCCAGCCAAACTGAGAGCGGAACGGACCTTTGAGTTCGCCCACATCCGCCTCCATCATCGCCTGTTCGAATTCTGGCACCATCTGCCCGGGGCTGACCCAGCCGAGGTTACCACCGTCAGAGCCGGAAACCGGGTCATCAGAGTGTTCCCTGGCGATGACGGCGAAATCGGCGCCATTATCGATTTGCTGATAGAGATCGCGAACGGTTGCTTCCGCCTGGGCTTCCGACACGGTTTCCGAGGTGCGTACCAGGATGTGACGGACTTTCGACTGCTCGATGAACTGAGCTTTATCACCACCGCGGCGATCCATCACCATCACCAGATGGAAGCCGCTGCTGTTCCTGAGTACCGGGGAGACGGTTCCGGTTTCAAGATCCGGGACCACATCGGCCACCAGTGACGGTAGTTGGTTCTCGGCACGCCATCCCATGTTGCCACCGTCGAGGGCATTGCTGGCATCGGATTCGGCAACGGCAACAGAGCGGAAGTCCCGCCCCTCGGCAATTTCTTCACGCAGTTGCTCCACCTTTTCGCGGGCAGCGCTGACCTCTTCCTCGTCATTGAAATCGTTCACTTCAATGAGGATATGGGCAAGCTCATACTCTGCATTGCTACGGCCCTGCCCCTCCATTGCTGCAAGATAGTTCTCAATTTCCCGATCCGTAACCCGCACGCGATTGCCAACCTGACGCTGCTGTACCCGGCTGGTAATCATCTCGTTGCGAATCTGCTCACGGGCCTCGCGATAGGTGACGCCCTCCTGGACCAGTTGTTGCTCGAACTGGGCCAGCGTCATATTGTTGCGTTGCGCAATGGATGCCAGGGTTTCATTGAGCTCGTTGTCGCTGATGCGCATCCCGGCCCTGTCCGCCATCTGTAACTGGATGGACTCGCTGATCAACTGCTCCAACACCCGTTCTTCCAGAATGTCCCTGGGGGGCAATCCGGTTCCCTGAGCGCGCAACCGCCCGGTGATGGTGTTGATCCGTGCCTCGAGCTCGGACTGAAGAATAACGTCGTCGTTGACGACTGCCACCACCTGATCAAGCAGTTTACGGTCCGCCTGCACGGTTGCGGATACCATCACAACCATCAGTGCCAGCATCATTTGTGCGCAATGGCGAAGGTTCGCCTTCATAGTCACCTCTAGTATGGAAGAATACTGCCTGTCACCCCGGCATCCCGAGCCTGACTGTCAGGCATCAGCGATCACCGAAACGGCGACGTTCCCTTTCGTCAAAGCCGTAGATGGCTTCGGAAATCTGGCTGGACGATCCGCCGCTCCCGCCCAGTCCTTTGAGCTGGATCTGGAACAGCATACGACTCTCAAGCTGTTCGTCGTCCGTCAGGTAGTTCTGGTGCACCAGCTGCACACTCCAGCAACAATTATTGTATTCCAGCCCGGCCAGTGAACCGACCGTACGATCAAGCTCGGAATCGTAGACCCAGCGGCCGATCAGACTAACACGGTCTGTGACAGGAAAAACGCCCCCGATATCCGACTGTTCAAATTCATCAGCCACGTAGGTGTGGCCCAGGCTGGCCAGATATCGGTAATCATCGGAGTGAAAAACCAGCTGGCTACGACCTTCCTGGGTCTCGTTTGTGTCTGGTTCCCACAGACCTGAACTGCGGATTTCCAGGCCGTCCACAGGCCGCAGAACCACTTCACCGGCCAGAGGCGAATCACTGGCATCCGAGGCACCCTTCCCGTCCAGAAGCTCCACCTCCCGGTCGTCATAATAGTGCACCTGACCAATGCTGAAACGCGCTCGCTCAGCACCTGTCACCAGGTCATTGAAGCGGCTGGTCAGTGCCACTGTTAGCTGATTGCTGTCGCCTACCCGATCACCACCGCTAAAGCGGTTACGTTCGAACAGCTGGTCAAAACTGAACGAGCGGATGGCGGTGTCAAAGTCCGGAATGTAGGACTGGTCAGACTCTGCGTCTGCCCAAGCATAGTAGAGTCGCGGTTCAAGACTTTGATTGTAGGGAATATCAAACAGAGTGGACTGGCGGTCGAAGTACAGGCCGGAATCCCATTCCGCTACTGGAACGGTGCGGTCGAAACCGGGATCTCGTGCCGTGTAATCCTCCAGTTCGTAACGCGTGTAGTCCACGCTGACTGAAGGTCTGACATAGCCCCAAAGAGCCCGCATAGGCAACGCCACTTCGGGTATGGCCCGTAGGCGATGGCCGTTCGCCTGGTCGAGCCCTGTCAGGTCGTCATTGTCGCGGTAAAAATAAGTGTATTGGCTTTCCAGGGACACTTCCGTCGGTCCTGCATCGAATGTGGCGCCGTACAATACTTCCGGCAGCTGCGAGTAGGGGATGTCCTCGTCGGCGATAGTATCAGTGATCGTCTGGTAGCCATTAAGATAGGTCTCGAAAAACTGGGAGGAATCCCGGTAGCGCACGCCACCACGACGCCGTAGGTGCGTTGCGCTATTGATCTCGAGGTTGCGGTTGAGGTCACTGAGGTAGTCGTCGTCGCTAACCACGGAATAATCTCCGTAGCCGGTCCAGCCGTATCCGAATCTCGCCTGGGTACTGAAATCAAGACCCCAGCGTTCGCCGCCTTGCGAGGGAAATTCCTCCTCGTACTCGGTGTCGTTGCCCGCGTAGCCTAGCTGAAGCACCGATTCGCCCAGACTGCTGAGGTAACGCCCCTCCGCCTCGGTAAACAATCCACGCCCATGTATGTACTGGGGCGTCAGCGTCGCGTCGTAGTGCGGCGCCAGGTTGAGGTAGTAGGGAACCGACAGGAAAGCGCCGCTACCCGCATTGGAGGTACCGAAAGACGGATAGAGAAAGCCTGTCTTGCGGCGGTCGTCAATAGGGAAGCTGGCATAGGGCCAGTAGAACACCGGGATATCACTGATCTCAAGGCGCACATGCTTTGCCGTGCCCACACCTTCGCCCTGGTCCAGGTGGATGTCCGACGCCACGATGGACCAGTCGTTGTTGTCTGGGGCGCAGGTGGTCAGTGAGCCGCCACGAATCCGCACCTGGTCTTCCGCCGTGCGGGAGAGCTGAGTGGCCGAACCCCGCATTTCCGGGCCGTGCAGGAGAAAGGTCGCCGTATTGATGTCAACCCGGCCGCTGTTGACGTCGTAGTCCGCACGCTCGCCGGTCAGCAGGAAGCCATCACCGCGGCTGGTCAACGGCCCTTCAATGGCCACCGCACCGGTTGCCTGGTTGTAGCGGGCCTCGGAGCCAGTCACCCGGAACCCCGGCTGCTCCAGACGAACATCTCCCCGCAGAAACAGTTCGTTGTCGAGTTCATACCGCGCATTGAGCCCACTGGCCTGTAGGGGCGCCTGACCATTTTTCGCTGCCGGCTCACCTGCGTTTCCCTTTCCCACCCCCGGGACCGCGGAAGGCAAATAGCCACCCCCGCAGAAGTCCGGCAGGGATCGACGGACATCCTCCGGCAAATCAGACTTGGGCCGCCAGTCAATCTCGGCAGCCGAAGGGGCGGCTTCCTGAGCATAAACCACCGAAACTGGTGCCAACATTGTGCACCCCGTAACGGACGCAAACAGCAACCCGAGACGGTGCCGCATGCGGGGCGTTGGCATTCGCAGCTTCCTTGTTGGGGCTGGCACGGTGAGCAGGTTCCTGTCCAGAATGGATTCGCGGCTGTCGGAGATACTTAACAGCGGCCTAGTTTACACGGCGCCCTTTGCCTTGTTAACGGAAACCGGCCTTTGTTAACGGAAACCAGCCATTGCTGCAAAACCGTTTTACCGCCTCTATACTGATCTGCTAACTTTCGGCCATGGGCCCGCAGGTTCGTTGCGGCCAGGTCACCGATAACTTCTGAGCCAGGAAAACAGCCAATTTCATGGATACCCGCCTGACAATGCTCACCCAGTGGGTCAGAGACCTTCCCGGTTTTGACCAGGCGACACCCGAGCCAGTATCCGGGGACGCGAGCTTCCGCCGCTACTTCCGCGTCAGCGGCGACCCTCATGGCACCGGGCCACAACCCTATATCGTGATGGATGCGCCGCCCGAGCATGAAGACTGCCACCCCTTCGTGGCTATTGCCCATCACTGGCGCAGCCTTGATATCGCTGTGCCGGACATCGTCCACGAAGACCTGACCCGGGGGTTCCTGCTGCTGGAAGACTTCGGTGACGCCCTGATGCTCAGCGCCGTGAACCACACCAACGCTGACCGGCTTTATGGCGCCGCAATGGATGAACTGGTCCGCATACAGCAGGCCGACGACGCACCCGACTACCCACTTCCCGCTTATGACATCGCCCTGCTGGATCGGGAAATGGCCTTGTTTCCGGACTGGTTGCTGACACAACAATTGGGGCTGACTCTCTCCAACGGCGAACGCGCGCTGCTGGACACCACCTTCGCCTTCCTGCGTGAGAGCGCCCTGGCCCAACCGAACGTGGCAGTGCACCGTGACTACCATTCCCGCAACCTACTGGTCCGCCCCGGCAACACGAGGCCCGGCGTAATCGACTTTCAGGACGCGGTGCGCGGCCCGGTCACTTACGATCTGGTATCGCTATTGAAAGACTGCTATATCCGCTGGCCGGAAGAACGCATCGACCAGTGGACAGACCATTTTCGCGTACTCAGCGCCGAGGCCGGCCTTCACAAGGCTGACAGGGACACCTTCCGCCAATGGCTGGAGCTCATGGGCATGCAGCGCCATCTGAAAGCTGCGGGCATCTTTGCCCGGCTGGCCATACGTGACGGCAAAACCGGCTTCCTGAAGGATGTTCCCTGTACCGTGGGCTATCTGGTGGAGGCCAGCAGCCGTCAGGCCGCCCTGCGCCACTTCCACGAATGGCTCACGGAAACCGTGGTGCCACCCATTGAGCAACGGATCGGCCCTGTGGAGACATTCGGCCAGTGAAAGCGATGATTCTCGCGGCCGGCAAAGGCGAGCGCATGCGGCCGCTGACCCTGACCACTCCGAAGCCGCTCCTGTCTGCCGGCGGTAAGCCGCTGATCGTGCACCACCTGGAACGGTTGAAAGCCGCTGGTTTCCGGGAAGTTGTGATCAACCATGCCTGGCTGGGCACACAGATCGAAACGGAACTGGGTAACGGTAGTAATGTCGGGCTGGCCATTGAATACTCGCGGGAAAGCGACCCCCTGGAGACCGCCGGCGGAATTCTCCACGCATTGCCCCTGTTAACCAGCAGCGGCGACGAGTGGTTCGTTGTGATCAACGGAGACATCTGGTGCGATTTTGATCTCGCGCAACTGACGCCACCCGAAAATGCAGACGCGTTACTGGTCATGACGGGTAACCCTGACCACAACCCAGCGGGCGACTTCTGCCTGCAAGCGGATGGTACGGTGATTGACAACGGCCCCGAAACGCTGACCTTTACCGGCATCAGCCTGCTAAACCGAAACCTGTTTTCAGGGTTGCAACCGGGCGCCCGGAAGCTGGCTCCAATCCTGCGAGATGCTATGACCCGGGGACGCGTCACAGGCATCCGTCACACCGGACACTGGATGGATATCGGTACACCGGAACGGCTACGCGAGCTGGATCGGATGCTTAAGGAAGGCGGGGGCTGAGCCATGACCTCTGAGACCAGAGACAATAACCTGCCCGCACGCATGGAAGCGGAGTTCAGTGAGCTGCTTGGAGAGCTGACCGCCTGCGGCCACCAGGCCAACGAATTGCTGGTCAGAACCCGACTGCCGCGTTGGTGCCGCCGGAGCCTGTTCTTTTTCCTGGGCTACATCGCCAAATCGGAAGGACGGGTTACGGAGAAAGACATCGGTTTCGCCGAAACCCTGATGAAGGCCCTGAAACTCTCCGGTCGCCAGCGGCGCAAAGCCATTGACAATTTCCGCAAGGGCAAGAGCGCTGAGCGCATCCCTACCCTGAAAGCCCTGCGCCTGCGACTGACCCACAGAATCTGGCCTTCGCCCTCGCTACGCGTTGCCATCTGCCTTTGCCACGCGGCGCAGCTGCAGGGACGCCCCGAGAAGCCCCGCCGCTATCGCTGCGAAGACGCCATTGACCAGATGGGGCTGCCGATCAGAGTCAGCGATGACATTCTCGAAAGTTACGCCAGCAAGGTCTGGATCACCGAACCGGAAGGCCAGCCACGGCCCTCCAGCTTCGAGCAGGCCTGCCAGGTCCTCGGCGTTACCCGCCGTGACAGCCGCGAGGTTATCAAACGGGCCTACCGGAAGAAGGTGTCTGAATGCCACCCGGACAAGCTGGCACAACAGAAGCTGAGCCCGGCGGAACTGACCAGGGCGAAAGACCGCCTTCTTCGCTACCAGCAGGCCTGGGAACTGATCAGCCAGCGCCTTTCGGTTTGAATCCGACATTTTGAGTTCGACGCCAAGCTTGCTAGACTTCGGCATCAGTATCACTTATTGAAGGCATGCCCACGGACCAGCGGCGTGCAAGACCCACTGAAAAGGAACATTCCCATGGGTAAGAAACTCGTCCTGCTCGGCGACATCGGAACCGATCACCAAGGCTTCCCTCCAACCCCCGTCATTACCGGCAGCGCTACCGTGCTGATCGACGGCAAGCCCGTTGCTCGACTCGGCGACCAGCTCGCCATGCACTCCAAGCCCAAGCATCCACCACACCCCCGCACCATCGCAGTTGGAAGCCCAACCGTGCTGATTGAGGGCAAGCCGGCCGCTCTGACCGGCGATGCTGTGAGCTGTGGTGGAGTTGTCATCGGCTCATCCACCGCCGTGGGTGGCTGATCATTTCCTAGCGTTCGGAGGCAAGCCAGGCTGAGACGCGATTGGTAAGCGCTTGCGCCTCCCTGGGCTGTGGCTGTTCAGCCATTGCGACAGGTTGTCGGGAGTAGCCTGCAATCCCTGCCCGCCGGAATGCAGCCTCCCGTTGCTTTGGCGACCTTTGAGTCGCGCCCCCGGCGTCCAACGAGCTGCGGGCACTGTAAAGCTCCAGCACTTTCAGCGCGCCAGACTCACCAAGTGACTCCGCCAGGGCTTTCGAATCGCTCTGATCAAACACCGGCGCAATCCAGACCAGCGCCGACACATCCTGCCCCCCGCTGGCCGTGGCCGC
>CAJXOQ010000164.1 GCA_913057975.1 uncultured Marinobacter sp.
AGCGCCGATGGTAGTGTGGCTTCTGCCCATGTGAGAGTAGGTCATCGTCAGGCTCCTAATATAAAACAGCCCCGACAGCGTATGCTGCCGGGGCTTTTTTATGTTTGGATCGAGGCCCTGCTGTGCACTACAACGGCCCCATGTGACAAACCTGCCAACGGCAGGTGCAGGACGCCAGAGCGCAGCGACGGCGGGCCCGAAGGGCCGAAGGCCGACAGGCCTGAGCAATGTAGGTCATCGTCAGGCTCCTAATACCAAAACCCCCGCGGCTTCGCCGACGGGGGTTTTTTATTGCCTGCTCACTTCCTCGAGTTCAACCAGGCTACCTACGATTTCCTGCATAACGACCAATTGCTCGTTCAGGCTTTCAAGTATCATCGACAGATCTCTCAATTCCAGGCCGAAGAAGAGAACGATCCCTGAAAGGCCAGCGATACCGCCGAGCGTCAGCCACTTAAGCCGGTTGCGCTGCCTATCAAGGCCTTCCTGGTGCATAGCCTCCAATAATGCAACAGTCTTGCGCAGGTGCCTGAGTTCGTCGTGGGTTTCCTCATAGGCGATCTCCAGGGTGGCGAGCCGTCCTGTCAGCCGTCTTGTGTAGCTTTGTTCAATGGGTTCGCCAGTGTTGTTTTCGATTGGCGACAGACTAGGCAAGGTGGAGGCATCAGTCAGGATAGCCTCGATAGTGGTAAGGAGTTGTTCCCGATCAACCTGTTTGCCAATCACACCAGCGGCACCGCGGGCCTTGGCATCCTGACGATAACGCTCCGCACTCTGCGATGTGTACATGAAAACCGGGGTGTGCCTTAACTCAGAGTCTGCCTTGATTACGTCCAGGGCTTCCAAGCCGTTCATCCCGGGCAAGAGGTGATCCAGAAAGACCAGATCGAATGTCTGTTCACGTAGCTGTGCGAGGCCCTCTTCCGCGCTGGCGACGCCTTTTGTCGTCAGGTCGGCGCGTTCCAGTAGGCGGGCCAGGATGATGCGTGCGGTCGATGAATCATCGACGATTAATGCGTGACCTCGAGCCATTGATTCCCTTCCTGAAGTATTGGCTGTTTTCCATCATGGCAGCCAGATCTCGAATACGCCACCGCGGAGGTGGCCATTATTGTGCAGCTTGATATATCCGTGGCGGTCACCATTGCTATGAAGCTGGGCAACCGATGATGCGAAGAACAGCCCAAGGCTGGTGCTTCCACTGTTGAAGTTCAGCGATTTGAAGCTGGGAGTTCCATTATGTTGCATGTTTTCCGGGTATCCGTCGCCATTATCTTCGACGCCAATGACCAGAAACCCATCACGCATCGCCGCTGTTAGTTTGATCATACTCTTGGTGTACCGGATGGCGTTGTTGATGGTGTTATTGAGTACACCGGTAAGCAGGTCCTCATCGAAGAAGCCGCTGATCTCATCGCATTCAATGGCCAGTTTGATACCCATACCCTCAAGAAGCGGCGTATGACGGGCCATTTGCTGGTCGAGGAAGTCCTGAACGAAGTGTTCCTCGACGTGTGCGGACAGATTGTTTTCGCCAAGCCTGTAAATGCCCAACAACTGCACCAGATCGTTGTGCATGCGTTCGGCTTCATACTGCAGGGTATTGAAACGCGGTGAATCGCCGATGGTGTCTGCCTGCTCCTGGCGGAGCTCGTCCAGGGAGTTCAGCAACATGCCCAGGGAATTCTTCATGTCGTGGACGGCAGAGGCCAGAACCATTGAAAAGTCGATGCTCTGTGCACCCCGGGAGTGGGTCAACTCATCATGATCATTGGTGGTCATGGCATCATTCCTTCCAGTTTCTTGCGCAAAGAGATCAGACGTCGGTGTTGGCGATGTTGTTCTGGCAGACCAGCGAGCCTTTCCAGGCATCTCTCACAGCGCTTCAAAAGCTCGCGATCACCTGCTGTATCCTGATATTGCTTCATCAACACCTGTACCAGGTTCAAATTGAGAGCCGCGTGGGAGGGCACAATATCCAGTGCCCGATTGAATGTGGCAACGGCATCATCCAGATTGCCTGCCTCGAAGGCCTTGATACCGTCACGATTCAGCGACCGGGCCTGTAGTTTCTGTCGGAAGCCCACGGGCTCATCGAGTAAACTCTCGATTTTCTGCAATAGTGGAGAGTTGTCGCTGCAGCGGATGGCAAGCGCGCTGAGCAGGTTCTTGGCGTCGTTTTCCCGACCCAGACGGAACAGTGTCTTGGCGTAGTCAAGGCAGGTTTCGGGGGCCATCAGCTCAGGATCGAGTTCGTCCGCAATGCTGTCTAGAGCATTTTGGGCTTCATTTATTCGGTCCTGGCCGGCATGAACCCGGGACTCGACAATTCGGCTCCGTAGCTTGACGTCCTCCTGCCCGGCAAACCGCTTTTCCATGCGCCGGAGTATTGCCAGAGCTTCGTCTGCATGGGCAGCACCCTCATTCGACGAGTCTCCTTCACTGAGGTCAGACAGTGACTGACCCAATGCGAGATAGTGTTCGGAGTTATCGTGTACCGAGTAGGTGCCAAGGCTAACGGTCTGTCGCCAGGCGTTGCACGCTGTCGGTATATCCTGATTGGATGAGGCCAGTATGGCCAGGTGCTTGTGCCGTAGCAGGGCGTTGGGGGAGTGCTCTGCCGCCGTCTCAAGAATTTGCTGAGCCTGAATGGGCCGGCCCTGTTTTTCGAGAGCTTCGGCAAGAAGGTCATACGCTTCCATGTAATCAGGATGTTCGGACACCAACTCCTTCAGGGTTGCCGCCGCGTCTTCGTAATTCTGGTTGGCAATCAGTATCTTGCCACGACCAAGCCTTGCCCAGGACAAATCGCGCTGGCTCAGTACATCGTCATGGATTTTCAGGGCATGGCTGAAGTCTCCAACCTGGTAATAGAGGTCGGCCAGCGTTTTCATAAGCCAGGTCTTGTAGCGGGGTTGCGAGGGTAGTGTCTGCAGGCAGAGAGAAATGGCTTCGGGGAAGTTTTCCCGATCGATCTCCCGGTTGATGGGAAGCAGGGCATTGCGTTGTGCGATAAGGCTGCCCAGTCGCTTTTCAAGCATGGCACGGTTGATAGGCTTGGTGAGGTAGCCGTCAGGTTGGTATTCCCGGGCGCCCATCACCATCTCCTTGGAGGTTTCGGCGGTCACCATCAGAAACAGCGAAGAGCGTTTCAGGAGTTTCTTGTACCGGAGCTCCTCGAGTATATGCTGGCCGTTCTTGCCCTCACCCAGGTTGTAGTCGCAAAGCACCACGTCTACGTGGTTATAGGCACAATATTGGACGGCAGCGAGTGCGTTGGCGACTGACTCGATCTTGTCGGCGCCGCAATTCCGCAAGATTTGCCGCATGGACAATCGAAAATTCTCGAAGTCGTCGACGATCAGGTAACTGAGTTTCCCGAAGCTGGCGCCGATGGCATTGCTAGTCGGTTTGGTCATGGCCGTTTCTGTTTCAGCAACTTGTTAACCAGTGCTCGTAATGCGGCTGGCTTTACCGGTTTATAAAGGATCTGGTATCCCCTGCTGATTGCATCCTCCCTGACGTCCGGAGCCATATAGCCGGTAATGAGTATGCCGGGTATATCATTGCTGATCTCGTCCCTCAATGAATCCATGGCATCGAGCCCATTCCGGTTTTCGTCCAATTGGTAGTCGGCCAATATGATGTCCGGTTTCGTACCGTTCAGCTTGTCCCGAGCATCCTCCAGGCTTTCGGCTGTTGTCACGTCACAGTGCCAGTTGTCCAGCAAGGCGCTCATGCCGTGAAGGATAGCAGGATCATTGTCGATACAGACGACGTGAAGGCCCCCCAGGCTCGATACACGCCGCGACGCAGGTGCAGATTTTGTGGTGTTCTGATCACTGTGTTCGGCCGGCGCAACTGGCACGGTGATGCTGAATACGCTGCCGAGTCCCTGAATCGACTGCACGTTCACCGGGTGATTAAGCATGCCACAGATGCGGTCGACAATCGCGAGCCCCAGACCAAGGCCTTTTTTGTCCCGGCCCTGCTGAAAACGACGGAATTCCTCGAAGATGTGAGTAAGCTGGTCTTCTGGAATACCCGGCCCGGTATCCCATACCTCGATGCGGATATACCCTTTCAGGCGCCGACAGCCCAGTAGAATTTTCCCGCTCGGGGTGTAACGAATGGCGTTGGAAAGAAAGTTTTGGATAACGCGCCGCAGCAGTTTCGAGTCTGACCGCACCCAGGCGCTGCTGGGGACGACATGAAGATCCAGGCCCTGGTCTTTTGCGATGGCAGAGAAGTCGGTTGCCAGGTGCCGCATGATCTCGTTGACCGGAAACACACCGATATCCGGTTCCAGTGCACCGGCGTCCAGCTTTGAGATGTCCAATAGGGTGCTGATGATTTCTTCAGCGGCGCCTAGAGAGCTGTCAATGTGGTCCACCAGTTCGGTCATTTCAGGGTCCCTGGCCTTGCCAGCGAGTGCGGAGGTAAACAGGCGTGCGGCGTTCAGCGGTTGTAGAAGGTCGTGACTGGCGGAAGCCAGGAAACGGGTCTTGCTCTGGTTGGCTTGTTCGGCAACGGATTTGGCTTTGAGCATCTGCTCGTTGATCACCTGGAGTTCCTGGGTGCGTTCTTTGACTCTCTGTTCCAGATAGATGTTGGTTTCTTTCAGTGCCTGTTCTGTCCGCCGCATGGCGGTGATGTCCTGGAAAGTAGTCACATAACCACCGCCGGGAATCGGGCTACCGTCAATCCTCAGTACCGTGCCATCGGGACGCTGCCTTTCGTAGGACATGGGTCGACCTTCCCGCATGCTGGTGCATCGATCAGCAATGATGTCGTCGATGCGTCTGGCCGGGAGATTGGCACTGGTAAGATTGTACCGCATGAGGTCTTCCACCGGCCTGCCAACGCGAACGAAGCCAGTGGGGTAGCTGAACTGTTCAAGGTAGCGGTGATTCCACACGACCAGCTGTTGTTGGTGGTTGACTACAGAAACGCCCAGGCTGATGTTCTCAATAGCAGACTGCAGTAGCTCTCGGCTGAAGGTCATGGCCTGAGAGGCTTCGTCGACGATGCTGACGACATCCTCGATCTGCATGTCCCGCCCGGTAAGTGTGGATTCCAACACCACACGTGCTGTGGACGCCCCGATAACCGACGCCAGTTGGCGTTCGATGAACTTCATCAGGTGTGATGAGGCGGGCCTGTGAGGGTGTAGCCGTATGGCGTTGCGCCGTTCGTAATTGCGAAAAATGGCTTCGGCTCGCTCTTCCCCCATGAACCGGTCTGCGATGGCCTGCAGGTCTGAGGTCATGATTTCGCCTTGCCAACTCTGTTGTTGAGGTGTTTCTGCTCTCGGCTGCGGATCATGGAAAAATGAGGCAATCTGAATTTTCTCCCGCACTCGTTGGCGGGTGAGCATGGAGAGTACGATGTAGGTAATCGAATTTATTCCCAGGCTCCAGATAATACCGTGACTGGTTTGATCGAACTCGGAGCCGAAGAGGGCGGTCGGCCGCGTCCAGTTAATACCCCAGAGTCCCTGTTCAATGAAGGTATTACTCAGCCAGCCAGTCGATGCCAGGGCAGGAAGCAGTAGCGTATAGCACCACATCAGGAAACCAAGCCCCAGCCCCCAGACCGCGCCGGTGTGATTGCCTTTGCGCCAGAGAATGCCACCGACCAGCGCTGGGCCGAATTGTGCCGCCGCGGCGAAAGACAGCAGTCCGAAAGCGGTCAGACTGTAGTCCTCACCTGCCATGCGGTAGAACCCGTAGGCTGTGAACAGAACCACGAATATGGCAACTCGACGAATGCTGAGCAGCAGGTAGCTGAGGTCGGTACGTTTGTTCATACGTGGCCGGAAGAACTTCAACAACGCCGGCATGATGATTTCGTTGCTCACCATAGTGGCAATGGCAACAGAGCAGACAATGACCATTGCCGCAGCCGCAGAACCGCCTCCCAGGAACGCCAGAATGGCCAGCCATTGCTCGCCAGCGAGGATCGGTAGGTTAAGGATCAGAATATCCGGGTCGGATGCACTGGCTTCCGGGGATAGCAAGCCTGCGGCCGCAATAGGCAGGACAAAGGCGCTGGCGATAATCAGGTAAATCGGCATTGCCCAGCGGGCTGTTTCAAAATCCCGGTGGTCGGTGTTTTCCACCACCATCACATGAAATTGTCGGGGTAGGCAGATGATTGCGAGCATGGCCACCAGCGTCTGAGTGATAAAAGCCGGTGCTTCAACGCTGTCAGTGGTCAGGGTGCCAACAAGTCCTGCGCTGCGGACGTTGCTCCAGAGATCGCCGAAACCGCCATAAAGACCATAGATAACGAACAGGCCAACGGCCACGAAGGCCACGAGCTTTATCAATGATTCGAAGGCTACCGCCTGTATCATGCCCCGGTGATGTTCGGTTGATTCGAGGTGTCGGGTGCCGAACAGGACCGTAAATACCGCGAGGACCAGAGTGATGTACCAGGCTGAGTCGTTCCACGCAGCGGTACTGAGCTCATTGGGCTCCACGCCGGTGTCCGACAGGACGCTAAAGCCCATGGAGATGGCTTTGAGTTGCAAGGCAATATAGGGAACGCTGCCGATTAACGCAAAGATTGCCACCATTGCAGCGAGTGACTGGGATTTGCCGTAGCGGGACGCAATGAAGTCAGCGATGGAGGTGGTGTTGTTGCGTTTGCTGATGAAGATAATACGACGCAACAGGGGAGCACCAAAGACAAAAACGAGCAATGGGCCGAGATAGATTGGTAAAAAGCCCAGCCCCTCCTGAGTTGCCCGGCCTACGGCACCATAAAACGTCCAGGAGGTGAAGTAGACCGCGAGTGACAGGGCATAGATATGGGTACGTGCCAATCGGCGACGGTAGAGACCAGGATGCTTGTCGCCGGCCCAGGCAATAATAAAAAGAATCGAAATGTAGGTGATGGAGATTAAAACCAGCAACCAGGCACTAATCATAATTCGCTCTTTTTATTCTACCCGGGACTGTCGGGGTTCATTGAGTTTATCGTTATCCGCTGCAAACGGTGTTCAGCAGTTTGTCCTGCGGATCCAGCTCCTTCATGTTATCAAGCCTTGGAGCACCGTCCGAACCCAATGGTACGAGTTCGTGGGTACTGCAGTTGAGAATATGAACCCGATGGGAGACGGCGTCGGTCATCTTCTGCTCGAAACGATACAGTGTGAATCGCACTACGTTCGGATTTGAGGGGGTTTCGCTGATGCTCTTGGTATCAACTGTCGAAAAGGCGTTGACGTAAGGGAAGAAAAACGTCCATGGGCGCCAGAGAATGCCGTTGCTTTCCGTGTCCACAATGACGGCTTCTTCGGGCATCAGGGACTGCTTCTGGTCAAACCAAGTGTATTCGGTGTATATGAGGTATCCAAGCATACCTGCTCCGGCAAATACCGGGATGATCCATTTCGGAGCGAGATTTCGGGTGACAGCCCGAATACCAAGCGCAATACCAGCGGCCCCGAGGCCGCAAACAACGGTAGCGACAAACGTCCAGAACATAAAACAGGTTTCCTTAAAAAAGAACGGGCTCCCTCACAGAGGAAGCCCGTTCGTCATCAACCTTCTAATTCATTCAATGAATTAGGCTGATTCGTTGCTTAGTGGTCGTGAGCCTGACTCGCACCACGTGGGTAGCGGACGCTTTCAACCAGTTCCTGAATCTCAACGGGCGGTTCTTCAGTTGCGTTGGACACAATGAAGGCTACCGCAAAGTTGACGACAGCACCAACTGCACCGATAGACAGAGGCGAAATGCCCAGTACCCAGTTTTCCGGGGTGTCTGCGAGGTTGTTGGTGCCCGGAATGAACAGCCAGCCCTTGTACACGAAGATGTACGCCAGGGTGAAGCCAAGACCGGTCAGCATACCGGCGATTGCACCGACATTGTTAACCCGCTTGGAGAAAATACCCATCATCAGCGCCGGGAACAGGGACGCTGCTGCGATGCCGAAGGCTAGTGCAACAACTTGTGCCGCGAAGCCCGGTGGGTTTGCGCCCAGATAGGTGGCAACACAGATTGCGACTGCCATCGATATTCGGGCTGCGAGCAGCTCGCCTTTCTCCGTGATGTTGGGGTTGATCGAGCCTTTGATCAGGTCGTGACTGACCGCTGACGATATTGCCAGCAACAGACCGGCTGCCGTTGACAGTGCCGCAGCCAGACCACCGGCGGCGATCAGGCCGATAACCCATCCTGGCAGGTTGGCGATTTCCGGGTTGGCCAGTACCAGGATATCCCGGTTCACGACCAGCTCGTTGCCTTCCCAGCCGCGAGACTGAGCCGTGCTTTCAAACGCAGGCGAGTCGTTATACAGCTGGATACGACCGTCTCCGTTTTTGTCCTCGTACTGAATCAGGCCAGTAACTTCCCATTCTTTGATCCACTGCGGACGCTCATCATACTGGATCGGCTCTGCTTGAGTGCCTTCAGGATAGATAGTGGTCATCAGATTCAAACGAGCCATGGAAGCAACGGCCGGCGCTGTCAGGTAGAGCAGGGCGATGAAAACCAGTGCCCAGCCAGCAGACCAGCGTGCATCCGCCACCTTCGGTACCGTGAAGAACCGGATAATGACGTGGGGCAGACCAGCGGTACCGATCATCAGGGACAGAGTAAACAGAACCATGTTCAGTTTATTGTCGACATCAGCGGTGTACTCGTTGAAGCCGAGATCCGTGATGACCTGGTTTAGCTTGTCCAGAATCGGCATGCCGGAGTCCACGTGAGTCGAGAACAGACCCAGCGGAGGCAGAGCATTACCTGTCTCTTATACACATCTCCGAGCCCACGAGACGGACTCCTATCTCG
>CAJXOQ010000165.1 GCA_913057975.1 uncultured Marinobacter sp.
ACGAGATAGGAGTCCGTCTCGTGGGCTCGGAGATGTGTATAAGAGACAGTTCCACTACGTCCAGCTCGTCTTCCAGGCCACGACCTTCCTCAACGGTGATGACGCCTTCCTTGCCAACCCTCTCCATCGCGTCTGCGATCAGCTGACCGATAGTCTCGTCGCCGTTGGCAGAGATAGTGCCTACCTGGGCAATATTGCGGCTATCGTCGCAAGGCTTGGACAGGTCGCGGATGGCCTGGACGGCAACGGTGGTCGCCTTGTCGATGCCACGCTTGAGATCCATCGGATTCATGCCGGCGGTCACGGCCTTGATGCCTTCCCTTACGATCGCCTGCGCCAGAACGGTCGCAGTGGTGGTGCCGTCACCAGCAGTGTCGTTGGTCTGGGAAGCAACTTCCTTGACCATCTGGGCACCCATGTTCTCGAACTTGTCTTTCAGCTCGATTTCCTTGGCGACGGATACGCCGTCCTTGGTGACGGTTGGTGCGCCAAAGGACTTGTCCAGAACCACGTTACGGCCTTTCGGGCCCAAGGTTACCTTAACTGCGTCCGCCAGGATGTTGACACCCTGAACCATGCGTTTACGGGCGCTGTCACCGAATCTAACGTCTTTTGCTGCCATGTCATCTATTCCTGTTCGTTAAACCCAATTCAATCGTTCAATCGGATTGCTGCGTAACCGAGCGCTTACTCGAGAACGCCGAAAATGTCGTTTTCGCTCATGATGAGCAGGTCTTCGCCATCAACCTTTACGGTGTTACCGGCGTACTGGCCAAAGACTACGGTGTCTCCCACCTTTACCGCCAGCGCACGGGTTTCGCCATTGTCGAGAATACGGCCATTGCCTACGGCGATAACTTCGCCCTGGGACGGCTTCTCTTTGGCATTACCCGGCAGCACGATGCCACCAGCTGTTTTCTCTTCTTCTTCCTTACGGCGCACGACAACACGATCGTGTAGCGGACGAATTTTCATTGCTCGATATCTCCAATGTCAGGTTAGGTTTGGCAATGATGGTTGCGTTAAAAGCCGGAGCCTTTAACCAACTGTTTTACAGCGGTTATTAGCCCGCAGCGAACTTGTGAATCCTATGTGGGGGTGGCCGGTGGGTTTTCAATACTTCCCGAAAAAAATTTTCAGTTTTTTTTCGGTCGATCATCCTCCTGATCACTATCCGCTCGGCCATCGGTGTTCCGGTTCAGGCGATCGTAGTCTCGCTCGGTTTCGTCGCGGTATTCCCCTTCAATAATGTCATCGTTCCTGTCGAAAGGATTTTGACGCCCGAACGGCCCCTCCTTCCCCCCAAAGGGTCCCTGCCCCTGGAAAGGCCCCTGTTGGCCTCCGGTAAATGTGAAACCGCCGGATTGGCCGGCCACCACCATCCGTTTCAGGGCCTGGGCCGCGAACCAGTGGCGGGGACCCGGAATCAGACAAAGGAAACCTACGGTGTCAGTGACGAACCCCGGTGTCAGTAGCAGGGCACCGCCTACGGCCAGGATCAGGCCTTCCGCCACTTCCTTGGCCGGCAACTCCCCACTATTGAGGCGCTGATTGGCCTTCAGCAGGGTTGCCAACCCCTGTTGCCGCAGCAGGGCGGCACCAATGATGGCCGTCAAGAGAACGAGGCCAATGGTGTTCAGGGCGCCAATCATGGTGCCGACTTTGATCAGAATCGTCATTTCGACGATGGGCATAACAATGAATAGAAACAGAAAAATGCCCAAATGAGCCTCCCGGAGTGAACAGTAGTCTGGTTGCTGCGACCGTAAAAACCTCTGATATACTCGCCGCTTTCGCTAATGGTTAACTTTAGGGCAAAACATGAAACTTCAAGATTCCGTGATTGCGATTACCGGTGGCGGCCAGGGACTGGGCCGAGCCATGGCTGAATACCTGGCCGCAAGAGGCGCACGCCTGGCGCTGATTGACCTGATGCCAGAGAAGCTGGAAGAAGCTGCAGCTGCCTGCAAAAAAGCCGGGGGAGACGCCAGGAGCTATGTTTGCAACGTTGCCAAAGAAGAAGATGTCGAGAAGACGTTTGAGGCCATCGTGGCGGATTTTGGTCAGCTTAACGGGTTGATTAACAACGCGGGTATCCTTCGGGATGGGCTGATGGTGAAGGTGAAGGACGGCCAGGTGGAGAAGCGCATGGAGCTGTCTCAGTGGCAGTCGGTGATCGATGTAAATCTGACGGGGGTTTTCCTGTGCGGCCGCGAGGCGTCAACACAGATGATCAAGAACGGCGATCAGGGTGCGATTATCAACATTGCTTCGATTTCCCGTGCCGGGAATATGGGCCAGAGCAATTATTCCGCTGCCAAGGCAGGGGTTTCGGCGTTGGTGCCGGTGTGGGCCAAGGAGCTTGCCCGTTATGGCATTCGGTGCATGGGAATTGCGCCTGGCTTTATCGAGACTGAGATGACGGCTTCGATGAAACCGGAGGCCCTTGAGAAGATGACCGCTGGTATTCCCCTGAAGCGTATGGGTAAGCCGGAGGAAATTGCGTCTGCGGCGGCGTTTATTTTTGAGAATGACTATATGTCGGGGCGGATGATTGAGGTTGATGGGGCTTTGCGGCTCTAGGGTTTGAGCTTTTCCCCTGTTCCCTAGCCTTAAGGGTTTGGGGGCTGGCTAGGGGGTGGTGCCAGATTTTTCTTGGAAAAAGAACTCGCTTTGCTCGGACATCTTTTTCTGGCAGAAAAATTTGGCACCGCCCCCTGCCCGACCTAACTCCGATGTGTATCAACCCAAAAAACTAAGGACGCCAGGCGAACTGTTTCATTGATATTCTTCCATCTACAACGACAACTCCTTCCTCCCGCAAGCTCTGGGCTTGCGTCTCAAAGGCCTCGCTGCCGATGGGGAATGCGATCTGGCCATTGCTTCTAATCACGCGATACCAGGGAATGGCGTGCCCTTCTGGGAGTTTTCCCAAAGCTTTACCGATATACCGGGCCTGCCGGCCCAGGCCGGCCATATCTGCGATCTGGCCGTAGCTGGCTACGCAGCCAGGGGGGATAGCGGCTACAACCTGCCAGATTTTCTGGTCTTTGGTGGGTTCGTTCATGACGACTCGGCAGCTTCGTTCCGCGGTGCCAGGGCGTCCAGGCGTTCGCCTTTGCGCATCATGTATATGGCCAGCAGTATGGCGGGAACGCCCATTATGCCGGCGACCAGGAAAAATTCCGCGTAACCGAATCCGGCCACGACGATGCCGGAGAAGCCACCGATGAATTTTCCGGGCAGTGTCATCAGGGAGCTGAACAGGGCGTATTGGGTGGCGGTGAAGGCCGCGCTGGTCATGCTGGACAGCCAGGCTATCAATGCCACATTGGCGATGCCACCACTGAGATTATCGGCGCTAACCACCAGTGCCAATGTGGCGATGTTGGGCGGGTATTGCGCCAGAACGACAAACAGCAGGTTAGTGGCTGCGGTCATGATGGCGCCGGCCAGCAGGATGCGACGCACACCGTATCGAACTACGAGAACGCCGCCCACCAGCGAACCGGCGATGGTCATGAAGAAGCCGAAGATTTTGGTGACGTCGGCCACCTGGGTTTTGGAGAAGCCCATGAAGTCCAGGTAAAAAGGGTTGGCCATAACCCCCATGGCAATGTCAGAAATGCGGTACACCGCGACCATGACCAGTATCAGGATTGCCAGCTCTTTGTAGCGGCGAAAAAAATCCAGAAACGGTCCGACGATGGCGGCATAGAACCAACCCACAAACCTGGCCAGGCGCGGGTTCAGATGGGTTCGTTTGCTGGCTTCGTGCTCGATTTTTTCGGCGATGTCCTGAGCGGCGGCAAAGTGATTGACCCCAGGCTCACGTACGATCAGTACCGTCGCCATACCCACGCCAACGAGCAGCGCCATGACTTCGTAAGACACCTGCCAGGACCAGAATTCCGCAAGATACAAGGCCCCGGCCCCGGCAACCAGCAAAGCCAGCCGGTAGCCGAAGATATAGGTGGCCGCCAGCGCGGCCTGCAGGCGCTCTTCTGCGATTTCGATCCGGTAGGCGTCAATGGCCACATCCTGGGTGGCCGATGAAAAAGCCACCAGCAAACCGCAGAATGCCATCATCTCCGGGGCCACGGTGGCGTCCACGTGGGCCATGAGGTACAGGCCCGTTGCGATGCCCGCCTGGGCCAATAATATCCAACTCCGGCGCTTGCCCAAAAGCCTGTCGAGAAGTGGCAATTTCAATCGGTCTACCACCGGTGCCCAGAACACCTTGATGGAATAGGTTATACCCAGCCAACTGAAAAAACCGATGGTGGCCGTTTCCACCCCTACATCCGCCAACCTTGCGTTCAGCGTGGAAAACACCAGCAGAAATGGCAGGCCGGCCGAAAAACCGAGAAACAACAACGCGACAACCTGCCAGCGCGTGTAGGTGTGGAGAGTTTCCTTGAGCAGTGCCAGGGTGTTGCCGGATAAGATGGTATTGCTCCCGGTTCAGTCGCGGAAATTGTTGAACTGCAGCGGGATATCCAGTTCCGCTTCCTTCAGCAAGGCGATGGCTGTCTGCAGGTCGTCGCGTTTTTTCCCTTTTACTCGCACCTTGTCACCTTCAATGCTGGCCTGTACTTTGAGCTTGCCGTCCTTGATCATCTTTACGATTTTCTTGGCCATGTCGGTTTCGATCCCCTGCTTCAACTGCAGGTGCTGTTTGACCAGCTTGCCGGCTTTGCTCTCGCCGTCTTCAGACAGCGCCCGGGAATCGATATTGCGCTTGGCGAAGGCCATTCGCAGCATGTCCATTAACTGCTCCAACTGGAATTCCTGCTCCGCGCTGACGGTGATGCCTTTGTCGTCCAGTTCGATGTCCGCGTCCACGTTCTTGAAGTCCCAGCGATTGCCCAGCTCGCGCTTGGCCTGGTCCACGGCGTTGGTCACTTCGTGCATGTCGATTTCAGAAACAATGTCAAAAGAGGGCATGATGTGTTCTCACTTTTTACAATTATCCACGTCAGGGCACGCACAAAACGCTATACTGGTGCCCTTCTGATTGCGCAAGGTGCCAAAGCATACCAAGACCGGGCCGGCACCGCATCTGACAATGGACTGGTGAGTAGTAGATAACAATGCCGAATCTTGATCTTCCCATCCTCGTGGTAGACGATGCCAAATTCAGCAGCATGGTGGTAGGTCGAACCCTCCGGAATGCAGGGTACCGCGACGTACGAATCGCCAACAATGCCCCTGCCGCGCTTGAATTTATCGACCAGCGCCCGGTCAGTGTGTTGATTGCCGACTGGCTGATGCCGGAGATGGACGGGCTGGAACTGACCGATCAGGTTCGCCAGCAGGATGAGCAGAACAACCACTATACCTACGTGATCCTGCTCACCGCCCGGGAGAGCGTGGAGGCCCTGTCAGAAGCATTCGACCGTGGCGTCGACGACTTTATCTACAAGTCGGACATGACCAAGCAGCTGATTCCACGAATTTTCGCGGCCGACCGCATGGCGGACCGCCAGAACACCCTTTTGCGCGCCAATTCCCTGTTGATTGAGAACAACCGCGAACTGGAAAGCAGCAACATCATTGATCTTGAAACAGGTCTCTGCAATAACCGCTATGCCCGGAACAAGCTGGGCAAATGTCTGCGGCAGGCAGAGTCCCGTGGCGGCGCCTCTGCCTATGTGCTGTGTGGCATCCGTAACTGGCAGGAACTCAAGCGCAAGCATGCGCCCTCGGTGATGAGTGAGCTGGCCGTTGGCATCGCCCGACGCCTAAGCAACCTGATCCGGCCCATGGATTCCCTGTGCCGCGTGGGCGACAACCAGTACGCAATCATTGCCCACTTCCCAAACAGCGACCATTGCTCCACAACAGCCTTTCGCCGCGTATTTGACGGCATCAACCATAAAGCCCTGAAGACCACTGCCGGTTATATTTCCGTTGAAGCGGGGATGGTGCTTTGCAGTGCGGATGCCCAGAACGGCACCCCTTCGGTCCAGGAAATGGAGCGTGCGGCGGTTCAGGGCTTGGTGGATGCGTATGAGACTCGGCGGTTTACCAAGACGAGACCGGAGCTGGAGAAAACCTGACGTGGAGTGTCGGATTACGCTACGTAACACTGCGACACACATCACAAACAGACTTCCATGAGCGAAAGCCCTATTCTGCAATTGTGGATTTAAGCAGTATCCCCCATGGCGGAGGAGCCGAGTAGTACCTCCGCCGCCAAATGGGGAAAGTCCACAGAAGTAACGAATTTTTCAGGCACTTTCGTTCTTTCCTTGTTTTTAAGCCAGCTTCTTAGCTGGCTTTTTTCTTTTCAGCTTCCGTTATACTGATGGCAACAATAACCCCAAGACGTTGCCGTAACCATGAAGACCCTCGGAACCGCCTCCGTAGCAGCCCTAAGACAATATGTCCGCGCCGCCAATGCCCAAGGCCTGGATACTTCAGCACTGTTCAACAAAGCCGGGCTTGATGCGTCGATTCTCCAGACCGACGACGAGCGTATAAACGGCGAGCAGTTCCAGGCATTCATACGACTGCTTTGTGAACAAAGCAATAACCCCATCCTCGGCCTTGAAACCGGTGACTTCGTGCAACCGGGGTCCTACAGTGTTCTCGGGTATATCACCATGAGCTCCGCCACGCTGGGAGAAGCCGTCGCTCGCATTGCCCCGTTCGAGAAACTGGTCGGCGACATGGGAACGACGCAAATTGCGGGTAGCGGCGATCACATCAGACTGATCTGGGCCTGCAACTACACCGACCCGGTCGCTCGCCCCCAGATGGTGGACAACGTCTTCGCCTCCTGGATCAACTACGCCCGCTGGCTGGCCGACAACAACGCCGCCTCGCCAGTGGAAGTACACCTCGAACACCCCTCCCCCGGGCCGGAGTTGGAGAGCGCCTACACGGAACGCTGGGACTGCCCGGTACGTTTTCGCTCCAACGAAGACGCCATTGTTCTGCACAAGGACCTGCTGAGCACTCCCCTACGCCAGCCTGACCCACTGCTGCGCAAAACCCTGGAAGCCCACGCCCTCAGCCAATTGGCCACCCTGGACACCGACACCGCCCTCACCAACCGGGTAAAGCACAGCATTCGCAAACAGTTGATGCACGGCATCACGCGCCAGGACATGGTCGCAGACCATCTGGGCATGACCAGCCGAACGTTGCAGAGAAAACTTAGCCAGGAAGGTGTTTCGTATCAGCAGTTGCTGGACGAGGTAAGACAGGCAATGGCGGAAGATTTTTTGACGAATAGCGAACTGGGCATTCCGGAGATAGCGTTGAGGCTGGGGTACAGCGAAACAACGTCGTTTCACCGAAAGTTCAAAGCAGAGACGGGGAAGACGCCCGGAGAGTTCCGGGCGTCACGGGAGGCCACTTAAAGCTTGCGGCCCTTGCCAGCAGCAATCCTCAACCGAAGCGCATTCAGCTTGATAAAGCCTTCAGCATCCTTCTGATCGTAGGCGCCCTGGTCTTCCTCGAAGGTCGCAATCTTCTCATCGAACAGCGAATCGTCAGATTTACGGCCAACCACATCCACGTTGCCCTTGTAGAGCTTCAGGCGCACGGTACCGTTTACATAAGTCTGGGTCTGGTCGATCAGCGCCTGCAGCGCTTCCCGCTCAGGGGACCACCAGTAACCGTTGTAAATCACCTCCGCATAACGCGGCATGATGCTGTCTTTCAGGTGCGCCACTTCGCGGTCCAGGGTGATGGACTCAATCGCACGGTGGGCGCGCAGCATGATGGTGCCGCCCGGAGTTTCGTAACAACCGCGGGATTTCATCCCCACATAACGGTTCTCAACAATGTCCAGACGACCAATCCCGTTCTCGCCGGCGACCTTATTCAGGTGTTCAAGCACCTCGTGAGGCTTCATGGCCTGGCCATCAATCGCCACGATATCGCCTTTCTCATAGGTCACTTCGATATAGGAAGGCGTGTCGGGCGCTGCTTCCGGAGACACACTCCAGCGCCACATATCTTCCTCGGCTTCCGCCCATGGATCTTCCAGGTTGATGCCTTCGTAAGAAATGTGCAGAAGGTTGGCGTCCATGGAGTAAGGGCTCTTGCCCTTCTTCTTCTCCACCGGAATGTTGCGCTCATCGCAATAGGCCAACAACTTATCACGGGAATTCAGATCCCACTCCCGCCAGGGTGCAATTACCTTCACACCCGGCTTCAGCGCATAAGCGCCCAGCTCAAAACGGACCTGATCATTGCCCTTGCCGGTAGCACCGTGGGAAATAGCGTCCGCACCGGTTTCGTTGGCAATCTCAATCAAACGACGGGAGATCAGCGGACGCGCGATAGAGGTACCCAGCAGGTACTCCCCTTCGTAGATGGTGTTGGCGCGGAACATCGGGAACACGTAGTCACGAACGAATTCCTCGCGCAGGTCCTCAATGTAGATTTCCTTCACGCCCAGCGCTTTCGCTTTCTCACGCGCCGGCTCAACTTCCTCGCCCTGGCCGATGTCGGCGGTGAACGTCACCACCTCACACTCATAGGTATCCTGCAACCAGCGAACGATTACCGAGGTATCCAGGCCACCGGAATAGGCCAGAACCACCTTATTAATATCAGACATGCCCTTGCTCCAGACTGAACAGAATGGATGTATCAAAAATAAGGAGCGTATTGTACGGGACAGCGGGGGGAATGGCTATTGGTGGGAGCGGGCCACATCAGGCCCGCACAACGCCCGCGCTCAGACCGCTTGCTGTTGCAACGCGGTGGCTTCTTCCTGTCTCTTATACACATCTGACGC
>CAJXOQ010000166.1 GCA_913057975.1 uncultured Marinobacter sp.
GCCTTCAGACAGGGCTGGCTGGAAAAACTGTTCCCGATGATCGCGGACAATGGTTGGGTGAAACCCGGCGGCTGGATCTACGCAGAACACGAAAGCGACATGCCAACGCCTACGGCGCCAGCCAACTGGACCCTGCACAGACAAAAAACAGCAGGCCAGGTGACCTACTGTTTATTCAGAGTGGATACGTCAGAAGCAACCAATTGAGGAGACCAACCCGCCAGAAAAATCAGGCTACTAGGGAGAAGGCCGAAGAGAATAAGCCCGCAAATGCGCCGCAAAGTCCTCAAGGTAGCGAATACCGCTGGCCTCCGCCTCCCGGCACCACTCCATCAGCGCATGCAACTTCTCCTGCGGCTTCAAACCACGGCGACGCCACAACTCCTGCAACTCATTACTCTTCTCATAAATCTGCCGCAGCACCGCATTGCTCTCCAGAGCAATTTCCAGGTGCTCCTTCTCCTTCGGCTTGATCAACGTCACCTCACGGGACAGCAACCGCTTCAGACTGCGATAACGCGGACGAATCTCCTCATCCATCACCGCCTTCTGCTGACGCAACACCGGCTCCATCACCCGCTTGCGATACTGACGCATAATATCGAACCGGCTGTTGGTAATGGCCTGAACCGTCTCCACATCCACTTCCTTCTTGCCGGGCACATAATGCGCAATCGGCTTGAAGCCCTTGGGTTTCGCCAGCCGGAAGAACTGGAACAGACGGATGTAACCCCAACCAATATCCACTTCATACCAGCGGCGAGACAGCTTGGAGGAGTTGGGATAGGTGTGGTGATTATTGTGCAGCTCTTCGCCACCAATCAGGATGCCCCAGGGTGAGATATTACGGGCATTATCGCTGCACTCGAAATTGCGATACCCCATAAAATGCCCGATGCCATTGACCACGCCGGCCGCCCAGACCGGAATCCACATCATCTGCACCGCCCAGATCCAGATACCGTGAACACCGAACAGCAGCAGATCAATCACCGCCATCAGTTGAATGCCCAGCAGTTTGTAGCGGCTGTAGACGTTGTTCTCGACCCAGTCTTCCGGAGTGCGCTGGCCGTAACGCTCCAGGGTTTCTGGTGTACCGGCTTCGTCGTACAGCTCTGCACCTTCAAACAGCACCTTGCGAACACCCAGGATCACCGGGCTGTGAGGGTCTTCCTCGGTTTCGCACTTGGCGTGATGTTTACGGTGGATCGCCGTCCACTGCTTGGTATTCTGCGCCGTGGTCAGCCATAGCCAGAAGCGGAAAAAATGCGCCAGCACCGGATGTAGATCCAGCGAGTTGTGAGCAGAATGACGATGCAGGTAAAGGGTAACGCTGATAATTGTGATGTGTGTAAGTCCCAGCGCAACCAGAATCAGCTGCATCACCGAAAGGTCCAGAAGACCGTTGTACCACATAGAGTTTTCCTCGTTCGAAATCAGGATCCGGCACTGCCCGACAACCGTATTGAGCCACTTTAGCGTACAGTTGTTAGCCCGAACAACCGCATTTGGATGCGAATTTGTTACCGATTACACTTATCCGTTACCGCCCGTGCCGCTGGAGTAGCCCCCTTGCCCGAATTGCCCGAAGTAGAAACCACCCGACGCGGCATCGCCCCCCATTGTGAAAACCGGACCATCACCCAGGTAACCGTGCGCGACGGCCGCCTACGCTGGCCCGTGCCGGGCAATCTCGCGGAACTGATCGAAGGCTCGGTCATCCACACCGTGGACCGCCGGGCCAAATACCTGCTGATTGGCGTAAGCTCCGCCAACGTTGCCGGAACATTGATTGTACACCTGGGCATGTCCGGTAGCCTGCGGGTGATCACCGACCAGAGCGACCCCCTGCTTCATGATCACGTGGAACTAACACTCGACAGCGGGATCCGCCTGCGGTTCAACGACCCCCGCCGCTTTGGTTGCTGGCTCTGGTCCGAAACACCGAACCAGCATCCACTGCTCGCCAGCCTGGGGCCAGAACCCCTGGCACCGGAATTCAACGGGCGACTGCTCTATCGACTCTCGCGGGGCAAGAAGACTCCAGTGAAGTCCTTCATCATGGACAACCATGTGGTGGTGGGTGTGGGCAACATCTATGCGAACGAAGCCCTGTTCAAGGCCGGCATCCATCCCCGTCGCGCTGCCGGCCGCATCAGCCTGGACCGCTACAACCGCCTGGCGGAAGCCATCCGCGAAACCCTCAGCGCTGCCATTCTCATGGGTGGAACCACCCTGCGGGACTTTGTGAACAGCGACGGCAAACCGGGCTATTTTGCCCAGTCGCTGCTGGTGTATGGCCGTAATGGTGAGTTCTGCCACGAATGCGGACATCCTCTAAAGGAAATCCGGATGAACCAGCGCTCGACGGTTTACTGCGGAAAATGCCAGCGCTGAACGGCGGCCAGACAACTAATGAAACAGAAAAATCGTTTGAAAATACGCAAATATGATTCATAGTTAACAGAGTATCCATAATCGTAAGCTACACTGTGCGGTATATGTATCGTCAGCCATCCAAGGCAGGGCGACCATCGGCCAGATCAAAATGCCGACAAGCTAAGGTAAGCTCAGGAGAAACAAGAAATGACCGGTAAGATTTCCCACATCGTTATTACAGCCGTAGCGGTTTGCCTGCTGGCTTTTTCCTCCGTCGGCCACGCCCAAGCCATTGACGAAGAGCCTACAGCGCTTGCAATGACAGGTGATGCGCTGTTTGTTCGCCCGGCCTTGTTTGCCACCACCATCGTGGGAAGCGTGGTTTACCTGGTGTCCTTGCCGTTCTCCGCACTGGGCGGTAACGCAGCGGAAGCTGGCGAGGTTCTGGTTGTTGGCCCGGCCAAAGCCACCTTTGTTCGCTGCCTCGGTTGTACTCGCACCGGCAGGAAACAACAGCCCATTGAACAAAGCAGTAACTGATCCGTAAAAACCCGCCTTGCCAATTTGCGCATTCTTCGGCAGCCTGACGTTTAACCAACTTCAGGCTGTTTTTGTTTATGGTGAACTGGCACTCCCTTGAGACGGTGTTCCTGGATATGGACGGAACACTGCTCGACCTGCATTTCGACAACCATTTTTGGCTTGAGCACCTGCCCAGGCGTTACGCCGAGTACAACAACCTCAGCCCGGAAGAAGCCCGCGACACCATCATCCCGATGATCATGGCCGAACGTGGTTCCCTGAATTGGTACTGCACCGACTACTGGAGTGACCGGCTGGATATGGACATCACCGGGCTCAAAGCCGAAGTGGGAGAACGCATTGGCTACCGCCCGCATGTGACGGATTTTCTCGATGCCGTCCGTGATACCGGGCTGCGCTCCGTGATTGTCACCAACTGCCATCCGGACCCGCTCAGTTTGAAGCTTCAGCGCACCGGCCTGGACAGCCGGGTGGACAACATCATCTCGAGCCACCAGCTGGGCAAACCCAAGGAAGATCCCGCCTTCTGGCAGGACCTCGCCGGGCTGGAAGCTTATCAGGCTGCCGCCACATTAATGGTGGACGACAGCTTCCCGGTACTGGAAAGCGCCCGCACCGCTGGCATCGCCCAGTGCCTTGCCATTCTGGCACCAGACAGCAGGCAGCCCGCCCGCGACCGACACCCGGACATTCCCTCGATTCATCATTTTGATGAGATCCTGCCGGCACTGCGTCAGCGCCAACCCCTGCCATCCGGCCAGTGAGCCAGCTATACTATGCGTATACGCTCTTCAGGTGAGGAGACATGACGGCAACCACCACTGACGACACCCGCGTAAGACTCGACAAATGGCTGTGGGCAGCACGTTTCTACAAAACCCGCAACCTCGCCAAGCAGGCCATTGAAGGGGGTAAGGTTCACTACAACAGCCAGCGAACCAAACCCGGAAAACTGGTGGAGCCCGGCGCCAAAGTTACCCTGCGGCTGGGCTGGCAGGAATGCATTGTGGTGGTGGACGACATCAGTGACCGTCGCCGGGGCGCCCCCGAAGCCCAGAAGCTCTATCACGAAACCGACGACAGCGTGAAACGCCGGGAAGAACTCTCGTGGCAGCGCAAAACCATGCAGGCGGCGCAGCTACCCCCGGCCAGACGGCCTTCCAAGAAAGACCGACGGGATATACAACGCTTCCGGGAACAGAACGGGCTCTAGCATTCCTGTTTCCCGCCCCAATGATTACCGTTTCCGACTTTAACGCTCAGGAGAAATACCAATGGCATCCCGGGACCAGTTCCAGCGATTTATTTTTGAAGACAGCCAGGTCCGGGGAGCCTGGGTGAAACTGAACGACAGCTACAGTGAAATTGGCAGCCAGGCTCCCTACCCCGCGTCCGTGCGGCGCATGCTGGGGGAATCCCTGGTGGCCAGCGTGCTGATGAGCAGCACCCTCAAGTTTGAAGGCACCCTATCCCTGCAAGCCCAGGGCGACGGCCCGCTGCGCACGCTGATGGCGGAGTGCAGCCATGATCGTTTCATCCGTGGCCTGGCCCGCTACGACGAACACGCCGTGACCGAGGATTCCCTGAATGCGCTGCTGGGCGAGGGCCGCATGGCCATCACCATCTCCCCGGACAAAGGCCAGCGTTACCAGGGCGTGGTGCCCCGGGAAGAGGAAAGTCTGGCCGGCTGCCTGGAAGAATACTTCGAACGCTCCGAGCAGATCCCCACCAGCTTCTTCCTGTTTGCCGATGAAAACTGCAGCGCCGGCCTGATGCTGCAGAAACTGCCCGGCGACACCGAACAGGATTCCGACCTGTGGGATCGCCTTAACCACCTGGCCAGCACCGTGGAAGCCGAGGAACTACTGACCCTGGACAGCGAAACCGTGCTCCATCGCCTGTTCAACGAAGAAACTGTGCGCCTGTTCGATGCCGAGCCCGTCGCCTTCCGCTGCAGCTGCTCGCGGGAGCGAACGCTGGGCGCTCTGGAATCCATCGGCAAGGAGGAGTGCTACAGTATCCTCGACGAGCAGGGTTCCATCGAAATGGACTGCCAGTTCTGTCATCAACACTATCGCTTCGATAGAAATGATATTGATCACCTTTTCACCGGCCATACGTTACACTGAACACCCGGCTGAATGGCCCGGAAGCCAGTCGTAGAGCGGTTTCCGGGGCAGTCGTTTTTTACCGGCGTCTCTGGCATAATAGCGCGCCTGAATTGACCCGATTGCTCAGATTTCCGTCAATTTTTAGGGGGGACGGCCCGAGTAATCACGATCACATCCCGAGGGCGAGGTCGAAGTGAGTAACACTTATAATGATCTGAGTGCAGCACAACTGGTTGAGCTGGCACTGGAAAGACGCGAAGGCCAACTGGCCGCAAATGGTTCCCTGGTGGTCAAAACCGGTGAACGTACAGGCCGGTCCCCGAAAGACCGCTACATCGTCGAAGAGCCCAGTACCTCTGACGATATCCATTGGGGCCCCATCAACCGCCCGTTCGATGCGGACAAGTTTGATGCCCTCTGGGATCGCGTTGAAGCCTACATCGCCGAGAAAGACAGCTTTGTAAGCCAGGTACACGTTGGCTCCGACCCGGAACACTACCTGCCAGTGCGCATGACCACCGAAACCGCCTGGCAGAACCTCTTCGGCCAGAACCTGTTTATTCGCCCTGACAGCTTCAACCCGGCCGACAAGCAGGAGTGGCAGATCCTCAACGCCGCCAATTTTGAGTGCGTGCCCGAGCGCGACGGCACCAACAGCAACGGCTGCGTGATCATCAACTTTGCCAAGCGCAAGGTACTGCTGGCAGGCATGCACTACGCCGGCGAAATGAAAAAGGCGATGTTCTCCGTACAGAACTTCCTGCTGCCGGAAAAAGACGTGCTGCCCATGCACTGCTCCGCCAACGTTGGCGAAGACGGCGAAACCTGCCTGTTCTTTGGCCTCTCTGGCACCGGCAAGACCACCCTCTCCGCCGACCCTGATCGCTTCCTGATCGGCGACGACGAGCATGGCTGGGGCCCCGGCACAGTATTCAACATTGAAGGCGGCTGCTACGCCAAGTGCATCGACCTGAGCCAGAAAAACGAACCCATTATCTGGGACGCCATCCGCTTCGGTGCCATCGTTGAAAACGTCACCATCGATCCGGAAACCCGCGAGCCGGACTACACCGACGTCTCCCTCACCGAAAACTCCCGCTGCGCCTACCCGCTGGAGCACGTTGAGAAGCGCGTTATTGAGAACCGCGCCGGCGAGCCGTCACACATCGTCTTCCTGACCTGTGACATGACTGGCGTACTGCCGCCCGTGTCCATCCTCAGCAAGGAAGCCGCGGCCTACCACTTCCTGAGTGGCTACACCGCGCTGGTGGGCTCCACCGAAATGGGCTCTTCTTCCAAGCTGAAAGCCACTTTCTCCACCTGCTTCGGCGCGCCTTTCTTCCCGCGCCCGGCCGGCGTCTACGCCGAGCTGCTGATGAAGCGCATGGATGAGTTTGGCAGCAAGGTCTTCCTGGTGAACACTGGCTGGACCGGCGGCCCCTACGGCGTGGGCGAGCGTTTCAGTATCCCCACCACCCGTGGCATCATCGCCGCCATCCAGAATGGCGACCTGGACGATGCCGAAACCGAGCACCTGCCCACCCTGAACGTGGACGTGCCGGTTGACGTACCGGGCGTGGACAACAACCTGCTGAACCCGCGCAACACCTGGGCCAGCAAGGAAGACTACGACGCCAAGGCCGCCGAGCTGATTGGCCAGTTCGTGGAAAACTTCAAGAAGTTTGATGTTTCCGACGCCATCGTGGAGGCCGGGCCGAAAGCGTAAGCCCGCCTTAGCTGAAAAAAGCGCCCTGCTCTTTGAGCACGGCGCTTTTTTTGTACCTGACCAGGCCCGTCACGTACCACAGCTGCGAAAACTCAGTCCCTCACTCAGGGGTGGGAAAATCGTGCTCTGCGTAGCGACAGTGCCCGCCCTCAAAACTCGAAATTCATAACCACTTCAGGCGCCTGGATGAAATGCCCCTGGAAATAGCGAATGTTTCTCTCCCAGAACCAGGCCACTGCCCTGGCATCCTCCAAACCCGTGGCCACAATCGGCAAGCTGGAACCAAAAATAGCGGTAAGCTGACGAATCAGTTTTTCCAGTTCCGGTGTCTGTTCCGCAGTCGAGCCATATTTTGACCCAAGTTTCACGAAATCGACGGATTGCAGTTCTTTTAGCAAATCAATGGAAGCCTGACTGATATCGATGTGTTCGATAACCAGCCCGCAGTCCATGTCCTGAAGCAGCTTGAGCACCTGTCTGGCCTTCGCCACATCTTTAAACACGGTTGGACTGGATAGGGCAAGGTAGATTCGGCGCTTGCCCTTGATACGCGCGTTGCGCATCTCGCTGCTGATAAATGACATCAGCTTCGCCACGTCGGTCATTGGTGAGGCAAGTTTAATGGCTACCGAGTGACTCGCAGCGGCTTTGCCCTCGAGCTTTGAGAGCCCCTCCAATGCGTGCTCTACAACCCAGCGATCCAGATCATAGAGAGATCCATGGCCGCCCTCAGTCAAGTGGGGTAAGAACTGACCGGGTAAATACACGGCGTTGTCCTCGTCCACCAATCTTACGAGCGCCTCAAACAGTATATCTCCGGAATCCATATTCACGATCGGCTGATAGTGCAACTTGAAGGCTTTGGCATCCAGCAGTTCGCGTATACGATCATCCAAATTACTGTGCTCAGAGCGCTCCGGCGGCTGGTGCCACATCAGGCATCCGCCGCCCGCTTGCATCGCCTCGCTACAGGCCTGCTCGACTTCCAGTAGCGCTTTGTCTTCATTCACCGCTTCGGTAAGGGGCAACACACCGATGCTGAGGGTAATCGGGATGGGCGGCTCGCCCAGGGCCCACTCCTGACTATTCAAACGCTGGTGAAAATGCTCAAGGTACGCGCCGGCCTCTGTACCCACGGGAATAATGACCTTGAACAGAAAACTACCGCCCCCCAAAGCACAGCCGGAATCACTCACACCCAACTGGTTGGCAAAGTTCTGCTCCATGCGAGCAGTGAGACTCGCCATAGCGCGGGCTCCGTGCTGAGCGCGCAGATACTCTTCCCGGTCAATGCCCGCCTGCACCAGAAAACAGCCCTGACTGGCCGGCGCCATTTCCAGGTAGGCAATCGAGGTAGCCAGTTCGGTTAGGAAATAGTCGTGGTTTTGCAGTCCCTGGCGTTCGTTGCGCTGGCTCACCAGGTTGATGCGCGCTGAAATCAGCTGAGCCTGCGCGAGGTGATGATGAAGCGCGGCCAGAAACCGCTCGTTATCCAGCGGTTTCTGAAAAAATTCGTTGCCCGTCATGCTGTACTTCCCAATCTGCTCGGAGACCGCTTGCGAGGCCGACACAAATAGAATGGGAATAGTCATGTACCGGGCATCCTGACGTAGCACCCGTGCCAATTCCAACCCCTGGACCCCGGGCATCTCGTGGTCAAGCACAATGGCGTCCGGCTCGAATTGTTCAATGCGCTCGAGGATTCGCACCGGCTGAGACAGACCTTCAACCTCATAGCCTTGCCCAGCCAGCAGATTTTCGTAGTAGGCGAGTAAATCGCTGTCGTCTTCCACCCAGAGCACCCGCGGTCTTGAGCCCACG
>CAJXOQ010000167.1 GCA_913057975.1 uncultured Marinobacter sp.
GAGTCCGTCTCGTGGGCTCGGAGATGTGTATAAGAGACAGGCTTCGTGCAGTGGCGCTGGTGGTGACCACGTCGTCCACGATCGCAATATTGGCCGGTGGTGAACGGGTAACCTGGTAGATTCCCCGTAGGTTGGCCAGGCGCTCTTCGCGGTTCAATCCCCTTTGTGGTCGGGTGCGTCGGTTCCTGACGACAAGGTCGGTGCTCCAGGGAATGCCTGATTGGCGGCTGATGTGTTCCGCAATATCCGCGGCCTGATTGAACCCTCGTTTCCGTCGACGGGCCGGGTGCATCGGGCTGGCCAGCAGCAGGTCCGGCGTGCGTTCAGGGTGGGTTTCCAGCATCAATGTCAGGTGGGTGCTCAGATCGTGGATCAGGGGGCGGGCATAGGCGCGTTGGCCATTGTATTTGTAGCGTTGGATCATACCGTCAATCGGAAAGCGGTAACGCCAGGGCGCGACGATACGGCTGAACGGGGGCGGGTCTTTCAGGCACTGGCCGCAAATGATTTCATTGCCAGCGTAGGCGATAGGCAGCGCGCAACAACGGCAATGCGAGTGGTTGGCGGGCAAGTCCTGCCGGCAGGGAGCGCAGAGCCCGAAATCGGCGTGCGGTTCCAGGCAGGCCACGCACTGACCGCCGCGTAACGGAAATAGGCCCTTGGTGCCGATTTGAGAGCGTGGAATCCATTTCTTGATGTTAACCTTTGGTGCTATCAAGGTTGACAGCGATCTCAGTCCCTTTATCATCTGTTCAATCCGTAAACCAGAATCCCGGTAAAGTTAACAGGACTGAATCATGACTGCCACCGCACAAGCCACTGCACCCTCTAACGCGCCTTCTACCGCACCTTCTGTCTCACCGCGCCACGATTGGAGCATGCAGGAAGCCCGTGCGTTGTTCGAACTGCCATTCAACGACCTGGTGTTCCGGGCCCAGAGCGTCCATCGTGAGCATTTCGACCCGAATGAAGTGCAGATCAGCACACTCCTGTCCATCAAGACCGGTGCCTGCCCGGAGGACTGTAAATACTGTCCCCAGAGCGGTCATTACAACACTGGCCTGGAAAAGGAAAAACTGCTGGAAATTGAAAAAGTGGTTGCTGAAGCCAAGGCCGCCAAGGCAAAGGGCGCGTCCCGTTTCTGTATGGGGGCGGCCTGGCGTAGCCCGTCGAAGAAAAACATGGAATATGTCGTGGATATGGTGCGCCAGGTGAAATCCCTGGGCCTGGAAACCTGCATGACCCTCGGCATGTTGGAGCAGGAACAGGCCGACGAGCTGGCCGAAGCCGGGCTGGATTACTACAACCACAATCTGGATACGTCCGAAAAGTACTACAGCCATATCATTACCACCCGCACCTATCAGGATCGGCTGGACACCCTCGAGAATGTCCGTAGTGCAGGTATGAAAGTATGCTGCGGCGGCATCGTGGGTATGGGCGAAGATCCTGACGATCGTGTTGGCCTTCTGGTTCAGTTGGCGAATCTGCCCCACCATCCGGAGAGCGTGCCGGTGAACATGCTGGTGAAGGTGGCAGGAACGCCGATGGAAAATGTGGAAGATCTGGACCCGTTCGATTTTATCCGCACCATCGCTGTTGCTCGGATCATGATGCCTGCCTCACACGTGCGACTGTCGGCGGGCCGTGAAAATATGAATGAGCAGATGCAGTCCCTGTGCTTCCTCGCTGGTGCTAACTCGATTTTCTATGGCGAGAAGCTGCTGACGACCGCCAACCCCGAGGCGGATGCGGACCGCGAATTGTTCAAGCGCCTGGGCATTCGGCCTGAAGAGCGCGAGCAGTCCTGCACCGAACAGGAAGCGGAAGAAGCCATTGTGGATGCGGTCGAATACGAACAGACCCGTCACATGTTCTACGATGCCACCCGTGAGTCTGCATAGGCAGACAGTATGCCGGTGAGAATTGACCATGCGTGACTTCGCGGCAGAGTTGGAAGAGCGGAAACGGGCGGGGCTTTACCGCACCCGCCGCCAGATCAGCAGCCCCCAACAGCCCGCGTTGGTTTCCGATGGCGTGCCGCTGCTGTCATTTTGCAGCAACGATTACCTGGGGCTGGCGAATCACCCCGGGATTATAAAGGCCGCCACGGACGCCATGCCAAACACCGGTTTTGGCGGCGCCGCTTCGCATCTGATTTGTGGTCACCACGATGCCCACCACCAACTGGAACTGCGGCTAGCGGATTTTACCCGCCGCAGTGCTGCGCTGTTTTTTTCGACCGGCTACATGGCCAATATGGGCGTTATCTCGGCGCTGGCTGGCCGTGGCGATACCATCTTCTCTGATCGCCTGAACCACGCCTCCATCATCGATGGTTGTGTCCTCAGCCGCGCCAGGGTGCGTCGTTATCGCCACGGTGATATGAGTGCCCTGGCTGACATGCTTGCCGCTACCGCTGGCCACAAGTTGGTGGTGACAGACGGCGTATTCAGCATGGACGGGGATATCGCGCCATTGAGGGAGCTGGCAGCACTGTGCCGGGCGCACGATGCCCTTTTGGTGGTGGATGATGCCCATGGCCTGGGCGTCCTGGGGCCTCAGGGGCGGGGCAGCCTGATGGAGCTGGGATTGTCCGAGGAGGAGGTTCCCGTGCTGATCGGTACCCTGGGCAAGGCTGTGGGCACCAGTGGCGCCTTTGTGGCTGGCCCGCAGCTGTTGATGGATTACCTGGTACAGAAGGCCCGCACCTACATCTACACCACCGCCATGCCCCCAGCCATCGCTCTGGCCACCTGTGCCAGCCTTGATCTGATCGAGCGGGAAGATAGCCGTCGCAGTCACCTGCAGATGCTGATCTCAGAGTTTCGCCAGGAGGTATCGGCACTGGGCTATGAGTTGATGCCATCGCGCACACCAATTCAGCCAATCATGGTTGGCGACAACTGGGCAGCCCTTGCATTGAGCCAGGCCCTGGAGGAGAGGGGGCTAATGGTTACGGCGATCAGGCCGCCGACTGTGCCGGAAGGCCAGGCCCGTTTGCGGGTCACCTTCAGCGCTGCGCATTCGTCGGAAGACCTGGCAACGTTGCTGTCCGCATTGGCGGACTGCCGCTCACTACTGAACAGGCCCTCTGCAGAGGTGGTATGAACGTTGTGGAATCACGAAGCCCGCTAGTGGTTGTGGGTGGTTGGGGAGTCGACGCCGCCATGCTGCTTCCGCTGTTTGATCGCTGGCCAGGGGAGATTCATCTGATATCGCTGAACGATGCCCTGATGTCCCGATGCGACTCGATCACGGGGGTGGCGGATTATCTGCTGGAGCGTTATCCGTGCCCGTCAGTTTGGGCGGGTTGGTCCCAGGGGGCGCAGGTGGTTATGGCGGCTGCCTCACGCAGTTGTCCCCAGGTCCGCAAGGCAATCACTCTGGCGGGGTTTCCTCGCTTTGTGGCTGGGGAGCAGTGGCCCACAGGGATGGCAGTGGATACCTTTGAAACATTCCGGGAACAGGTGTCGCAAAACGCCGGCCTTGCCTGGCGGCGCTTTCAGCGACTTTTGATTCACGGCAGCCATGATGAGTCGCAAGCCCGGCAGGAACTGCGCCCCTGGCTTGCGCGAGGGCCTTCCGTTAGCGACGTGAACCTGGTTCGGGGCCTGGACTGGTTGGGCAGCGAAGATCAGCGGTCTCTGTGGGATGCTTTACCAGTGCCGACGCTGCATCTTCAGGCGAGCAACGATGTGGTCGTTGAATGTTGGGAGCACTCGTTTCATCCGTCTCCAGCCGCCAAGGTCGTTAGGGTAACCGGTATGACCCATTGGCCTCGAGGGCAGGCGCTTTCGCGTTGCCATGACGAAATCCTTCAGTTTGTTTTCGGCAAGGAGGTTGAATGGACCCTGTAACAACCAATACCCACGACTGGGTGCCTCCGAAATCCACGATTGCCCGCGATTTCGGCTCAGCTTCCCATACCTACAATCCCGCTGCCCGGCTGCAGCGCTATATGGGCCAGGTCTTGCTGGACCAGTTGAAGGAGGGGCTGCATCAGAACCAATGCGCACGCGGACTCCAGATACTCGATCTGGGTAGCGGCACTGGGTGGTTTACAGGGCAGTTGGCGTCGATTCGGGGGAGCCAGGTGACCGGCGTTGATATTTCTGCGGGAATGCTTCGTTACGCCCGATCAGCCAACCCGGCTGGCATCCGGTGGGTCGAGGCGGATGCAGAGGCGTTGCCGTTGCCGGATAACAGTGTGGACGTGGTCTTCAGCAATTTGATGATCCAGTGGTGCCGTGACCCGGGCGGTGTGCTCGCCGAATGCCGCCGGGTTCTGCGCCCAGGCGGTCGGCTACTGGTGTCGACATTGCTGGAGGGTACCCTCGACGAACTTCGGGAAGCATGGCGCAGGGCAGACCCCGGGCACCAGCATGTGAATCGTTTTGAATCGGAAGCACGTTTTCGGGAGCAGGCATACGAAGCGCTTCCGGCTCCGCAACTTGCGATCGAGACCATTTCACTGGATTATCCCTCACCGCTGGCTCTCCTGGCGGAGCTCAAGGCTATTGGCGCCGGGTACAAAGGCGTATCGCGGCGTCAAAGCGCAACCGCGCCTGGCCGTTTGCGGGCCATGTGCCGTTATTATCCGCGAGACGGGGAAGGCCGGATACAGGCCACTTACACATCGGCATGGCTGGGTTGCCGTCTGCCAGACTGACACGGGGATTCATTGATCTATGGCCAGAAAGAGTTACTTTGTGACGGGTACCGACACCGGCGTGGGGAAAACGCTGGTGTCTGCTGCGATTCTTGAGGCGGCCGCTACCCTGGGGAAGAAAACGCTTGCGATGAAGCCGGTGGCGTCTGGTTGCGACGAAACACCGGAGGGGCTGCGCAATGAAGATGCGCTGATACTGAAGGAATCCATGTCGGAACCGTTGCCTTACAATCAGGTGAACCCGGTAGCCTTGCAGCCCGCCATCGCGCCCCATGTGGCAGCGGCCCAGGCGGGGCGGCACCTCACGGCGGAACGGCTGGTCGGATTTTGCCGCGGGTTGCAGATGCGTCCGGCGGATTTGCTGTTGGTGGAGGGTGCCGGCGGCTGGCGGGTACCGCTCAATGATCGTGAAGCCTACGCCGCCATGCCCGTCGCTCTGGGTATGCCTGTCATTATGGTGGTACCCCTGAAACTGGGCTGTATCAACCATGCACTGTTAACCGCTGAAGCTATCCGCCGCGATGGCTTGTCTATCGCAGGCTGGGTGGCCAATCGGCCGGACCCAGCGGCCATGAACTGTGAGCAGGAAACCCTCGATTATCTGATTCGGAACCTGCCCGCGCCATGCCTGGGGGTGTTGCCATGGCAGGAGCGTGCCGACCCGAAGGAGCTGGCCAAAGCCCTGGATGTTGCCGTTTTGTTTGAAAATTGACCAAGTTTGTGGCTTACTGGTGTCAATATATGGTCATTGGGCTGAGCGGTTATGATCAGCAATACATTAGGCATTGGTATTCAGGGTATCCAGGACGGCATGCAAGGCATGGAAAATGCCGCCCGCAGGATCGCCCGTGGCGGTGTTGATGGCCCCCAGGGCACGGCAGAAGGTGTCGGTGGCCTCGTGGAACCGATCATTGATCTAAAGCTGTACGAGCGCAGCGTTGAAGCCTCGGCCCAGGTAGTGAAAACCGCCGACGAAACCCTGGGAACGCTTCTGGATATTACTGCCTGAACCCTCTCAGGGCGTCCGAGCCCTGTTCAGGTCCTTTTGATTCGACGGCCAGTCTGCTGACATGATGATTTCGGGCTCCCTTCCGTCAATGGCTCCTGCCGTTCCTGCGCCTTCCGGTGGCTCGGGAGACGCAGCTGCGGGTGCCCCTCTCCGGCCATCTTCGGACGCATCATCTTCATCTCGAACATCTCCTGAAACCTCCGGGTCCGGTCGCGTAGCTGACGGTAATGCTGCGGAGGATCGTACCCGCTCGCAGGGTTCCAGCGTTGAGGATGCTCAGGGCCTGGATGAGGCAGAGCTGAAACTGCTTACGGATCTGAAAGCCAGGGACCGTGAGGTTCGTGCCCATGAGGCAGCCCATCAGGCGGTTGGTGGCCAGTACGCCGGTTCCATTTCCTACGTGTATGAGCGGGGCCCCGACGGTGCGCAGTACGCTGTCGGTGGCGAGGTCTCGATCAGCACCTCGCCCGTGCGGGGAGATCCCCAGGCGACAATCGATAAAATGCGTGTGGTCAGGGCCGCTGCGTTGGCGCCGGCAGAGCCTTCCCCGCAAGACCGGGCGGTGGCAGCAGAGGCCATGCAGTTGATGCTGCAGGCACAAGCTGAACTCTCCTCGGAATTGGGTCGCACTGACGAGTCCGCGCAATCTGGAGTGTCCGAGGACGAGGCGGGTGACGAAACCAATGCAAAGCAGTCGCGGGAAGCGACCAATGCCTATCAGGTCATCTCCGGCATCGAGAGCAACGATGTAAGCGCCAATCCCTCTTCATCCTTCCGGGCAACCGCCTGAAAAAAGCTCCTTTTTAGTCTCAAGCCTCCCCGTTTGCCCAAACCATCGGCAAACATTCGCGACAAAACACAACACAAATTTTGATCACGCCTATTGACAATTCTGTGCCTCTAAACGTATGTTTCAAACAAGTGTTTTATTGGCGTTCGGCTTCTCTTGCTGAGCGTATGAGTAAATCCCGAGGCTGAGTGTTGTGACCGTGTCGCAGCTGAGACCGAAAACCTGAGGTGGATTCCATGCCTGACTACAAAGCGCCCCTGCGTGACATTAAATTCGTAATGAACGAGCTGCTGGACAGCGAGCAGCACTACGCCAATCTGGAAGGCGCCGAAGATGCAACTCCGGATATGGTCGATGCCATCATCGGGGAAGGTGCCAAGTTCTGTGAGCAGGTTCTGTCTCCGCTGAACCAGGTGGGCGATAAAGAAGGCTGCACCTGGAGCGAAGACGGCGTGAAAACGCCAACCGGCTTCAAAGAGGCCTATCAGCAGTACGTGGAAGGCGGCTGGCCGTCCATGACCGCTGATCCCAATTATGGCGGTCAGGGCCTGCCACACTCACTTGGCTTGGTGATGAGTGAGATGGTCGGTACCGCTAACTGGTCTTTTGGCATGTACCCTGGCCTCAGCCATGGCGCCACCAACACCATTGAGGCCCACGGCACAGAAGAGCAGAAGCAGGCCTACCTGACCAGACTGATCAGTGGCGAGTGGACCGGCACCATGTGTCTGACCGAGCCGCACTGTGGCTCCGATTTGGGCACCTTGCGCACCAAAGCAGAGCCGAATGCCGATGGCACTTACGCCATCACCGGCACCAAGATATTCATTTCTGCGGGTGAGCACGACATGGCCGAGAACATCGTCCATATCGTGCTGGCGCGACTTCCGGGAGCGCCGGAAGGTACTAAGGGCATCTCCCTGTTCATCGTGCCCAAGCAGTTGCCTAACGACGATGGCTCATCCGGTGAGCGCAACGCGGTTTCCTGTGGCTCCATCGAGCACAAAATGGGTATCCACGGCAACTCCACCTGCGTGATGAACTTCGACGGCGCCAAAGGCTGGTTGATCGGTCCCGAGAACAGGGGCCTGAACTGCATGTTCACCTTTATGAACACTGCCCGTATCGGTACCGCCATTCAGGGTCTGGGTGCCGCTGAGCTTGGCTTCCAGGGCTCGTTGGCCTACGCCAAGGATCGTCTGGCCATGCGCTCTCTGAGTGGCCCGAAGAATCCGGAAGGTATTGCGGATCCGATCATCGTCCATCCCGACGTGCGCCGTATGCTGCTGACTCAGAAAACTGTCGCCGAAGGCGCCCGTGCACTGATCTACCTTACCGCGCAGCAGGCCGATATCGTTCACAGTGGCAAGACCGAGGAAGAGCGTAAGGCTGCTGACGAGGCTCTGGGCTTCCTGACTCCGATTGCCAAGGCCTTCCTGACTGAGATTGGCTACGAAGCTGCCAACCTGGGCATGCAGGTGTTTGGCGGCCACGGCTTTATCTCCGAGTGGGGCATGGAGCAGAATGTTCGTGACTCCCGTATTGGTATGATCTACGAGGGGACTACGGGTATTCAGGCGCTTGACCTGTTGGGCCGCAAAGTTCTTATGACCCAGGGTGAGTCGCTGAAAGGCTTTACCAAGCAGGTTCATGTATTCTGCAAGGAAAACGCTGACAACGAGCAGCTCAAGGAATTCGTTGAGCCGCTGGCGGCCCTGAACAAGGAGTGGGGCGATCTGACCATGAAGGTTGGCATGACAGCCATGAAGAACCGCGAGGAAGTGGGAGCTGCGTCTGTGGATTACCTGATGTACTCCGGTTACGCTGTGTTCGCCTATCTTTGGGCCCGTATGGCCAAGGTCGCGCTGGACAAGATGGTGGAAGGCACAACCGAAGAAATGTTCTATAACGCCAAGATCCAGACAGCGCGCTTCTATTTCAAGCGCATGTTGCCGCGCACCAAAGGACATGCCGAAAGCATGCTGGCTGGCTCCGACAGCCTGATGGACATGCCCGAAGAAGCCTTCGCCTTATAAGGCGGGCTTCAGGGAGCCAGAAAAAGCCCGCTCTCTCAGGAGGCTGTCTCTTATACACATCTGACGCTG
>CAJXOQ010000168.1 GCA_913057975.1 uncultured Marinobacter sp.
CAGCGTCAGATGTGTATAAGAGACAGGCCTGGAGCTGTTCTGCATGGGCAATTTCCTCTTCATCGTGACAGGAGATTGCCAGCAGGTATCCCTCGGGTATCGGCCGGGCGGAATACTGTCGGGCCTCCCGCCACGGCAGGTGCAAACCGGCGGCCTGGGGCAGGCGCTCAAGCAGCGACGGGACACCGTGAAGCATCAACAGGGAATCGCTTGCGCGACACGCCTCCAGTGACCAGCCCGCCAACCGCTCGTATACCTCATCGCTTAATCCCGGTGCCCTGAACAGGCACAACTGCGGGCGCGTTTCGAGCAAGCGCTGGCGAAGTTGTTCAGGGAATGCCGAGGGGGCACCGGCAGAACCGGTAATGGCATAGCGACGAGGCAACTTCAGTGCGCGGATAATCGGACGGTTTGCGGCGGGAAAATCAACATCCGCCAGATCCTGGACATCGAGCCATTGTATCGCCTGCCCTTCACGGCCCTCGGGGTCGCCTTCAGCGGATGAGGCTTCCCAGACATCAAGAAACACCCGCTTGTCCCCATAATCGTGGCGAATTTCAATCACCGGCTCAAGAAGGCCTGGATCTATCCGCAACCCGGTCTCTTCCCGAATTTCCCTGACCAGGGCCTGTTGGACCGTTTCACCGGCCTCAACCTTGCCACCCGGAAACTCAAGTAAACCGCCTTGGTGAACATGGTCCGGCCGACGGGCAATCAACACTTTCCCATCACGAAAGACAACACCCACCGCAACGTGTATTTCCTGAACTGGCGTCATAATCAGGTGCGATACTCAGCATTGATGGTGACGTAGTCATGGGAGAAGTCGCAGGTCCACACCCGTTCACTGACATTCCCTCGCCCGAGATTAATGTGGATGGTAATTTCCTCACCGTCCATCACCGCCTGCCCGCGGGACTCGTTGTAATCCGCAGCACGGCCGCCTTTGCGAACCAGGCACACATCTCCCAGCCAGATCTCGAGGGCGTTCAGGTCCAGTCCATCGACACCGGCACGGCCCACGGCAGCCAGTATCCGCCCCCAGTTGGGATCGGACGCAAACAGCGCGGTTTTGACCAGTGGTGAGTGGGCAACGGTGTAGGCAACGTCCAGCGCCTCCTGGACCGATGTCGCACGGCTGACTTCAATGGTGACAAACTTGGTGGCACCCTCACCGTCACGGACAATCGCATGCGCCAGTTCGAGGAACACCTCGCGCAGCGCTTCCCTGAGCCTTGGCAGGGACGGGCTATCCGCCGTGATTTCAGGACCACCAGCCTGACCGCTGGCAATCAGCATGCAGGCATCGTTGGTGGACGTGTCGCCATCAATGGTGATCCGGTTGAAGGACGCCTCCCCCAATTCCGACGCAAAGCTCGCCAACACGTCCGGTGCGATATTCGCATCGGTGGCAATGAAGCCCAGCATGGTGGCCATGTTGGGACGAATCATACCCGCGCCCTTACTGATACCGGATATCGATACCGTTTGGCCATCCAGATCAATCTGGCGCGAGGCACCTTTGGGGCGAGTGTCGGTGGTCATGATCCCCGACGCCGCTTCAGCCCAGTGGGACTCGGAGACATCCGCCAGTGCCTGCCGCAACGCGCTGACGATTTTATCAACCGGCAGTGGCTCCCCGATAACCCCTGTCGAAAACGGCAGTACGCTACCAGCGGGGACACCGGCGTGATCCGCCAGCGCCTGACAACAGGCCTGGGCATCCTTCATGCCTTGTTCGCCGGTGCCGGCATTGGCATTGCCGGTGTTGATCAGCAGGTAGCGCGGTGCATCGCTTGCCAGATGACTTCGCGTGACGTGAACAGGGGCCGCGCAGAACTGATTACGGGTGAAGATACCGGCCACTCGGCTACCCGGCGCCAACTCAATAACCACCAGATCCTTCTTGCCGGGTTTCTTGATACCGGCAGTGCCGATACCCAGCCTGACACCGGCCACCGGGAAAAACGTCGGCAAGGTTCCTGGACCAACTGCCATTTTCACTCTCCTTTCGTCATGATCGGCTTCTACCGGGCGACCCGGCCGGAACACCGGTTACCAAACGAAAAACCCGCAACCTGTCGAGCAGGGTGCGGGCCTTAGTTCGATCACTCAGCGGCGGAAATCAGCTGACCTTTCCACAACACTGCTTGTACTTCTTGCCGGACCCGCACGGACAGGGCTCGTTCCGCCCCACTTTTCGGTCCTGACGCACAAAGGTCTCCGGTGTGCCCTGAGCTTCCTCAGCACCAGACCTACCTGCGTTGTCATCCTGCCTTTGCTGAGCGGTAGCACTGGTTTCATCGTGGCGCAGTCGCGCCTGGGCAAGCTCCCGCTCCAATTCTTCCTTGCGGCGGCGCTCCACCTCTTCCATTTCTTCACGGCCCTGAACACGGACATGGGACAACACCCGAACCACATCGCGCTTCATGGTTTCCAGCATACTTTCGAACAGGTTAAAGGCCTCGCGCTTGTACTCCTGCTTGGGGTTCTTCTGGGCATAACCACGCAGGTGGATACCACGGCGCAGGTGATCCATGTTTGAAAGATGCTCTTTCCATAGCGTGTCGAGCACTTGCAGGAACACCTGCTTCTCGAACTTGCGCATCGACTCGGAGCCCGCCAGTTCCTCTTTGGCGTCGTAGGCCGCGACAATCTCTTCCAGAATACGCTGACGTAGATTCTCTTCGTAGAGCTTGCTGTCCTCGTCCAGCCATTGCTGAACAGGCAGGTTGATCGCCATTTCCGATTGCAGCTGGCTTTCCAGGCCGGCAACATCCCACTGTTCCGGCATGCTCTGCGGCGGGATGAACTCACTGACCAGCGAATCCACGACATCCTCGCGGATGGTTTTAATCATCTCGGAAACGTCTTCCGACGACATGACCTCGTTACGCTGATCATAGATCACCGTACGCTGATCGTTGGCGACGTCATCGTATTCCAGCAGGGTTTTCCGCATATCGAAGTTGCGGCCTTCCACCTTACGCTGGGATTTTTCAATGGCGTTGGTGACCATTCGATGCTCGATGGCCTCGCCTTTTTTCATACCCATGGCCTGCATCAGGCTCTTCACGCGATCCGGCGCGAATATCCGCATCAGGTTATCTTCCAGCGACAGGAAGAACCGTGATGAACCGGGGTCGCCCTGACGACCGGCGCGGCCTCGAAGCTGATTGTCAATGCGGCGGGATTCGTGACGCTCGGTACCGATGATGTGCAGCCCGCCAGCCTCAAGTACCTGATTGTGACGCTCGGTCCACTCGGCCTTGATGCGGGCAACTTCCTCTTCGGTGGGGTTTTCCATACCCGCCACTTCAAATTCCCAGTTACCACCCAACACGATGTCCGTACCACGGCCGGCCATATTGGTGGCAATGGTGACCGCACCCGGGCGACCTGCCTGAGCGATGATCTGTGCCTCACTCTCGTGCTGTTTCGCGTTCAGGATCTTATGATCAATTCGCGCCTTCTTGAGCAGCATGGATAGAAGCTCTGAGGCCTCAATTGAGGCAGTGCCCACCAGGATTGGCCGGCCCTCTGCCGTTACGTCCTTGATCTCATCAATAATGGCGTGGAATTTTTCTTCCTGAGTCAGGTAGATAAGATCGTTGTAATCGATTCGCTGGATCGGTTTGTTGGGAGGAATAACAACAACGTCCAGACCGTAAATCTGGCGAAATTCAAATGCCTCGGTGTCAGCGGTACCAGTCATACCGGCGAGCTTGTCGTATAGACGGAAGTAATTCTGGAAGGTGGTAGAAGCCAGGGTCTGGCTCTCTGCCTGGATACGAACTCCTTCCTTGGCCTCAATCGATTGGTGCAGGCCTTCGCTCCAGCGACGGCCTGGCATGGTACGACCAGTATGCTCATCAACAATCACTACCTGATCGCCCTGGACAATGTAATCCACGTCCTTCTGGAACAGATGATGAGCTCGGAGGGCCGAGTGGACGTGATGCAACAGGCTAAGGTTGGCGGCCGAATACAGGCTTTCACCTTCCTTCAACAAGCCCCTTTCCAACAACAGCTCTTCCACTTTCTCATGACCGGTTTCGGTCAACTCCACCTGACGGGATTTCTCATCAATGGTGAAATCGCCACTGGGCTCGCCTTCTTCACTGACTTCGCCCAACTCGAGGCTTGGCACAAGCTCGTTGATCGCCAGATAGAGTCTTGAACTGTCTTCGGCCGCACCGGAGATGATCAGCGGTGTGCGAGCTTCGTCAATCAGAATGGAGTCCACTTCGTCCACGATGGCAAAGTGGAGGCCTCGCTGCACCTTGTCTTCCGTGCTGAAGGCCATGTTGTCGCGAAGATAGTCGAAACCAAACTCGTTATTCGTACCGTAAGTAATGTCCGCCTGATAGGCAGCCCGCTTCTCTTCAGGAGGCTGGCCGGCTGCTACAACACCTACCTGCAGACCCAGGAAGCGATACAGCTTCCCCATCCATTCGGCATCGCGGCGGGCCAGGTAGTCGTTCACGGTGACCAGATGCACGCCCTTGCCGGTCAAGGCATTCAGGTACACGGCCAACGTCGCTACCAGCGTTTTACCTTCACCGGTTTTCATCTCGGAAATACGGCCTTCGTGAAGCGTGATACCGCCAATCATCTGCACGTCGTAGTGGCGCATCCCCATGACCCGACGACTCGCCTCACGAGTGGTGGCAAACGCTTCCGGAAGCAATGCGTCAAGGCTTTCGCCTTCGTCATAGCGGCGGCGAAATTCCGCGGTCTTACCTTGCAACTCGGTGTCGGACAAATTGCCATACTGCTCTTCAAGCTCATTAATACGCGATACGGTTTTTCGCATTCGCTTGATTTCTCTGGCGTTCTTACTGCCGAACATCTTGGTTGCAAGCTTTGTGAACATAGACCACTGCTTCTTTGATTAAACGGAGGAAGCCGGCATTCTAACCTTATTTCGCAGCAGTACAAAAGTCAGGCCTCACAGAAGCCTGTCACAACGCTGAAAAGATTGAAAAAAGGGTGCCGGAGGGGACAACGGGAAGAAATCAGGTGCCCTTACAGGCACCTCTACAAGCGGTTAGCGGCTAGCCCGCTTGATGTAGGTTTCCGGATTTTCGGACTTGCCGTTGCGGATTACTTCAAAATGCACGTGAGGCCCGGTGGAACGGCCTGTGCTGCCCATCAGAGCCAGCACCTGCCCCTTCTGGACAACGTCGCCCACCTTGACCTTGATGGTCTTGGCATGGGCGTAGCGGGTTACCAGGCCATCGCCGTGGTCCACCTCAACGAGGTTGCCGTAGCCATAGCGCTCGTCGGCATAAGTGACCACGCCACCCGCCACGGAAATGATATCACTTCCGTCCTTGCCAGCCAGATCCACACCAGCGTGCCAGGTACGCTTACCGGTGAACGGATCGGAACGATAGCCGTATTTCGAGGACAGCCAGCCCCAGGTAATAGGGCGGCCCTCCACAAAAAGCTCTTTCTCAAGCTTCTGGCGGGAAGTGACCATGTCCAGCATGCGTAATTGCTGCTCCCGATCTTCAATGCGGCGTGCAAGCTGATCAATCATGCTGGTCAGTTCTGGCGCTGTAAAAGAGTCGCCATCAAGATTTTCTTCAGGGCCACCAACAGCAGCTGGCTGATCAAAATCGAACTCGTCGCTGGCCACCAGGCCCGACTCCAGGAAGCGCTGCCCGAGGGCATCAAGCCTGAGAAGACGCCCCTGCATATCACCCAACCGCAGCGTCAACGCATCAACCTGCTGCTGGACGTTCCGCTCGATTCGGGACAGCTCGGTCTTTTGCTCGCTCAGCCGGGACTGCCACTGAGCCACCAATTCCGACTCCGCGGGCTCGGCTGGCTCAATCTGGCTCACCGCCACCTGATAACCAGACCAACCTGCCAGTATCAGTAGTGCGGTCACGATAAACACCACTCCTGCCAGAACAGGGGCGTTTATCGAAACCGTACGGGATTTCCCATGGCGCTTGCCAACGAGGATAATGTTCATATCGTCTTCTGGTTTCACGGGGACGCAACCTGATCCTGTAGTGTTGCATCCTGAGTGTTCTGACTGGGCCTGCCGGGGCATCCTTTGCCAGATTGCGGAATTCCTCTCCGACTACTCAATCCTGGGCAGCATAAATCGCGTCTGAAACCGCACGTGCTATCCATTGCAACGACTACGTTTAATAAAATAGCAGCCGCCCGTGGACATACACACACCAGACAATGTAAAACGAGTGTAATACAGGCGCTGCCTATTAACCGTGCCGAAGTGTAACCAATCGTTACCGTTGTCGTCGAGAATTACTGACTGCCATGAAAAAGAAAACCGACCTCGAATTGACTCCGGACAGCTTTTCCAGAGCTTCAACCCTGCGTGAACTGATGGCAAAAGCCCAGCATCATACTCAGGCAGAGCAGCTCGTTATCGCTGCGCTTCCGGAAAGCCTGGCCAAAGGCACACGGTTTGTCAGTTGCCGTGACGGGGAGCTGATTCTGTCGGCTACAGCGGCCACCACTGCCAGCCAGATCCGTTTCCGCCAGCATGAAATCATGGAAGAGCTTCGCAAGCAGGAGCTATTCCGTTTCGTCTGGAAACTGAAGGTCAAGGTCACTCCGCCGCGATTCAGCGAGCGTCCGAAAGCAAAAATGACGCCCCTTAGTAACGAAAATGCCCGGCTCCTCAAAGAGGAAGCCGGGCACACGAAGGACAAACAATTACGCGAGGTTCTCGAAAAACTCGCAAGCCACGTCCGGGATTAAGGCGTCCTGCCTCAGCCCGCCGCCAGCACAGGTTTCATGTAGGAAATCGGGGCAGCGGCCTCGTCGTCGAAGGTTACCACTTCCCACGCATCCTCTTCCGCCCTGAGCTTGCGCAGCAGCTTGTTATTCAGGTCGTGGCCGGATTTAATACCACGGAACTCGCCAATCAGGCTGCTGCCCAACTGGTAGAGGTCACCGATGGCATCCAGCAACTTGTGCTTTACGAATTCGTCATCGTAACGCAGACCGTCTTCGTTGAGGATTTTGTAATCGTCAACGACGATGGCATTGTCAACGCTTCCGCCCAACGCCAGGTTCATCGCACGCAACTTTTCGATATCACGCATGAACCCAAACGTTCGTGCGCGGCTGACTTCCTTCACGAACGACGTGCTCGAAAAGTCAACGGTTGCGGTCTGGGCGCGCCCCTTGAAAACAGGGTGGTCGAAGTCGATACCGAAGCTGACCTTGAAGCCTTCGAAAGGCAGCAGGGTCGCCTTTTTGTCACCTTCTTCAACCGTCACTTCGCGCTTGATGCGAATGAAGCGCTTGGCAGCGTCCTGCTCGGCAATACCGGCGGACTGCAGAAGAAACACAAATGGACCGGCAGAGCCGTCCATGATAGGCACTTCCGCGGCACTGAGCTCGACGAAACAGTTATCAATCCCGAGACCAGCCATGGCTGACAACAAATGCTCCACTGTTGCAACCCGGACACCGTCTTTCAGCAGTGTCGTGGAAAGCATGGTCTCACCGACGTTTTCCGCACAAGCACGGATTTCAACCACAGGGTCAAGATCCGTACGGCGAAAAACGATCCCCGAGTCCACCGGAGCGGGCTTCAGGGTCAGATACACTTTCTCCCCCGAGTGCAAGCCAACGCCGGTGGCGCGGATGGTGTTCTTAAGTGTCCGTTGTCTGATCATCGGTACATATTTCCGTCACATAAGTGCGATATAGTCTGGGCAAAATTCTGCCCGGAGAATACCAGAAAGTAACACTGAATACCATTTAACCAATCGTTAACCTTTGATTGGCCTCCCGGCACAAGTCCGGACTGATAGTCAGCACACGTTATTCGGTCACAAAGGTTCCATTACCGAATACATTTGCAACAGATTATCAGTCAGCCTGACGGCGAAGGAATGCGGGAATATCGAGATAGTCGACTCCCTGCTCCTCGCTGTCCTTGCTCTGATCAATCGCTACATTACCGTGAGCCACGGCACGACGACGCAGAACGGCCGGACGGTCAAGTTGGTTGTAATCCGTTGTGCCATCCAGGCTACGGGTGTTATCCACTACCTTGGTCGGCTTCTCGCGGTCGCCGCCCAGGCCGGTCGCAACCACCGTCACCTTGAGTTCGTCAGTCATTTCCGGATCAATCACGGTACCCACGACCACCGTGGCGGAATCCGAGGCGAATTCACGAACAATGTCACCAACCTCAGAGAATTCTCCCAGATTGAGGTCCATACCTGCTGTGATGTTGACCAGGATACCCTTGGCGCCCTGCAGGTTGATGTCTTCCAGAAGCGGGCTGCGCACAGCGGCTTCTGCAGCTTCGCGTGCACGATTCTCGCCAGTGGCACGCGCGGTACCCATCATGGCATTGCCCATCTCGGACATAACCGTTTTTACGTCGGCGAAATCCACGTTGATCATACCGTTGCGGGTAATCAGGTCAGCAATACCCTGAACCTGTCTCTTATACACATCTCCGAGCCCACGAGACGGACTCCTATCTC
>CAJXOQ010000169.1 GCA_913057975.1 uncultured Marinobacter sp.
AGCCCGAGCCCACAGGGAAGTGCTCGTGGCGTGTCCTGAACAGCCTTGCCCGGCGCGCTCCCTGAACCTTTTTCGTGCCTACTGCTTCATAAACTCCAGCACTTCCTGTTTGTAACCCGGAATCACAAACGTCGACGCATGCCCCGTATCCGTCTGTAAAAACTCTTTAGGTTCTGCTGCTGCTTCGTACAACCGCTGCCCGTGATGAAACGGAATTATCCCGTCCCGAACACTGTGAATCACCATCACTGGAACCGGGCTGATATCACCGATGCGTTCGTAAGCCTCATATTCGTCAGTAATCGTCCAGCTCAGTGGAACCTGCAGTGGCCAGGTGAGCCAGAAGTCGCCGAGTTTTTCCCGGGCGATGGCGCGGAAGCCGGAGAAGGTGCCATCGAGGATCACGCCGTCCAGGGGTGGTTGCTCGCCCCGCTTTACCCATTCACTGGCCAGGGCGGTTCCCAGTGCGCCACCCAGGCTCTGGCCCAGCAGGAACAGGGGCTGGTTCTGTACGTTCGGCTGGTCAACCAGCCATCGCAGGCCGGTCTCTGCGTCGTGCAGGGTGCCTTCTATGTCCGGTGCGCCGGTGGAGCGCCCATACCCCCGGTAGTCGATCAGAAAGACGTTGTAGTGTTTCTCAGGCAGCCAGGCGACGTTCATGATGTGGCTGCTGATGTTCTGGGCGTTGCCGTGGAGGAAGTAGACCGTACCCTTGGGCTCGGACTTTGCGGGGAGCCACCAGCCGTGGAGGGTTTCGCCGTCGGGGGTTTCCACGAACACATCTTCGTAGTCCAGATTCAGGCGGTCGGGAGTGATGTAGGTGACCTGGTCCGGATAGAAGAACACGCTGCTGCAGCCGGTCTGCAGCAGCAATGTAAACGCGGCGGTGAGGCCGGCCAGTGTTCTCAGAATTGTCAGAAGTAGGCGTGGAGTCCGAGTTGCCATGTGCTGCGGTACCTGTCGTAGTGGTCTTCACGGCTGAATTTTCCGAACAGGCTGAAGTCCCGTTCGAGGTGCCAGTTGCCTTCCAGGTAGGCCTGATCCTGTCGGTGTTGGCTGCTGACGATCCAGGCTTTGGTTTTCACGCCGCCCAGAAGGCTGAACTGGTTGTTCTGATGCAGTATACCCAGGTCGGCGCCGGGGGCGGCGTCGTAGCCGCGTCCCAGGTCGTCGTCGATTTCCAGGTCGGCAGTGGCCATGGCGAAGGCTTGGGTGCCGGGTGCCAGCTGCCAGCTGCCACCGGCGCCGCCCTCCAGGTAGGGGGTGAATACGCGGTTGGTTTCGGTGTCAGTGCGGCGGCCGCCGAAGCCGACTTGCCAGGACAGCGGCGAGAAGAACTGGTTGCGCGGCGAGAGTGAGCGGATTTCCACGCCGGTCAGCTGTTCAATCTGTACTTCGTTGTTGTCTGTGTACAGGCGGGCATCCAGTCGTAGGAACTGGAGCTGTGCTCCGCCACGGTAGCCGGCGGGTGGGTCAAGTATATCGTGATAGGCGGGGCGTAACGTGAGTTCGCTGAAGTTGCGGTCACCCATGCGCCCGCCGCTGACGCTGGCGCGAAAGGTGTCATGGCCCTGGTCGTCCCGGATGGCAGGCTCAGGGGGGCTGTCCTTTATCGCGACTCCGCGGATCTTGCTGCGTTCCCTTAGCAGGTCATGGGAGAGTGGGGCTGCATGTTCCCTGGGCCAGCCCTCGGCTTCGCTTTGGTAACGAACATAGTCGTAGGTGGCGTCCAGCACCCGCGCACGCGGTTCATCGTTCAATGCCTGTACCTCGGGTGCATCGGCATCCACATAGCCGTTGGCGATGGCGGCGGCGAGTGTCTGATGGTCGTCGGGCAGGGCGTCGATGCGGTGGCTGACGTTGGTCGCCGCAGACGGGCGGTAGTAGACGGAGTCGACAAGTCCCTTGTCGACAACCCATCGCACCGTGTCCGAGGGAATGGCATGGGTGCCGACTTCCCCCAGCAGGTCGGTGCCGGGCCGGGCGACGTCGATCAGGGCCAGCAGGCGGTAGGCGCAGTTCTCGTCAAAAAAATAGTAATCGAAATTGCGCTCGCGTATCTCCCAGGTATGGGCGAGCATCATGTCCACTTCCGCCTGGGTGAGGTTGAGTGTGTACTCCCACAGGTCCCGGTGCTCAATGTCGGAATAGAGGCGAATTTTTTCGTAGTAGGGCTGGATGGAGGTAATGCCCGGGTAGCCACCAAAAATGCCCTTATAGGCGAACAGAATTTCGCTATCGTGGGCGGCCGCATCGGCGGCGTAAGAGATGGTGTTGGCCAGGATCAGGTTCGTTTCCTCGTCTTCCCTGGGCGGGTCCAGTCGCAGGAACGTATGGCCAAACATGGACGACGGACTGTTCAGGTAGGACGCGGCAAATACCAGTGTCACGGTTTCGGTATTCAACTCGTCGGTCCACTCCTCGAAAGCGGGGCAACTTGCGGGTTGCCCGGGCAGGTCCAGTTGTGCCCTTAGCCAGCGGTCCCGTGCCGGGAAGCGGCAGCGCGCGTGCTCATTCCCGCCTCCGGGCTGGGTGATGGCCGCGACTGTGGCTTCCAGTTCCGCCTTTGGTGAGGTTTTGCCGTTATCGCTGAGGTAGAAGGCATCGTCGTCCGCCTGACCGGTGTAGCCGTCGCCGAAGCGGTCGGGTTGGTAATGGAGCAGGGTCAACCACGCAGGATTCTGATGTAGGTTTCCGGTGTCGGGGAGCGATGTTGCAAATGCATTGAAACAGGATGCTAGCCATATAGGGGCCAGGGCGAACCGAAGCAAAGTGCGCATGGATGGTCAGTCAATTCCGGGTTAGGCGACGGGTGGATGGTGAGACATTCGTTGCGCCGTCCATGGCGCGCAAACTCCTTTTTCTTCGCGCCCGAAGATCAGGCGGCTACGTACTTGCTCAGCGTATCGTTCTGCTCCAGCAGGGCTACGATGGCATCGACAGCCTCGCCAGAGGTGGTGTCGGACGATGGGAAGATGGTTGCGAAATTATCCTGCAGAACTTTGCGGAAAGAGTCGCGATCCGCTTCGTCCACACCCAGCAGTACGGCCAGGGTGTCCAGGTTTTCGCCGGAGCCACGGGACATGTCGCGGGCAACTTTATCGATGTTGCTGTCCATGTACATGGCCATGGATTGCACGGACTGGTTGGTCTGACAACCCAGGGTACCGGTGGTCATACCAAACGTCTGGTTACCGAAAGTACCGTTGGTGGTTGCCGCCAGAACGTGGGGGGCGATGCCTGACTGTCCTTTCCAGATCATTGCACCAACGCCGCAACCAGGCTGAGCGAAGGCTAGGGTAGAAGCACCCATGAGCAGTGCACCTGCGATGAGTTTTTTCATTATCCACTCCTTGTTTGATTTAGCTGTCGTCGCAAACGCGCCATGCCCACCTGAAAGGGTCCCGGAGCCGGCGCGCTAACGGCCCTGACTGATTTCCCGTGGAGACAGGTCGACCGTTGACTCTGAGTATAGTTGAAATATCAGGAAGGCAAATTACAAAGGCGCTGAGTGATTGATTTGGCCCGCAAAGTCAAAAATGTGATCATGTGTTCATATTTCTAAATCGGCTAAAAAATGTTCTTTTGTAATGATCTTGTTATATAGAACTTGTTTGGGTATAGTGCGCGCGGCCATGAAGGCTTGTACACAACACATGGAGATTGAGTTTTGAAAAAAGTTCTTGTCGCATCATCACTGATTCTTGCTGGCGCACTGACTGGCTGTTCCTCACTGAACACCAGCGCTCCCTCCCTGCCGCTGTCTGGCTCCGTTGCTACCGACGTTAAGGCTGACATCGAAGTAGGCGAGAAGATCACCGGTCAATCCTCTGCAACCAAGGTTCTGTTCTTTACCCTGGGTGCTGAAACTGAATACGCTGATGGCGTTGCCTACTCTGCCGGTGGTAACGGTGGAAGTGCACTGCCTTTCGCTCTGCCGAACCCGGTTGAAGCTGTTAAGGCGGCTGCTGCCTACAACGCCATTCAGGAATCCGGTGCTGACGTGATTGTCGCTCCGCGTTACACCGTCAAGAAAGACGATTACGTGGTATTTGGAACCATCAACGTATCCGTTGAAGGTTACAAGGGCACCATCAAAAGCGTTAAGTAAGCGATTGCTTAATGCCAGGTGTTACAAAAAAGCCGGAACATGACACCATGTTCCGGCTTTTTTGCGTTTAGGTACGCCGTTCTAGCGGTGGGTGGCTATCTCATCAACCACCGAGGTAGGCATTCTGAACGTCCGGGTTGGCCAGCAGGTTTTTCCCGGTATCGTGCAGGCGGATACGTCCGGTTTCCAGCACGTAGCCTCGGTCCGCCAGGTTCAGGGCCTGATGCGCATTCTGTTCCACCAGGAACACGGTAATCCCTTCCTCGCGCAGCTTTCCGATGATCTCGAAGATCTGTTTGATCACCAGTGGAGCCAGCCCGAGGGAGGGCTCGTCCAGGATGATCATGTTCGGTTTGCTCATCAGCGCCCGCCCGATGGCCAGCATCTGCTGCTCGCCGCCCGACATGGTGCCGGCACGCTGATGTTCCCGCTCCTTCAGGCGCGGGAACAGTTCGTAGACGTGGTCCTGGCTTTTGCGGATTTCCGACTTGGTGTTGAAAAAACCGCCCATGTGGAGGTTCTCTTCAACGGTCAGGCCGGAAAACACGCGCCGGCCTTCGGGCACGATAGCAATGCCCGAGCGCATGATGTTCGATGTGAGATCACGGGTGATGTCCCGACCCTGGAGAATCACCCGGCCAGAGGTGGCCTGGGGATTCCCGCAGACGGTCATCAGCAGGGTAGTCTTACCGGCGCCATTGGCACCGATCAGCGACACGATCTCACCTTTCTTTACTTCAACAGAAACCCCGTGAAGTGCCTCGATCTTGCCGTAATGGGTATGGACGTCTTCTAGTACAAGCATGGTTATTCCTCAGGCCTCACCCAGATAGGCTTTGATGACATCATCGTTGCGGCGAATCTCATCCGGTGTGCCGCTGGCCAGGGGACGCCCCTGGTTGATCACATTAATGCGGTCGGAGATATCCATCACCAGGCTCATGTCGTGCTCAATCAGCACCACAGAGACGTTGTAGTCTTCCTTAAGGCTGATAATCAACTGATTCAGGTCTTTGGTTTCGGCCGGGTTCAGGCCGGCAGCGGGTTCATCCAGCATCAGCAGCTCGGGCTCGGTCACCATGCAGCGGGCGATCTCAAGACGGCGCTGTTGGCCATAGGCCAGATTGCCAGCTTCCCGGTTCGCCATGTCCGTCAGCCCCACCCGGTCCAGCCAGTAGGCGGCCCGGTCCAGCGACTTTTGCTCTTTCTCCCGATAGTTCGGCGTATTCAGTATGCCGGAGAGCAGGTTGGTGTTGAGGTGGCGGTGTTGGGCCACCAGCAGGTTTTCCACCACCGTCATACGGCTGAACAGCCGCACGTGCTGAAAGGTTCTGACCAGGCCAAGGCGGGAAATCTTATAGTCCGGCTTACCCTGGATTTCGCCTCCCTTGAACAGGATCTTGCCACCAGTGGGTTTGTAGAAACCGCTCATGCAGTTAAACACCGTGGTTTTGCCGGCTCCGTTGGGGCCGATGATCGCCACAATCTCATGTTCCTGTACGTCCAGCGACACCTGATCCACCGCCAGGAGCCCGCCAAAGCGCATCGACAGATTCTGTACTTCAAGCATTATCCGTCACTCCTGCTTTTTCAGTTCAATGTGGATGCGTCGCATGGGCAGCAGGCCTTGCGGGCGCCAAACCATCATCAACACCATGGCCGCGCCGAAGATCAGCATCCGGTACTCGGAGAACTCCCGCGCCAGTTCCGGCAGTATAGTGACCGCAATTGCAGCGAGAATGACCCCCATCTGGGAGCCCATGCCGCCCAGTACCACAATCGCCAGAATGATGGCCGATTCCAGGAACACAAAGGATTCCGGGCTGATAAAGCCCTGCTTGGAGGCGAACACCGTTCCGGCAAAGCCGGCGAAGAAAGCGCCGATGGTAAAGGCGGAAAGCTTGACCGCAGTCCGGTTCAACCCCAGGGATTTAGCCGCAATCTCGTCTTCGCGGAGCGCTTCCCAGGCACGGCCTACGGGCATGCGCATCAGGCGGCGAATAGCGATAGCGGTAATGACGGCCAGTACCAGGGCGATCAGGTAGAGGAAAATGACCTTGTGCTCACCGCTGTAGGCAATGCCGAAGGTTTCATGGAACGACGTATTGCCTTCCTCCTTCACCCGGCGGCCGAACTCCATGCCAAACAGAGTGGGGTCGGGAATGCCGCCGATACCATTGGGCCCGCCCGTCAGATTGGTCATGTTATTAAGCAGAATGCGGATGATTTCCCCAAACCCGAGCGTGACGATGGCCAGGTAATCCCCGCGCAATCGCAGTACCGGAAAGCCGAGCACCAGCCCGAACAGGGCGGCGAGCAGGGCGCCGATCGGCAGCGCGAACCAGAATGAAACGCCGTAATACTGCGACAGCATGGCAAAGGTGTATGCACCTACGGCGTAGAACGCGACGTAGCCCAGATCCAGCAGGCCCGCGAGGCCGACAACCACATTCAGGCCCAGTGCCAGCATGACGTAGATCAGCACCAGGGTGGACAGATCCACCGCGCCGCGAGAGGCAATAAACGGCCAGATGAGGGCGCCTATGATCATCAATGTGAGCAGGACAGAATCCAGTTTCAGTCGCTTACTCTGTTCCATGGGCTTGCGGTTGGCCAGCGGGTTTACTGCAGGCAGTTGCCGCAGTGACCCCATCAGCGTGTCCCGGAACAACTGGAACAGGAAGACAATAACCGCTGCCAGCAGAACACCGATAACGGTAGAGGTCTTGGCCCCTTCAAGGGTAACCGTGATGCCTTCGCTGGCCAGGTTGAATCCCAGAATGGGGTACGAAATGATCAGGGTGACAATGGCGCAAAACAGCGCGTGTTTCAGGTTATGAGCAGCCATCAGATCTTTTCAACCTCCGGTTTGCCGAGCAGGCCGGTGGGTTTGAACAGCAGAATCAGGATAAGCAGACCGAACGACACAACGTCCTTGTACTCACCGCTGAGGTAACCGGAGGTCATGCTCTCGGCAACTCCGAGAATAAGCCCTCCAAGCATGGCGCCGGGAATACTTCCAATACCCCCCAGGACAGCGGCCGTAAACGCCTTCAGCCCCGCAATGAATCCAAACAGCGGATCGATGGAGCCGTAGTACATACCCAGAAGCAGGCCCGCAACGGCCGCCAGTGCGGCACCGATCACAAACGTCGCGGAAATGATGCGGTTGGTGTCGATGCCCAGCAGATTGGCCATGCCCAGATCCTGGGAGACGGCCCGACAGGCGCGGCCGATGCGGGAGCGGGATATGAACAGGGAGAGGATTGTCATGCAGATCAGTGTGGTAACGAATATGGTGACTTGCATGTAGGAGATAGAGGTCTGGAATGAATCTTCGGCACCGAACCGGAATCCGCCTTCTATCAGCGCAGGAAAACCGATGTTGCGTGATCCCTGGGCAAGATGGACGTAGTTCTGAAGAAAGATGGACATGCCGATAGCGGAGATCAGCGGGATCAGGCGATGCTTTCCGCGAACCGGTCTGTAGGCCACCCGCTCCACGGCCCAGCCCATTGAGCTGGATACGATCATCGCGCAGACCAGCGCCACGATCAGTATCAGCGGTAGCCAGGCAATGCCCAGTGCGGCAAGGCCGGTGATGGCGATCAGGGCGGTGTAGGCGCCGATCATGTAAATCTCACCATGGGCAAAGTTGATCATGCCGATGATGCCGTAAACCATCGTGTAACCGATGGCGATCAGGGCGTAGGTGCTCCCGATCGTCAGCCCGTTAATGAGCTGCTGAATAAAATACAGGAGGTCTTGCATCTGTGTGGGACTCCGATAGCCTGCCCCTTCCACTGCATGCAGGTCGGCCCGGGGTGCCGGGCGTACTGGATACAGGATCATCAGGGGCCTAGAAAAACACCTTCTCCCGGATCGCGGTGAGAAGGTGTTCTCATAATTACCGTTTGTTAACGATTGCGGCTTAGTTTACCGGAGTTTTGCTGCCATCTGAATGCCATTCGTAGACAACAAACTCAAACGATTCCATATCGCCCTTGCCGTCGTACTCAACGGTACCGATGGGCGTCTGGAATGTGCCTGCGCGCAGCGCTTCGGCAACATCGAACGGATCCGTTGATTCGGCGGCTTCAATGCCATCGGCAATCAGCTGTACGGCGGTGTAGGACGTCAGTACGAAAGGACCGGACGGATCCTCGCCTTTTTCTTCAAAGGCCTGGACCAGTTCCTGGTTTTCGTCTTTTTCATCGAAGCTCGGCGGCAATGTGACCAGCAGGCC
>CAJXOQ010000170.1 GCA_913057975.1 uncultured Marinobacter sp.
CAGCTAAACCACCCTGGCTCGCGCTCGGATTCCGGCCGGAAATCCACAAGGAAATAGCCGTCTTCACGGTTCAGGTCGATCACCGGTATGCCTGCGTCATCCACCGCTCGCCGCACTTCCGCCCAGGCCCGGCCGTAATCCAGGCTCATCACGATTTCCCGGGGTGTTTCATCGTCCGATACCAGCCTGACCAATGGTTCGCTGGCCATGCCCAAGGCCGCACGAGAGTACGACTTGCTGTCTTCCCGGTTGCGTAAATACTGGGCCAGGTCGTCTAGCAGCTTTCGACTGGTGTCGAGTTGCTCACGGCTGCGGATGTCCCCGCCGCCCCATGCCATCAGTTCGTTGGGGTCATCGGCAACTTCGAAAGAACGGAATTGAACCTCTGTGGTCTTACGGCGCACACCAGGAGCGACACGGGCCTGAACAACCACTTTTGCCTCTGGCCCGTCAGGGTTGTCCGGCAACCCCAACAAGCCTCTCGCCTGCTTGCTGAAGTTAACCAGCTCACTCTGCATCAGGCCAAGCTGGGGGCTGTCATACGCCACACCAAGGCCGTTCTCATTCATGTAGGAGGCGACCGCCGGCCAGAGGCGACCGGGAACATCATTCACCAGCAGCCATATCTGTCCATCCAGTTCCTCAACGAGGTAATTTTCGTCAAGAATATCGGAGGTCATATCCGGCGGCGTGGGTATGCTTCCCCGATACATGCGACCCGAGTCGGCAGCGGTCGCATCGCGTATCGGCATGATCTGACCAAACTCACCTTCATCCGCCGTTTCCGGCAGTTTCAGAGGTGTGCCTTCCGGCGCATTGACATAGCGCTCTGAGCGGTCTTCGATAAGGCTACAGCCTGATAGGGCCATAACAAACATCAGGCCCGCCAGGGGCCTGATGCATTTTTCGGTTTTTTTGATTTCTGTCCTGAACCTAAACGCCATCAGGCGACTCCAGTTACGATAGATGGTACAGCCTGACTCAGAGTACGCCAGAGGCTTTCAGTGCGTCTTCCACTTCTTCGTGGAACCTGTCACTCAGGGGGGTGAGCGGAAGGCGGATGCCCTCCCCGATCATGCCCATATGAAAGAGGGCCCATTTGACCGGGATGGGGTTTGCCTCGAGGAACAGTTTGCGGTTCAGGGGCATGAGTAACTCATTAAGCCGCTCGGTTTCCTTTTCATTGCCGGCGATGGCGGCTTCGCACAACGCAGCCATGCCCTTGGGAGCCACATTGGCGGTAACGGAGACGTTGCCCTTGGCGCCGGCAAGCATCAGTCCGGCGGCTGTCGCGTCATCACCAGAGTAGACCACCAGGCGGCCTTTAACGGCTTCAACCAGCTCTGCACCACGGGGAATGTTGCCGGTTGCATCCTTGATACCGATGATGTTCGGAATATCCGCCAGGCGCTCTACGGTCTCGTTCAGCATGTCGCACGCCGTTCGGCCGGGAACGTTGTAGAGAATCTGATCGACCGGGACAGCCTCGGCAATAGTCTTGAAGTGCTGATACAGGCCTTCCTGGGTCGGTTTGTTGTAGTACGGAACTACAAGCAGGCAGGCATCGGCACCCAGCTTGTGCGCTTCTTCGGTCAGCTCTATGGCTTCGCGGGTGCTGTTGCCGCCCGTACCGGCAATCACAGGGATGCGGCCATTGACGCGTTTTATGATATGCCCTACCACCCGCATGTGTTCTTCCGGGTCCAGCGTGGCGGATTCACCCGTCGTTCCAACGGCCACGATACCGTGCGTTCCGTTGTCGAGATGAAAGTCCACCAGCTTATCAAGGTGCTCCCAATGAACGCTGCCATCGGAATGCATGGGCGTGACCAGTGCGACAAGGCTCCCCGTAATCATAAAAACTCCGTACGAATAAAAACGATATGGTAATGTTGGGCACCCACTGACACAAGGGAATTAAAGGAGATGTCATGTCAGCACCCGAACTGAACCGTCCTGTTGATGATTTTGAGGCCCCGGCTACCGGAGATCAAACCATTCGTTTATCGGACCTGAAAGGCCAGAACGTGGTGGTCTATTTTTATCCCAAGGACAACACCCCTGGATGTACCACTGAAGGTCAGGATTTCCGCGATCGGCATGACCAGTTTGAAGCGCTAGACACAGTCATTTTCGGCGTATCGCGTGACGGCCTGAAAGCCCATGACAACTTCCGAGAAAAACAGGCATTTCCCTTCCACCTGATTTCCGACAAGGACGAAGCCCTCTGCCAGCAGTTCGATGTCATCAAGCTGAAAAAGCTCTACGGCAAGGAATACATGGGCATTGACCGCAGCACCTTCCTGATCGACAAAGACGGGGTTCTTCGCAAGGAATGGCGAGGCGTGAAAGTACCCGGCCACGTTGACGAAGTGCTGGAGGCCGTCAGGAGCCTTTAAGGCTCCCTTGGCAACGCCTCTGTCTGTCCGTTCTTGACCGGCCATGCCGAGAAGATCGCCTTGAGCATGGTTGCCAATGGAATGGCAAAGAACACACCCCACAACCCCCAGATACCGCCGAAGAACAGTACGGCCACGATTATGGCAACGGGGTGCAGATTATTCACTTCGGAGAACAGGATGGGAACCAGAACGTTGCCATCCAGCGCTTGGATCACACCGTACACCACCATGACCCAGATAAACTGACTGCCCCACCCAAAGGCAAACAGGGCGATCATGGCAACCGGAATGGTGACCACCGCTGCGCCGATATAGGGAATCACCACGCTCAGACCCACCATCAGTGACAGCAGGGCCGCATAAGGCATACCCAGAACTTTGAAGGCCACGTAGGTGATACCTCCAACGATCAGTATCTCGACCGCCTTACCCCGCACGTAGTTGGCACACTGAAGATTCACTTCATGCCATATCCGGACCATCATCGGACGCTGGGACGGCAGCATGCGAGCGATGGCCCCCAGCAGCACCTGGCGGTCCTTGAGGAAGAAAAACACGAGGATCGGCAGCAACACCATGTAGATCAGCAGCGCCACCAGATCCGGAATGCTTTCCAGTGAAAAGGACACCAGCCACTGGGTCATGCGGCCGGCTTCAGTGGTTACCTGATTGTAGATGGTGTTAATGCCCTCCATGGAAATCAGTGTTGGATACTGTTCAGGAAGCACTTCAAGATAGGACTGCATCTCTCTGAAAATACGAGGAGCTTCGCCCGCCAACCCGGTCACCTGGGTCCAGATCAGAGGCAACAGCCCGAACAGAACGCCAATCAGCAGCCCCAGGAAGACAAAGAACACGCCTATGATGGACACTATTTCCGGAATACCGAGCCGATTCAGTTTGGTGACCAGCCCCTGGAGAATAAAGGCAACAATAACCGCAGCAATAGCGGGCGCCAGCATGGAACCGAAAAAAATGATGAAGATGACGCCTGCGAGTATCAGCAGGAAAAGAATGACGGCTTCTTCATCTGAAAAGTATTTGTGGGCAAGACCACGTAAAATTCTGATCATCAACGACTCCGGAGGGTCCCTACTACGAGCTTAATCGCCGCACTTTATCACAAAGGTGAAACAGCCATTCTGTTCCGATGTACGGACCAACTGATGGGTCGACAGCTCGAGGAACGCAGGAATATCCCTTGCAGAACCGGCGTCTGTGGCGATAACTTCAAGTTCCTGGCCGGGAGACATGCTGTTGAGTTCAAGCTTTGTTTTCAATAGCGGCATCGGACAGCGCAGGCCCGATGCATCCAATGTTCGGTCAGCCATGGCAAAAAAGCATCCGTATGTTCAAAACAGGAGCCGGCATTATGCCCACAGTGGTACTGTATTGCACCTCAATCGTAACAGACGGACTCCGAAAGAACTTTCGGTGACACAATGCTGTCAGAGAGAACCCAATGACAACGGACATCGCCTATTCATGACTGTTAAAAACCGCCGCCGAATTCACCGCCCAGGCATCCTGGCACCCGCACTTGCCCTGGCGTTCTCACTGACCGTCGGCCAGGCCTCGGCACAGTCGTCGGACAGCACCTTGCCATCCATTGGTGGCGCCGGTGGCGGGCTGATCTCGGAGCGCCAGGAATCGGATATCGGGCGCCAGGTAATGACGTCCATCCGGCGATCCGCTCCCCAGATCACCGACGCCCTGGTTCAGGACTACCTGAATTCGATCATTTATCGCCTGGTGCCCTCCGCCCCCCTCAGTAGCAGCGACCTTACGCTCGCGATCATCGACAGCCCCGACATCAATGCCTTTGCAGTCCCCGGCAATGTCGTCGGCGTCAATGGCGGCCTGTTCCTGAATGCCGACAGTGAGCAGCAGTTTGCCTCGGTTCTGGCCCACGAACTGGCACACCTGAGCCAGCGCCATTTCGCCAGGCGCCTGGAGCAACAGGAAACCAGCGCCCCGTTGACCATTGCCGGCATGATTGCTGGCATCATCCTCTCAGCGGTTACCCAGTCGGATGTCGGTATTGCCGCCATCGCAGGCACCCAGGCATTGGCGGTGCAGAATATGCTGGCGTACAGCCGCGCGCACGAACAGGAGGCCGACCGCGTTGGTATGGATATACTGGCCAGCTCTGGCATGGACCCGAGAGGTATGCCGGAGATGTTCGAAATCATGATGCGGCAGAACCGCCTTCAGGGCAATCGCGTACCGGAATACCTGTCCACTCACCCGTTGACGCAAAACCGGGTATCCGACACCCGCAACCGCGCCGAGCAATACCCTCGGCGGGATGTGGCCGATGCCCAGGAATATCATCTGATTCGATCCCGGCTGCAGGTTCGCTACGCCAAGTCCGCGGACATCGCTGTGGAAACCTTCAAGGACTACCTGAACCGTTCGGATACCGAAAAGCCGGATGCTATTCGCTACGGCCTGGCGGTCGCGTGGCTGCGGAATGGAAATCATCGCGAGGCCGTTTCCGAGCTTGAAAGACTGCTCGACGGAACACCTGGACGCATCACCTACCAGGTTACACTCGCAGAGGCGCTGATTGAGCAGGACATGCTCAATGACGCTCGCAGCCTGCTTTCCGAGGCCCTTTCGAGAAACCCCGGCAACTACCCGATTACTGACATGCTGGCACGTGTTGAAACCGCGGCCGGTAACGGCGAGCGCGCTGCTGAACACCTCCACAGACTGACGCGGGAACTGCCGAAAAAAGAGCATCTCTGGCTGAGGCTGGCAGAAGCCGAAGGGTTGGCACGCAACATCGTTGGGGTGCACCGGGCAAGGGCCGAATACGATATCCTGATGGGCGACCTTGAGGCGGCCCAGCGCCAATTGCGCCAGGCCCAGGAGAAGCTCCCCGCTGGAGCGCCGTTGCGCCAAATCGTGACCGAACGATTGTCGCAGGTGTCAGAGCGGCTGAATCAACGCCGCAGCTGACGTCAGGCGTTGCCGGCAGCCTTCAGGTTCATCTCGGCGGTGAAATCCAGCATTCGCTGAAGCGGCCTCAACGCATCCTCCCGCAACGACGGATCCACGTGAACCTCCTGATCGCCGTTCTCAATCACCGACAGCAGGTTCTCGAGGCCGTTCATCGCCATCCACGGGCAATGAGCGCAGCTACGACAGGTGGCGCCGTTTCCGGCGGTAGGCGCCTCGATCAGGGTCTTGTTGGGGGCCAATTGCTGCATCTTGTAGAAAATGCCGTTGTCAGTGGCAACGATGAATTGTTCGTTGGGCAGCGTCTGTACCGCATGAATCAGCTGAGAGGTCGAGCCCACAACATCGGCCATCTCGACCACCGCATTGGGCGATTCGGGATGCACCAGAACCGCTGCGTCCGGATACAGCGCTTTCAGGTCTTCCAGCCCCCGGTACTTGAACTCTTCATGTACGATGCATGAACCATCCCAGAGCAACACATCCGCACCGGTGGTTTTCTGCACGTAGTAGCCCAAATGCTTATCCGGAGCCCAGAGTATTTTTTCACCACGGGCATCCAGCGACTCCACAATGGCCTGAGCACAACTGGAGGTAACCACCCAGTCCGCCCTTGCTTTCACCGCTGCAGAGGTATTGGCATAGACCACCACGGTACGATCGGGATGCTGGTCGCAAAAGGCTGAGAATTCATCCGCAGGGCAGCCAATGTCCAGTGAACAAGTGGCCTCCAGCGTGGGCATCAGCACCCGCTTTTCCGGGTTCAGAATCTTGGCGGTTTCACCCATGAAACGGACACCCGCCACGACCACGGTCGACGCTTTGTGCTGGTTGCCAAACCGGGCCATTTCCAGAGAATCGGCAACACAGCCGCCGGTTTCCTCGGCCAGGCGCTGAATGTCGGGATCGGTGTAGTAATGAGCCACGAGCACCGCATCCTTCGCTTTCAGCGCCGCACGAATACGGGACTCAAGATTGGCTTTTTCGTCGTCGCTCAGGGTCTTTGGCTCCGCCTGGTGTGCCAGATGTTCCTGAACGAGAATACGGTCTTCAACTCGCGTCATTACTGCATCTCTGTATTGCGTTAACGTCGGAAGTATATCACTTCGGCCACGACTTTCACTGGGCTGACACCCTGCTGTCACAGGGTTCTGCTAAGGCTATTTATAGGCACCCTTTGAACTACGCCCACTATCACAGATGTATGACCGTATACCCAAAAAAAAAGAGCCCGAAGGCTCTTTTTTTCGACAGGAGCCGCTTTGGCTTCCTGTTCTATTGGTGGGTCGTGAAGGATTCGAACCTTCGACCAATTGGTTAAAAGCCAACTGCTCTACCAACTGAGCTAACGACCCAAACGAGGCGCATATAGTAATGATTTTTCAGCGCCGATCAACCCCTAATTCCCAGGTTTCTCAACATTCTTCGCGATGACCACGATCAGCCGTTATTGGAGTCGAGGTACTTCTTGGCCAACTCAGCAGCGCTGGTATTCGGATAGTCACGGATCACGGTTTGCATACGCCCGCGAGCCTGCTCCTTGTCGCCAAGCCGGTCCAGGGTCACACCAAGCTTGTAAACAGCATCCGGAGCCTTGCGGTGATCCCCGTAACGGGTTGCGACGATGGTGAACGCCTGCCGTGCCTGCTCAAGCTGTTCCTCAACGAGATACACCTCGCCCAGCCAGTAATAGGCGTTGACCTTCAGATCCCCTTCCTCATACTCATCAATGAAGTCGTACAACCCATTGATCGCCTGGTCGTAGTTCTTTTCCTGATGAATCAGGGTCTGGATTTTCTGGTAATCCGTCCGTTCTTTATCGGAAGGCTGCCGGTAGATTCTGGTTTTCACCCCCGAATTTTCTGCTGTTTCAGCCGAATCAGCCGTACCCTCTGAACTCGTCGCAGGTGCTTCCGAGACGTTTTCAGAGAGTTTGAGAATTCGCTGGTCAAGGTCGATGTAGCGATCCCGGGACTGCTTGGTGAGCCGATCAATGAGGTTACGCTGCTCTTCCACCCGCCCCTGCAATCGACGAACCTCGCCCTGCAGTTGCTGAATCATGTAGAACAGTTCCGCATTGGCCTGACTGTTGCCAGCCTTGCGTTCAGCCTCAGAGGCATTGTCCTGGAACGCTGGAGAAACGGATTGCGCCAGCGTGCCGCCCGCCTGCCCTAGGGCAAGCGGGAGCATCACTGTCGCCATGAGCAGATGTCTCATGGGGTTCGCCTGTTACTGGAAAACAAGTTCAACGCGACGGTTCTGGGCCCACGCGCTCTCACCGGAACTCATCACGGCTGGCTTCTCTTCACCATAGCTGATGGTTTCCGTCTGGCCACGGGAAGCGCCGTTTACGATCAGAAAACGCTCGATAGCGTTGGCACGACGCTCACCCAGTGCAAGGTTGTATTCTTTGGTACCACGCTCATCGGCATGTCCTTCAATACGGACATTCTGGCCCGGATTGGCTTGCAGGAACCGGGCGTGGGCCACCAGCACATCACGGGCTTCGGTTTTGATTTCGGAGGTATCGAAATCAAAGTAGAAAGTGGTGATTTCGCGCATGGCGGCTTCTTCCGCCCGCGCAGCACGAGCTTCCGCCTCACGACGCTGCTCTTCGCTCATCTCGGACGAAGACACACCGCCGTCGTCATCGCCGCCATAAACAGTGCTACCACCTTCCTGGTCGACAGCAGAGACATCAGAACCGTACGCACCGTCTTCAGTGGTCTCACCGGTGCTGCTGCAACCCGCGATCAGACCAAGAGACATTACCATGGCGAATAATTTGTGGTGAGCTGATACGTTCATAATCACTTCCTTCCTTTTTTGAGAGTCTGTTGTACGTCTGTCTCTTATACACATCTGACGCTGCCGACGAATAGAGAGGTGTAGATC
>CAJXOQ010000171.1 GCA_913057975.1 uncultured Marinobacter sp.
GAGATAGGAGTCCGTCTCGTGGGCTCGGAGATGTGTATAAGAGACAGGTCCACAAATCATCGAATTCGGGCTGACTTTTGTTAGTCTTTGGTGGATATTACGTTTTATCAATGTCTGGCGCGTACACACCACGGTACTTTCCAGATTCTCCAGGCAACCCCGTTCAATCGGATACGACGACCCCAGGGAGTAAGTCACTGATGAAAAACCGCACCATAAAAGCCGTTTGTGCCGCCGCAGCCCTCTCAGGACTGGCGGTAGCCCCGCTCACCACCGCGGTGGCGGAAGAGGTTCGGGTTCCAGTGATGTCGCAGTCTGAGCGCGGCGCACAGGAAAACCTTCCGCGTACTGGCATGAGCCAGTCCAGCGTCCGCAACGGCTGGGGCAACCCGATACGCACGTCCGGGCCAGTGGGCAACCCACCCATATCGCAATGGCACTACGGGGATTTCGTCGTGTACTTTGAAGCTGACCGGGTCATCCATGCGGTATTGAAGCCCAGCCGCTAAAAAATCCTCTGCATATCCTGACGCAACCCCGCCCGTTCGTTAGAATGGCGGCTTTTGGATAAGGTGTTCACAACTTGACTTCCAGACCTGTGATGCCCGCCGAGTGGGTACCCCAAAGTGCCATCATGCTTACCTGGCCCCATCCCGGAACGGACTGGAGCGACATCCTCGCCGATGTCGAGCCGGTGTTTATGGAGATCGCACGGACCGTATTGCGCTTTCAGCACGTACTACTCAGCTGCGAGCATGTTTTCCGTTTGCAGGAGCTGGAAAGGGAGCTTAATCAGTTCGCTCAAGAGAATGGCTTTCCCGGCCGCGTTGTGGCCGTCCCTGCCCCGGCCAACGATACCTGGGCACGCGACCACGGCCCCATCGCCATTAGCCGTGGCGAAGGCCACGAATTACTGGATTTCAGGTTCAATGCCTGGGGTGGAAAATTCCCCTGGGAAAAAGACAATGCCCTGAATAGCCACCTGTCGAATTTTGGCAGCTTTGGCGCGACACCGCTGATACCAGTCGACTTCGTTCTCGAGGGAGGCTCTATCGAGTCCGATGGTAACGGCACCTTGCTGACCACCAGCGAATGCCTGTTGACGCCTTCCCGCAATCCATCCATGGATCGGGCGGGCATTGAACACCTGTTGTCGGAGACGCTGGGCGCCGAGCGCATCCTCTGGCTGAACCACGGCTACCTTGCCGGTGACGACACCGACAGCCATATCGATACCCTGGCGCGGTTTTGCGCACCGGACCATATCTGTTACGTATCCTGCTCGAACGTCAGCGATGAGCACTACAGCGCCCTGGCGGCCATGGAGGAGGAGCTGCAGCAGTTCCACCAGGCTGACGGCCGACCCTACCGCCTGACCCCGCTGCCCTGGCCGGATGCCATCCATGACGATGACGGCGAGCGCCTTCCCGCAACCTATGCCAACTTCCTGGTCATCAACGGCGCTGTGCTGGTGCCGGTTTATGGCGTGCCGCAAGATGAAGAGGCGGTGGCCACCCTGTCGAATCTTTTCCCGGATCGGGAAGTGATTCCGGTGAACTGCCGAGCACTGATTACACAGGGAGGTAGCCTGCATTGCATCACCATGCAGATACCAGCAGGGGTTGTAGGCGCATGAGTCACTCCCCCCTATCCCCTGACCTGGCCATTGCCGCGATACAACAGCAGTGCAGCGCCGACAAGGACACCAGCCTGGCCACCAGCGAACGCCTGGTTCGCCAGGCGGCAGCTGACGGCGCCCAACTCGTCGTCCTGCAGGAACTGCACGCTACGCTCTACTTTTGCCAGACCGAAGATACCTCGGTATTCGAACTTGCCGAACCGATTCCCGGTCCGACCAGTCGTCGACTATCCGCTCTGGCCGCGGAACTTGGCATTGTCCTCGTCGGGTCGATCTTCGAACGGCGAATGAACGGCGTCTACCACAACACGGCCGTTGTTTTTGAGCGGGATGGAAGCATCGCCGGCCTCTACCGCAAGATGCATATTCCCGACGACCCCGGCTTTTACGAAAAATTCTATTTCACCCCGGGCGACGCCAGCTTCAACGACGGCCGCAACGGCTTCACCCCCATCGACACCTCAGTGGGTCGGCTGGGTGTGCTGGTGTGTTGGGACCAGTGGTATCCAGAGGCCGCCCGCCTGATGGCCCTGGCCGGCGCGGAGGTACTGATCTACCCCACCGCTATTGGCTGGGATGTCACCGACGACCCGGAAGAACAGGCGCGCCAGTTGGACGCCTGGGTAACCGTTCAACGCGGCCATGCGGTTGCCAATAACCTGCCGGTCATCGCGCCAAACCGCATCGGCACGGAACCCGACCCGTCCGGCAGCTCCGACGGCATTCGTTTCTGGGGCAACAGCTTTATATGCGGGCCCCAGGGAGAGTTCCTGGCTCGTGCCAACGACCATTCCGAAACCCTATTATTCGCTACCATTAACCGCTCTCGCAGTGAATCGATTCGGCGCATCTGGCCGTACTTCAGGGATCGGCGTATCGACGCCTATGGCGACATTCTCAAGCGAGTAAGGGACTGAACACTACATGAAAAAACTGACGGATACGGTTATCCGCGAGTTAAACAGCATACTCCTGAGCAAGGATCACCAGGTACGGCTTTCGCTCTGCGGCTTGCTGGCCAGGGGCCACCTGCTGATTGAAGACATTCCGGGAATGGGCAAAACCACCCTGTCCCACGCGTTAGCCAAGGTCATGGGCCTGACCTACCAGCGCATCCAGTTTACCAATGATCTCTTACCTGCTGACGTGCTTGGCTTCTCCATGTACGACAAGCAGGCGGGCAGCCTGGTGTTCCATCCCGGACCGATCTTCGCGCAGGTTGTCCTGGCCGATGAGATCAACCGCGCCTCCCCAAGAACCCAGAGTGCATTGCTGGAAGCCATGGAGGAACGGCAGGTTTCCACCGAGGGCGAAACCCGCCCCCTGCCCCATCCATTCTTCGTTATCGCCACACAGAATCCCATCGAGCAGGGCGGCACCTACCCGTTACCGGAGTCCCAGCTTGACCGTTTCCTGATGCGCATACGCCTGGGCTACCCCGACCCGCGCGCCGAACGGGAACTGCTGGAAGGTGAAGACCGCCGGGTCATGACCGACAGACTGCAATCACTGCTTTCTTCGGAAAACCTGCAAACCCTCCAGGACGCCGTCAACCGGGTGACCACCAGCCCGGCACTGCTGGACTACGTACAGCGCCTGCTGGAACAGAGCCGACGCATGCCCGGCCTACTGTATGGCCTGTCGCCCAGGGCCGGACTCGGGCTTGTGCGCGCCGCAAGGGCATGGGCCCTGATGGACGGTCGCCACCATGTGTTACCGGATGACATCCAGGCGGTATTTCCTGCGGTCGCCGAACACCGCCTGGAACAGGGCGAGTCCGGAAAGAGCGCGGAGAGAGTAAGGCAACTTCTGACCTCCGTCTCTGTCATTGAATAGATAGCATCACTTAATGGAATGAATTGGGCAAAACAACTGGAAACCTATCCTGTTCATGTTAGCCTTTTGCCCTTTTCCTCCGGGCCAGCCCCCGGACCAACGTACCGATTACGTGAAAACGCGGCCAGCGCAACACGTCCAGATTCGTTAGCGAGAGACCCATAATGAGCGAAACCAAACACTCCAGACTGATCATCCTAGGCTCCGGCCCCGCCGGCTACACCGCTGCCGTCTACGCCGCCCGCGCCAACCTGAAACCCACGCTGATCACCGGTATTGAAGTGGGCGGACAGTTGACCACCACCACCGACGTGGACAACTGGCCGGGCGACAACGATGGCGTACAGGGCCCCGAGCTGATGCAGCGCATGCTCAAACACGCGGAGCGCTTCGAGACCCAGGTAGTCTACGACACCATCAACGAAGCCGACCTGCGTAACCGCCCCTTCCGCCTCAAGGGCGACAGCGGCGAATACACCTGCGACGGGTTGATCATCGCCACTGGCGCCTCCGCCATGTACCTGGGCCTCGACTCGGAAGAAAAATTCAAGGGCCAGGGCGTCTCCGCCTGCGCCACCTGCGACGGTTTCTTCTACAAGAAACAGAAAGTCGCCGTCATCGGCGGCGGCAATACCGCGGTTGAAGAAGCGCTGTACCTCTCCAACATCGCCGACGAAGTCACCCTGGTACACCGCCGCGACAGCCTGCGCGCTGAAAAAATCCTGCAGGACAAACTGTTCGAAAAAGCCGAAAACGGCAACGTCAACATCATCTGGGACCACACCCTGGACGAAGTCCTCGGCGACGGCACCGGCGTCACCGGCATGCGCATCAAAAGCACCAAGGGCGACGCCACCCAGGAAATGGACCTGGCCGGCGTGTTCATCGCCATCGGCCACAAACCCAACACCGACCTGTTCCAGGGCCAGCTGGATATGGAAAACGGCTACATCAAAATCCGCTCCGGCCTGGAAGGCATGGCCACTCAGAGCAGCAGCCCCGGCGTCTTCGCCGCCGGCGACGTAGCCGACCACGTCTACCGCCAGGCCGTTACCTCTGCAGGCTTCGGCTGCATGGCAGCACTTGACGCCGAAAAGTTTCTGGACCAAGACTGAGTTTAACCGAGAAACTTATTCGGAAGTGGTTCAGGGCAGGCACCTCCGAGGCCCGAAAAGGCAAGTGGTTACGGATGTCTGAAACTGTGCGGAGCCATGGATGGCGGAGCCCAAGCGCCACACGGACGTGCTCGAGCGTGTTTCAGACATCCGTGACCACTCGCCGACTCCACCAACACTCGAGTACTAACTCCGGACCGAGATGACGTCACTACCCTGGCTAGACCCCGACCAACTCTGGTTCCCCCCCGCCGAACAGGCCCTGGACGACCCCGACGGATTGCTGGCGCTGGGCGGTGACCTATCCACCGAGCGGCTCAAACTCGCTTACTGCAACGGCATCTTCCCCTGGTTCAGCGACGACCAACCCATACTCTGGTGGTCCCCCAGCCCCAGATGCGTCCTTTTCCCGGAAGAAATCCACGTCTCCAGAAGCCTACGGCGCACCCTCAACAGCGGTTATTTCACCATCACCGCCAATCAGGCCTTCCCCCGCATCATCCGCCTCTGCGCCAACACCCGTGCCGAAGGCACCTGGATCACCCAGGATATGATTGACAGCTATGGCCAGCTTCACAAACAGGGTGTGGCCCACTCCATAGAAGTATGGAACCCCAAAGGAGAACTGGCCGGAGGAATGTACGGCCTGGCCATTGGCCGCTGTTTCTTTGGCGAGTCCATGTTTTCACTGGAAACCAACGCCTCGAAAGTATTGATGGTCCATCTGGCCAACCAGCTCCGGGACTGGGGTTACCGGATCATGGATTGCCAGGTGGAAAGCGGCCACCTATTGCGAATGGGTGCACGAAGTATTCCACGCAGCGAATTTTTATCTATACTCAGGACATGCGTCGACAGTAGTCCGGACCACAGCGACTGGGGCTTCCGGTGGCAGTGGCCCGGCCCGGAGGTGTGAATGAGCAATCTCAGGACCCTGGCGTTTTTTGCCACGCCGGCCCACGACTGCAGTTACCTGCCAGATCGCGAAGCAACCACTATGTTCGTCGACCCGAGGGCGCATGTGGACAAGCGGTTATACAGCCAGCTGACCGCCCTGGGCTTCCGTCGAAGTGGCTCGCATTACTATCGTCCCCACTGCGAAAACTGCAATGCCTGCGTCCCTGTCAGGCTCAAGGTGGAACAGTTCCAGCCAGACCGCAGCCAGCGCCGGGTCATGAAAAAGAACGCCGACCTTAGCTGCCGTATGGTCAAGGCAACCTTTTCGGAACGGTATTACAGCCTCTACGCGCATTACATTGAACAACGGCACTCTGACGGCGACATGTACCCACCCTCCCGTGAACAGTTCATGTCGTTCCTGGTGGAGGGCGCCACCGATTCCTGGTTTGTCGAAATCATGGACGGAGACAACCTGGTGGGTCTGGCCGCCGTGGACATGCTGGACGAAGGCCTGTCAGCCATCTATACCGTATTTGATCCTGCCTATGAAAGCCGAAGCCTGGGCACCTTTGCGGTGCTCTGGCAGATCGAGGAAGCAAAACGGCTGGGGCTCCCACACCTGTATCTGGGTTATTGGATCGAAGAATGCCGGAAAATGAATTACAAAACACGATTCCGCCCGATCGAAGCGCTCCAGGACGGGCAATGGCACATCATGGACGTTAACTGATTTTGCCAAATGGCGGTAAATCAGGCAGAATTGCGCAATTTAAAATCACAGCAAGCCAATTTACGAGGTTTTTACTGAATGGCGAAGTCCGATGCTATTGAAATGGAAGGCGTTATTGTTGATACGCTTCCAAACACCATGTTCCGGGTTGAACTCGAAAACGGCCATATTGTGACCGCTCACATTTCTGGCAAGATGCGCAAGAACTACATCCGCATTCTGACAGGCGACAAGGTCAAGGTGGAGCTGACCCCGTACGATCTGAGCAAAGGGCGCATCGTTTACCGCGCTCGTTGATAGCCTTGTGACGTAAAAAGGCCCCGGTGTCACCACCGGGGCCTTTCTTTATCTTACAGCCAAACCTGGTTCCGCTTTCCTAAACCGCTTCCGCAGGCTCGTCCTCATACTCAAATTGCAGTTCGCCATCCTTGAGGTGAATGTGGACATCGCCGCCGTGTTCTGACAACCGACCGAACAATATCTGTTCCGCCAAGGGGCGCTTGATCTTGTCCTGGATCAGACGTGCCATTGGGCGCGCGCCCATAGTGACGTCGTAGCCCTTCTCTGCCAGCCACTCTTTCGCGGCGTCATCCACGTGGAGCACCACATGCTTCTCATCCAGCTGTGCCTGAAGTTCGGTCAGGAACTTGTCCACCACGTGGGTGATGGTGGCCGGCTGGAGATCACCGAACTGGATAATGCTATCCAGGCGGTTGCGGAACTCCGGCGTGAAGGTCTTGGAAATGATTTCCATACCATCCGTGCTGTGGTCCTGCTCGCTGAAGCCAATGGAACGACGGGCCATGCTTTCGGCACCGGCGTTAGTGGTCATCACCAGGATCACATGACGGAAATCTGCCTTACGACCGTTGTTATCCGTGAGCGTACCGTGATCCATCACCTGCAGCAGCAAGTTAAAGACCTCCGGATGAGCCTTCTCGATCTCATCCAGCAACAGCACGCAATGCGGATGCTTGCTGACGGATTCCGTCAGCAGACCACCCTGGTCGTACCCGACATAGCCCGGAGGCGCGCCGATCAACCGGGACACCGTATGCCGCTCCATATACTCGGACATGTCGAAGCGCACCAGCTCAATACCCAATACCTTGGCCAGTTGCTTGGTGACTTCGGTCTTGCCCACACCCGTGGGGCCGGCAAACAGGAAGGCACCTTCCGGCTTCTCCGGCGCCTTCAGGCCGGCACGGGCCAGCTTGATGGCGGTGGACAACGATTCGATGGCCGGGTCTTGCCCGAAGACCACCATCTTGAGATCCCGCTCCAGATTGCGCAGCAGGTCCTTGTCGCTGGTGGAGACGTTCTTCGGAGGAATGCGGGCGATGTTGGCCACCACGTCCTCGATTTCCGACACGTCGATTGTCTTCTTACGCTTGGACGCCGCCAGCAGACGCTGATGAGCACCGGCTTCGTCGATCACGTCAATGGCCTTATCCGGCAGGTGACGGTCGGTGATGTAACGCTCAGACAGCTCCGCCGCCACACGCAGTGCCTGGTCGGTGTACTTCAGGTCATGGTGCCTCTCGAAATGGGACTTCAGCCCCTTGAGGATCTGATAGGTATCCTCAACGCTGGGTTCGTTCACATCAATCTTCTGGAAACGGCGAGCCAGCGCGCTGTCCTTCTCGAAAATGCCACGGAATTCCTGGAAGGTCGTGGAACCAATGCAACGGATTTCCCCTGAACTCAGCATCGGCTTGAGCAGGTTGGAGGCATCCATCACACCGCCGGATGCGGACCCGGCACCGATGATGGTGTGGATCTCATCAATGAACAGAATCGCATGCTTCTCTTTCTTCAATTCCGCCAGCAGCCCCTTCAGCCGCTTCTCGAAATCGCCGCGGTACTTGGTACCGGCCAGCAGAGCACCAAGGTCAAGTGAATAGACCACTGCATCGGAAATGATCTCCGGCACCTGGCTATCCACCTGTCTCTTATACACATCTCCGAGCCCACGAGACGGACTCCTATCTCG
>CAJXOQ010000172.1 GCA_913057975.1 uncultured Marinobacter sp.
AACACGAGCGCCGCAACACGGTGACATCACCTCCGCATCGCGAATCAACGGTAAATGGCTGATCAGCGGCACTCGTGGTGTCGGGCTGGCAGAACTGGGCCGTGGAGAATAACAATGACTAATTCCCAACAACCGACAAAACTGCAGGCGATTGCCGGGGTGATTTTTCGCCATCGGCTGGCGCTGCTGATTGTCATGGCTATCCTGACCCTTGGTTTGGGGTATTCGGCCACCAAGCTCAAAATCGAGGCGGGTTTCTTCAAAATGATCCCGCTGGAACACGAATACATGTCCACCTTTCTGGATTACCAGAATGAATTTGTGGGTGCTAATCAGATCATGGTGTCGCTTCGGAATACCGATGGCACGGTGTTTGAAAAAAACTACCTGGCGGCGTTGAAAGAGGCGACCGACAAGGTGTTCTATCTGGAGGGCATCGAACGAAGTTCGGTGACTTCTCTGTTCACCCCCAATGTGCGTTACTCGGAAGTAGTTGAGGAAGGGTTTGTAGGCGGCAACCTGATTGAAGCGGATTACGCAGGCCGGGATAAACAGCTTAAAGCCATTCGCGAACGTACCCTCAAGTCCAACTGGATTGGCCGCATTGTTTCCAACGATCTTCAGTCCGCCATGGTCGTGGCGACTTTGCAGGAAACCGATCCAGAGACCGGTGAAAAAATTGATCTGCAGGGCATTGCAGACAGGCTTGAAACCATCCGCAGTGAGGTCGAATCCGAGACCGTAGAGGTCAATATCATCGGTTTCTCGAAGGCGATCGGGGACATTGCCAACGGTGCCCGTGGCGTACTGATGTTTTTTGCGGTGGCGGTGCTGCTGATTGCTGTTCTGCTGTTCTGGTATACCAAGTCCAAGCGCTTGACTGGGCTGACGCTACTGACCGCATCATTGCCGGTGATCTGGTTGATGGGGCTGTTGCCGTTGCTAGGCCTGACGCTGGACCCCATGTCGATACTGGTGCCGTTCCTGATCTTTGCAATTGCCGTCTCCCATGCCGTGCAGATGTGTAACGCCTGGAAGCTGGACATCGTCGACGGGCACGATACGGTTCACGCCGCCAGGGCCAGCCTTCAGAATCTGTTGATTCCCAGCGTGGTGGCATTGGCCGCCAACGTATTGGGCTTCCTGGTCATCGCCTTCGTTGAAATTGAGATGGTGTTTGAACTGGCCATCACGGCCACCATGGGTGTGGGTGTGATGATCTTGACCAACTCGCTGGTACTGCCGCCACTGCTGTCATACACCAAAGTGGATGAACATGCGCTGGACCGTTTCCGTGGCAAGGGACAGCATTACTGGTTCTGGGAAAAACTCAGCGTTCTGGCAACACCTCGTGGTGCTGTGGTTCCAATCATCTGTGCGGTTGGCCTGACCGCTTTCGGCATTTACCGGCTGGACACACTCCACGTGGGCGATCTGGGCGATGGCGTGCCGGAGCTACGCAGCGACGCACGCTATAACCAGGACGTGGCGGCCGTCACCTCGCAGTACTCGGTGGGTGTCGACGTACTGCAGGTAATCGTGGAAGCCAAGGGCGATAACATGCCGTGCGTTAAGCCTGAAGTGATGGCCGAGTTGTCTGAGTTTGAGCTCTACTTGCGGCAGTTGCCGGGCGTGGCTTCGGTCGCAGGATTACCGGGCTTTGTAAAGGGGGTCACCCAGGCCTATGCGGAAACCAATCCCAAGTGGCGGGTAATTCCAGGCAACCAGGCGCAGGTGGCGCAGGGGGTGGCGTTTGCCACGCGTAATGGCAGCACCCTGATGAACACCGAGTGCGATGCGATGGCCATTTCCGTCTTTCTGTCCGATCACAAGGCGGAAACCATCAATGTCATTGTAGAGGCGATCAAACGCTTCAAGTCCGCCTACGACAATGAGCTGCTGACCTATCGCCTGGCGTCAGGAAACGTGGGGGTGATGGCCGCTACCAACGAGGCAGTCAGTGCAGCCAATCCCTGGGTGAATACGTCGCTGTTCTTCTCCGTCACCTTGCTGTGCCTGGCGATGTTTCGCAGTCTGCGTATCAGCCTGTGCATCATTCTGCCGCTGGCGCTGGTCACACTTCTGTGCAACGCCGTAATGTCTTTGCTGGGCATTGGTCTGAAGGTAAACACGTTGCCGGTCATTGCACTGGGGGTAGGTAGCGGAATCGATTATGGAATCTATCTCTTTGAGCGCATGAAGTACGAACTGGAAGCGAACGGCCGCGATATTCGAGATGCGTTCTACGAAGCGTTAAAGCAGCGGGGCACGGCCTCGGCGTTTACCGCTCTGACCATGACCCTGTCAGTCGCGACCTGGTATTTCTCCGAGCTTAAATTCCAGGCTGATATGGGCATACTGCTGGCGTTCATGTTTCTGGTGAACCTGTTTGGCGCCTTGTTGCTCCTGCCGGCACTGGCTGCCTTTCTTGTTCGGAAAAAGAAAGCGCATCAGCCTCAGAAGCGGCAGCAGGAGAAGGAGCAGAGGTATGAACTGGCATCACGTTGAATTCGAGGGGTACGCCGTTGATGTTCTGATCGGGGAGCCAGAACCGGAGAAAGACAATGGCCAGACGGTGGTCCTGCTGCATGGCTTTCCCGACAGTCCTTTGACCTGGAAGGACATCATAAGACCGCTGACTGAAGCTGGCTACACGGTGAAAGCACCCTACATGCCGGGCTATCAAAACAGCTACCTGCTGAAGCATGACGACTATCGGCTGGAGTCATTGGGCCGCGAGGCAGTGGCCCTTTGCCAGGCCTTGTCTAAAGGCCCGGTGCATCTGGTCGGCCATGACTGGGGCGCGGCGGTGGCGTACATGGCGGTATACACCCGGCAGGAAACGTTCACCAGCTTTACGGCGGTATCCATCCCGCCGATTTTTCGGATGATCAAGCTCATCCCGAAGCGGCCTTTGCTTTTCAGGCACACCTGGTATCAAGTGGTGTTTCAGCTACGGTTTATCGCGGACTGCTTGATGAAGACCAATGGTTGGTGGTTTCACCGGTATCTTTGGAGACTGTGGTCGAACGGCCATTCATTTCCAGAACTGATCAGCCGGAGCCAGGAACGGATGGAAGAACCGGGTGTGCTTCGCGCAACGCTACGGTATTACCAGCAGGCATATCGCCCCTGGGATCCTTCCTGGTTCCGGCTGCTGAACACGGATCAGCCTTTTCCAGTGCCGTCGCTGATCGTAGCGGGAGATAAAGATGCGATCTACGGCCCAGATACCCATCGCCACTCAATTGTTGAGGCGGATTTTCCTAGAGGAGTCACCTTTGAACTGCTGCCTGGAGTAGGGCATTTCGTACAGGCAGAGGCACCCAGGCATCTACTGGAACCTCTGCTGAAACACATCGGCCGGTGTCACTAGCCAGTTACCTTATGGTCTGCATCGGCGGTTGCCTCGGCCCTGACTTTCAGGGGCGAGCGCTGGAACCAGCGCTGGCACGCTCGATTGAATGAGCTCTGCTCGGTGTAGCCCAGCAATGCCGTCAACTGAGACATGCGCATTTTCTGCCCGGTCAGGTAATCCCAAGCGAGGTCTTTGCGAACGTCGTCGACCAGGTTTTCGAACACCATGTCTTCGTTCTTGAGTCGTCGTTGAAGCGTTCGCTCACTGACGGCCAGGTACTTTGACACCATCGATATGGTGCATCTCTGGACGGGCAGAAGCTTGATGATCAGATCCTTGACCACATCGGAGAATGATAGGGAATTGGCTGCGATGGCTTCGCTGACGAAGTTTTCCATCATGGTTCGAATGCCGCTGTCTGCGCCATCAATGGGCTGAAGCATGTCATCTGATGAAATAATCAGTGCATCCCGATCGGCATTGAATTCCACCGGGCAACCGAAATAGTTCCGGTACTGCCGCCTGGGCAGCCCCCGGGGGTGAGAAAAGACGACGCGTTGGGGGTGGAAATCAGGGCGGATCAGCATCTTCATTGTCTGAAATGCAACGCCAAGGGAAAGCTCCATGATCTGGCGGCGATCTGGACGGCTCGCAATTTCCAGGTTGAAACCCAGATTCGCAGATTGCCCGCTGGCCGGGTTGTCGATTTGTAGGCGGATTGCCGGGCTGTAGTAGCCCATGTAGCGACCGATTTTTGTCAACGCAGAATAGGCGTTCACCTCATTGCGGCCGATAATAGCCAGTGGGCCCAGGATATTGACCGATTGCTTGCCGGAGAGCCTGAGGCCAAAATCCGGGCACTCCAGTTCCTCAGCCGAGCTTTCTATCAGATCAATAAGAGACACATAAGGCAGCATCTGCTTGGGATCGTTGATCATGGCCTCGCTGGCATGAACACGTTGAAGAAAGGGCTCAGGATCGGCACCCAATTCCCGGACCAGTTCAGGGTAGGCGGTCAGTGAACTCATTCGGATAAGTGCGGTTTCCACAAAGATCCCCTTTTTGTTGTTATCAGTTCGACGCCATCACCACTATTTAGTCGTCGTCGAGTGCTGGCGTCAAGTGACAAATCTACGGCAGCTTAGGGCAAGTGCATGTCGTTGTGAAGCGCCATTATAGACCCTCTACAAAAACAAACATTCATATCGCACCAGTTCGGCCGGAGCACCTTTGTGCCAATTGCCAGACAAGGATTTGGTGGCCTTGCTGAGTACAGCGAATGATTCTAAGGAGACATCATAATGACAAAGGCCTGGTTTGATCACTATCCGAAAGGGATCCCTTATGAGATCAACCCGGATGCCTATTCGTCGCTTACCCAGCTGTTCAAACAGGCAGTGGAGAAGTTCAGCGACCTGGAGGCGATCGAGTGTTTTGGCACGACCCTGTCCTATGCCGAGTTGGACCGGTTGTCTGACTCGGTCGCTTACCTGCTGCAGGATCGGTTCGGCGTCAAAAAGGGCGACAGAATTGCCGTTATGTTGCCCAACATATTTGCCTACCCCATAGTAATGTGGGGCATTCTCAAGGCGGGTGGAGTTCAGGTGAACGTGAACCCGCTGTACACGGCCCGCGAACTTGAGCACCAACTGAACGATTCCGGTGCAACGGCGATGTTCTGTTACAACGGCTCCACGGAGGCCCTGGCAGCTATTCAGGCGAACACGTCCGTTCGCCATGTGGTCACTGTGGCCCCAGGTGACGGCGCTAACCTCACGATTCCAGCGCCGCCACTGGCGGAAGGACTGGGCAACAGCCTGGCTTTTGCGGAACTGCTTGATGCCTACGCTGGTCAGTCGCCTGCCCCGGTGGCGTTGGCTGGAGACGATACGCTGTTTCTCCAATACACCGGTGGAACGACAGGCCCCTCCAAAGGCGCCACCCTTTGCCATCGCAACCTGATTGCAAACACGGAGCAATTCAAGGCGTTTGTTCCGGAAGCCAATGAGCCGGGCAGCGAGCGAGTGGTTCTGGCGCTTCCCATGTACCACATCTTCGGCTTGATGGTGTATGTGGCATACGCGGCCATTGGTGCCAAGGCCATTCTGATTCCCAATCCCCGGGATCTAGAAAGTTTTCTGGGAACCATCAAGAGCGCTGGGTTTACCGTGATGGGCGGAGTCAACACTCTATACGCAGGTATGGCCGCGCATCCGCTGTTCAACGAAGTCGACTTTTCCCACTGCAAGATTTCCCTCGGCGGTGGCTCCAAGATTTTCCACAGCACCTCAGATCGGTGGGAAGCCTCTGCAGGTGGTCACATTCTGGAAGGTTTTGGCCTGTCAGAAACCAGCCCGATCCTCACTCTGAATCCGATGGGCCAGAGTGGCTTTACTGGCACGGTCGGATTCCCGGTGCCCTCGACCGACGTGAAGATACTGGACCCGGAGGGCAACGAGCTTCCGCCGGGAGAGCCAGGCGAGCTGTGTGCCAAGGGCCCGCAGGTGATGAGCGGCTACTGGAATCGGCCGGACGCCAACGCACAGACGTTTACGGCGGGCGGTTACTTCAAGACCGGCGATGTGGCCGTCATGCACAGCAATGGTCTGTTCGAAATCGTCGACCGCAAAAAAGACATGTTGATTGTGTCCGGATTCAACGTGTACCCGAACGAAGTGGAAGCGGTGGCCTGTGAACTGGATATTGTCGCCGAGGCCGCCTGTGTGGGCGCACCCGATGAAAAAACTGGCGAAAGGGTGAAGCTCTTTGTCGCGGGTAACGGCGGCGACATTGACGTAGACACGGTGATTGATCATTGCCGCAAGAATCTGGCCGCCTACAAGGTTCCCAAAGAGGTGGTTGTACCGGAAGAGCTGCCCAAGTCCAGTGTGGGCAAAATTCTCAGAAAAGAACTGCGTTGAAACTGAACAACAACAATTGATGGAGTGTTTGAAATGCGTAGCGCAACGGTTGATAACAGTACCCTGAAGATCATGGACGTACCCACGCCCCGGCCCAGGGACAACGAACTGCTGGTGAAATCCCTGGTGTGTGGTGTGTGCGGCTCAGACTTGCATTGTCTACACCATTCCCATGAGCTGGCAGAGAGTTCCCGCCAGATTGTGGGGCAACCCCTGGTGAACCCTGACAAACCAATCCTGTTGGGCCATGAGTTCTGTGGTGAGGTGTTGGAAGTAAACCAGAAAGACTCTCCTTTCAGGGAAGGCGATACGGTGGTGTCCCTACCGTTTTTGTTGCGGGAGGAGGGGGTCTCTTTTATTGGGTCTGGCGACGCAAGCCTACCCGGTGGTTTCTCTGAGCAATTACTGGTTGACGGGCGCCTGACCATGAAAGTGCCCAATGGCCTGGACAGTAACACCGCGGCGCTGACCGAGCCGATGGCGGTGGCCATGCACGCCGTGCGAAAAGGCGAACCAACACAGAACCATGTACCCCTGGTGGTGGGCTGTGGGCCGATTGGTCTGGCGGTTATCGCGGTGCTGAAAATGATGAAAATCGGCCCGATTGTGGCGTCTGACTTTTCCAAGGCAAGGCGGGAACTCGCCCGGCAGATGGGAGCTGACGTGGTTGTGAACCCCGCAGAACACTCGCCATACGACAGCTGGAAAGACGTCGCCCGCACCACCGATGCATCGCTGGCGGGCCCTGTTTCCCCCATGTTAGGCGGCCACGACCTGAAACCGTCGCTGATTTTCGAGTGTGTGGGTGTGCCTGGCCTGATCCAGAACGTGTGCGCCGGCGCGCCTTTTGGTGCCCGTATTGTGGTCGTCGGTCTGTGTATGGAGAAAGACAGTCTGGTTCCGGCGATGCCGGTACTGAAGGAGCTGGATATCCGGTTTGTGAGCTTCTATACGCCGGAAGAGTTTGGCGACACCCTGAGATATCTCGCTGAAGGTGAGCTGGATGCGTCTGGGCTCATTTCGGATGTGGTCGGCATGGACGAGATCAATAATGCGTTTGATCGCCTGGCCAAGCCAGAGAGCGACGTAAAAATCCTGGTTCAACCTTCGGCCTGACGGAACTCCCATGACCAGCCTGAATGCACGCCCTTCCCGACGTACCCCGCAACTAAGCGTCAGAAGCCGGGTGCGTCTGTGGTTTTTGAGATGGTTGATACGGCCCCTGTTGGCAATGATTCTGCGGGGCGGTCCCCAACGCGTGGCGCGAGCCCAACTTAAGGTAGCTGAGCGTGGGGCCGACCGGTTGGATGGCATTTCCTGGGGCTATGATTATTTTGGCGATGACGAGTCGGTGGTGCCAGGTCATTTTATTGGCCGACCGTTTGATGAGTCCGGGGAACCCGTGTTGCTGTGGTTGCACGGCGGTGCGTTTGTGTTGCCAGCAATGCCGGAAGGGCATCTGACCTTTGCGGCGAGGGTTTGCGAATCCCTGACTGGCAGTGCGTTTTTGCCAGACTATCGGCTGGCGCCTGCACATCCGTTCCCCGCGGGCTTGGACGACAGTGAAGCTGCCTACCGCCTGTTGTTGGACGCTGGCATTTCGACCCGACGAATCGTTGTAGGCGGTGAATCTGCAGGAGGCAACCTGGTGGTTGCCTTGCTACAAAGACTGGCCCGTAAAGGGTTGCCGATGCCGAACTGTGCGATTGCCGTATCGCCGGCGTTGGACCTGGCGCGACTGCACGGGGCGCCGGCACGGTCATTGAACGCCAGTTGCGATGCCATGTTGCCGGCGACTGCATTGGCTCATGCCCTGGAGTATTATCTCAACGGCGGTGACGCCTCTAATCCAGAGGTTTCTCCTTTGCTGGGGGACCTGTCTCTTATACACATCTCCGAGCCCACGAGACG
>CAJXOQ010000173.1 GCA_913057975.1 uncultured Marinobacter sp.
CTACACCTCTCTATTCGTCGGCAGCGTCAGATGTGTATAAGAGACAGGTTTTTAAGGGCATCGCCGATGGCCGCGCGGATGGTTTTCGGGTCGGTGGACTCGGTGGCGTCCATGGCTTCCACCAGGGCGTGCAGCGCCAGGTAGTTATAGGCGGCTTCGGAGCCAGGCATTTTGTCGTACTCGGCCTTGTAGCGCTCAATAAAATCTTTGGCCGCCGAGGTGTCATAGACGCTCAGTGGCACCACGCCGATGGCGCCTTCCACCATGTCCAGGCCACCGGCTACCTGGGCCACTTCGTCAATCTTGGCCTGGTCCATCACGATAAAGCCGCCCTGGAAGCCCATCTGGCGGGCCTGTTGCACCACCAGCCCCGTGGGCTCGGAGGCGCCGCCCACAAACATCACGTCCGGGCTTTCTGAGATGATACGACTGACACCGGTAAAGAAATCCGCCGATTTGTTGTAGTCCATGGGGTTGTCAGAAACCACTTCTCCCCCTTTGGACTCCCACTCTTTCTTGATCATGGCGCCCCAGATCTTGGCGTACTCGTGGGTTGCGCCTCCCATGCCCAGCTTCTTGCCCTCGTGTTCAAGGGCGTAGTTGGTAAAGGCCCGAACGTAGCCATCAAAGGTGGGAGGGATACGCAACGTCAGGCTGTTGCCCTTTTCGGTGATGCTGGGCACGCTGGAGTAGGCCATCACCAGAAAATTGTCTTTCTCGTTGAAGTCCTGGAGGGCAAAAATGCCACCGGAGTGAGGCACGAACACCGCCGACACGTTGGACTCCTGCTTCAGTCGCTTGGCGTTGGTGGCCGCCTGCGCCGGTGAGTAACGATCGTCCAGGGGGACCAGGTTGACCGTGGTCTTTTCGCCGTTCAGGTCAAAACCGCCCGCCGCGTTGATTTCCGCCACCGCCATTCGCAGTCCAGACAGCGTGTTTTCACCATACAGTGCTGCGCCGCCGCTCAACGGGCCGGTGAATCCAATGTTGACTTCGCCCGCCATTGCACCGGCGGACAGGCTCATACCCAGGGTTGCCGCGGCGACAGCCTGACCCAGTTTTCTGGCTATTATCATTGTTGTCTCCTGGTTGTGTAGTGCATGTCACTCTGACTGTTATTTTAGGCCTGTCAGGCCCCGATATACGCCTTGCGGACCTGTTCATTGCCCAGCATCGTCTCCCGGTCGCCTTCCATGACCAGATGGCCGTTCTCCATAACGTAAGCACGGTGGGCAATCTTCAGGGCCGCAAACGCATTCTGCTCTGCCAACAGCACGGTTGTGCCCAGGCTGTTGATTTGTTTGACGGTTTCGAACACTTGCTTGACCACCAAGGGGGCCAGGCCAAGGGATGGTTCGTCCAGCATTAACAAGCGGGGGCGGCTCATCATGGCGCGGCCGATGGCCACCATTTGTTGCTGACCTCCAGACAACGATCCGGCAGGCTCGTCGGCCTTGTCTGCGAGGATCGGGAACAGCTCCAACACTTCGTTCAGGCGCTTGCGGTTGCCCCGTCGATCACGCCGGTGCACGTAGGCTCCCATCATCAGGTTCTGCATGACGCTCATCTGCGGAAACAGTTTGCGTCCCTCCGCACACTGCACCACACCGCTGGCAACCACCGCACTGGCTTTCATACCGTTGAGCTGTTTGTCTTCGAACTGGATTTCGCCGGCCGCCGGCTTCACCAGGCCACTAATGGCATTGAACAGGCTGCTTTTACCGGCGCCATTGGCCCCTAGCAGAACAACCAGCTCCCCGGCGTCAACGGTCATCGAAATATCGGTCAGTGCCTTGAAGCTACCGTAGCAGACGTCCACCTGATTAAGCTGCAGCATCTTCGTCACCTCCCAGGTAGGCCTCGATCACCACCGGATTATTGCGCACCTCTTCCGGCGTGCCCTCGGCAATCTTTTCACCGTGGTCCAGCACCATAATCTTGTCCGCCAGGCTCATGATCATGTCCATCTTGTGTTCGATCAGGCACACGGTGAGCCCTTTCTCATCCACCATCTTGCGCATCAGCGCGGCAAATCCGACGGTTTCTTCCGGATTGACCCCGGCCGCCGGTTCATCCAGCAGGACGATCTTGGGGTCGGTCGCCAGTGCCAGCGCAAAGGCCACCCGCTTGCGTTCTTCCTGGGTGATGTCGGCGATAAACTGCCCGGCAACGTGGGCAAGGCCTACAAATTCCAGGGCTTCCATGGCCTTGTCCCGCGCAGCCTTCTCTTCACGTTGCAGGCGTTTACTGTTGATCAGCACGTCCCACAGCCCGGATTTCGTCCGCAGCCGGTGCCCCACGATCAGGTTGTCCAATACGGTTGCCTGCTCAAACAGGTTGGTTGTCTGGAAGGTCCTGCCCACACCCAGGCGTGCGACCTTGTCGCTGGGCAGATTGGTGACATCCACGCCGTCCAGCAGGATACGGCCGGAGCTGGGCTGGTGCAGGCCGGAAATAAGGTTGAAAAAGGTGCTTTTGCCAGCACCATTGGGGCCGATAATGGCGTTGATCTTGCCGGTTTCGAACTCCACCGACACATCGTTCACCGCCGCCAGACCGCCAAACATTTTGGTGACGTGTTCTACCTTAAGCATTGCTCTCTGCCTCCCGGTTCTGCGCGGTGTTGACCTTGTTCTCCTGGCGCTTTTTCGTGGGTGCCAGTGCCTGGGACTTGCGATGCATCCAGGTCAGGAAGGAGCCAGTGATGCCCCGGGGGAAGAAAATCACCAGCAGCACCAGCAGTGGCCCGAAGATGATCATTCGGTACTCTTCCAGGAACTGCAGTGACTGGGTGATCCACACGATACCCACGGTGCCCAGCAACGGCCCCATGATGGTGCCGATGCCGCCCACCAGTAGATAGGTGATCATGTCGAAGGTGTGGTTGATATTGGCCTCTTCCGGGCCGATGAAACGGACCATGCCGGCATACAGGGCACCTGCCAGGCCGGCATAGGTCGTGGACAGCACAAAGGCCAGGACCTTGTTCCGCATCAGGTTGATACCGAGTGACTGGGCCAGTTCGTCACCGTTGCGGATGGCTATAAAGGTCCGACCCAGCAGGGACTTGGACAAACGCCCCATGAACCAGATTGCAAACACCAGGAAGGCCAGCACCAGGTAATAGAATGGGGTGGTGTCTGTAAAGTCCACCAGCCCAAAGCCATAGGGCGCGGCGATGTCTCGGACACCAATGGCTCCATGGGTCAGCTCTTCCCACTTGTCGATCAGCAGGTAGATGATGAAGCCCACACACAGGGTGAAAATGGCAAAGTAATGCTCTTTCAGGCGCAGCGAGACGATGCCGACAAGGAACCCGAGCACCGCGGTCATCACCAGCGCGCCCAGGAAGGCTGGCCAGAAGCTCCAGCCATAGTCGGCAGTGAGCAGTCCAAGAGTGTAGGCACCGATGGCAAAAAAACCGCCGTGGGCCAGGTTCAACTGGCCGCAAAAACCGGTAATGATGTTCAGGCCGTAGACCGCGATCGCCCAGACAAAGGCGGTAGCCATCACGTACACCTGGTACTCATTCGCGGCGACCAGCGGGAACAGTATGGCGAAGGCCAGCATCAGGTACTTGGCGGCTGGCGTCATCAACAGGGAAGCGACTTTGAACATGATCAGTGCGCCCCCTTCGCAAACAGGCCGTGTGGACGGACTGACAGAATCAGCACCAGCAATCCAAAGGCAATGATGTCCTTATAGGACGTCGAGATGTAGAAGCCTCCGAGGGCTTCGGCGAAACCGATAATCATGCCACCGGCAATGGCGCCGGGCACGCTACCCATGCCACCAAGTATGATAATGACGAACGCCTTCATGATGACCAGATGCCCCATGGCGGGATACACCAGGTTGATGGGCGCGTAGAGGGTGGCGGCAAATGCGGCCAGCATGCCCGAGATCGCAAACGTCATCATCGCCACCCGGTTGGCATCTATGCCCACCAGGAAGGCACCGTCCCGGCTCTGCGCCATGGCGATAATGGTCGCCCCCGTCATGGTCTTGCGCAGGAAAAGCTGCAGGGCCACTACCAACACGAACGCTCCCGCAATGATCAGCAGGCGCTGTTCAGGAATAATCAGTCCGTCGAAATTCATGATGCCGGTAAACGGCGATGACATGCGGCGGAAGTCCGATCCCCAGAACATCTGCACCACCGCTTCCAGGAACAGCAGAATACCGATGGCGGCGATCTTGTCGTGGATCGGTGGCGAATGCCTCAGCGGATGGAACACCAGGCGCTCACACAGTATCGCCAGGACAGCGACCACCGCGGCCGAACCGGCCATGGCGATCCAGTAATGCGCGCCCAGGTCCACCATGAAAAAGTAGGACATGAATGCCCCGACCATGTAGAGCGCGCCGTGTGCAAAATTGGGGATATGAAGTATCCCGTAAACCAGGGTCAGGCCCAGGGCTACGAGACCGTAGATACTCCCCAGGGTTAACCCATTGACGATTTGTTGTAAGAAAAGGCTCAAGTGTGCTCCTCCGCTGTTTTATTGTTGTAACAAGTTATGCGGTTTTGGGCAGGGCCTTGCGACCCATCTATCAGCTTAATGAAACAATTGCATCGAACGTCTCGTATGTCAATATTTAGAACGATATTCCGCAGTGCGGAATAATGAGCATGGATTAACGCTTAGGCTTTAGCCTTCCACTCTTCTTCCTGCAGTGCTCGCCACATCAACTTGCCCGTGGGTGATTTCGGCAACTCATCCACGAACTCGATGATTTCTGGCACTTTGTAGGCAGCCATCTGCTCCTTACACCAACTGACGATGTCCGCTTCGGTGGTACTGGTCTCCGCATCCGGCGTCAGTACGATGCAGGCTTTCACAGTCTCACCGCGTTTGGGGTGGGGCGATGAAATGACACACACTTCGTGGATGGCCGGATGCCGGTACATCGATCCTTCCACTTCCGAGGGCCACACCTTGAAGCCTGATGCGTTGATCATCCGTTTGACCCGGTCCACCATGAAGAAATAGCCCTCTTCGTCGTAGTAAGCGAGGTCACCGGTGCGGAAAAAGCGTTTGCCGTCGATGTCCACGAACGCCGCCTCGGTTTCAGCCGGGCGATGCCAGTACCCCTGGGTTACCTGAGGACCATTGGAAACAATCTCCCCCACTTCGCCCGGGCCTTTCTCTTCCAGGGTCTCAACGTCAATGATGCGGCTATCCACATCGAATACCGGAATACCCAGGCACTGGGGTTTGGGGTGATCCGACGGGTTGATGTGGGTGGCGGCCATGGTTTCCGACAGGCCATAACCCTCGATGTAATCCAGGCCGGTCATGGCTTTAAGCTTGGCAGCCACCGCTTCCGGCATTGCCGCTCCACCACCGCCAATGGTGTTGAGGCTGGAAAGGTCGTATTGCCCGATGTCCGGATTCGACAGAAAATCCACCGCCATGGTGACAATGTTGGTCCAGCCGGTGACCTGGTAACGCTCTATCAGCCGGGCGGCGGTTGTGCGGTCCCAGCGCGTCATAATGATGGTGGTTGAACCGCTGTAGATGGGGCTGTTCATGGAGCCGGTCATACCGGTCACGTGGAAGAACGGCAACGTCGCCAGCTGGACAGTGTTGGCGGTGCTCAGATTCCAGAACGCCCGGTGAACCGCTGTGGCCATGACACTGCGGTGCGTATGCATGCATCCCTTGGGCGCGCCGGTGGTCCCGGAACTGTAGGGGATCACCGCCAGGTCGTCCGGGCCTGCGGTGTGCTCTGCCGGCCTGTGATTACCGGCCAGCGCCTGTTCCCAGCTCACCACGCCGGGTACGTCTTTGGACCAGGCCGGTGCAGCCACCTCTGCCGGCAAATCCAGGTCGGTGTCCTTATTGATGTAGGTGTTATAGGACGCCACCACCACCCGCTCAAGATCCGTGCTGTCCAGCATCGGCAGGATAAAGCCGGCCAGTTCCTGACCGGCCAGGCACACCCTCGAACCGGTATCGGCAATGTAGTGTTCCAGCTCTGCAGCCCGGTTCATCGGATTCACCGGAATCACCACCGCGTCGGCTCGCAGTATGGCGTAGTAGGCAATGGCATACTGGGGGGAGTTCTGCATGTAGAGCAGAACACGGTCACCTTTCTTCACTCCTTGAGCCTGAAGATAGCCGGCCATCGCTTCCACTTCCGTCAGCAGCTGCCTGTAGCTCATGGGCGCATCGTAGTAGATGGTCGCTGTATGGTCCGGATACCGCAGGGCAGATATTTGCAGGTTGGTGAAAACGCTGGTGTCAGGCAGCGTCATGCTCTTTGGTAACTCTTTTGGCCAGACGCTGTGGTGGCGTGTAAATGTCATTGTTGTCATCCCCTCAGTCAATTCAGTGAGCCGCAGCGGCGGCCAGATCGAATATTCCAGTACCACCGGGCAGGGCTTCCCGGTGACGCAATGGCGTTATCGCAATGGCTTTTTCCCGCAGCACGGTGACGTCTTCATCCGGTGCCGTAATGTGCCGGGAACTGCGATCGAACCCCAGCCACCAATAAGGCAGGCTACGGGCATCCTGCCCTGCCAGCAGGCGGGGCCGCTGAATGGAGCCGGTGGATTGGTTGCACCATTGCGCCTGCCGGATCACACCGGCGTCGCAGGCCGGAAAGTTCACATTCCAGGCCCGGTTTTCGCCCGGTTGCCAGAGCTTGCGGATTACCTGCTCCCCGAACGCCGACACCGGCGACCAGTCAACGCCTTCCCGGCTCAGAAAGGCCTGGCTCAGCGCAATGGCGGGTATGCCCATATGTTCGGCGCTGAGCACCGCGCCCACGGTTCCGGAGTACTGCACCGAATCACTGATATTGGCGCCGCAGTTCACACCGGACAGCACCAGATCCGGCGGATTATCACCAAACCAATGGGCCAGCGAGTACAACACACAGTCTGCGGGCGTACCGGACACGGCGTAGCGTTTGTCACCATTTTCATACACCCGCAGCGGGTCGTGAATGGAGATGCTCTGCCCTGCGCCACTGCGATCATGCTCCGGCGCCACCACCCAGACTTCTTCCGCCAGGTTGCGGGCAATCCGTTCGAGAATCGCCAGCCCCGGTGCGTTGATGCCGTCATCGTTGGTGATCAGGATGCGACGGACCATCGGTTCCGTGATTGCAGCAGGCTGGCTCATGACCGGTCTCCTTCACTGGCTATTTTCCAGCCCGCTTCCGCCAGCTGGCTCGCACGTTTGCCAACCTGCAGGGCATCGGCATTGGCGGCATTACCCTGCAGCGCGCGGGCATAGACCCCCTGAACAATCGCCGCCAGACGGAACAGCGAAAACGCCAGGAACACATGCCAGTCGGCAATGCCATCGCGACCGGTCTGTTGGCAGTAACGGGCAATGGTTTCCTGCTCAGTGGGAACGCCCAGGGCTTCCAGATCCTCCCCCAACAAACCGCGGGAACCTTCCATGTCCGAAGGCAGGTGGTACGGCAGGCAGTAATAGGCAAGATCCGCCAGCGGATGACCAAGAGTAGACAACTCCCAGTCCAGAATGGCGATCACGTCCGGTTTGTCCGGTGCCAGCATCAGGTTGCCAAAGCGGTAGTCACCATGGGCAATGGCGGACTCATCGGTGGACGGCAGGTTCTCCGGCAGCCACTCCATGAGTTTGTCCATGGCGGGCATCTCGTCGGTTTTGGACGCCAGGTACTGCTTGCTCCAGCGCGCGACCTGCCGAGCGACATAACCTTCGGGTCGACCATAGTCACCCAGGCCCACCGCATTCACGTCTACCGAATGCAGTGCCGCCAGGGTATCAATGGCCGACAGGTGCGCCGACATCCGCTCCTGACGATCCAGCGCCCGCAACGCCGGGTGGTTGACTATGCGGCCTTCCAGAAAGTCCATGACGTAGAACGGCGTACCGATGATGTTGCTGTCTTCACACAAAGCCCGGGTGGCCGGCACGGGCACGCTGGTGTGTTCGGACAAAGCGCGCATGACTTTGTATTCCCGCTCCACCATGTGGGCGGAGGGCAGTGTTTTCCCGGGCGGCTTTTTGCGCAGCACGTATTGGCCGCTGTCGGTGTCCAGCAGAAACGTGGGGTTCGACTGTCCGCCCTGGAATTGCTGTACGTCCAGCTTGGTACCGAAACCTGGTATGGCTTGCTGTAGCCAGGTCCGGAGGCTGTCCTGTCTCTT
>CAJXOQ010000174.1 GCA_913057975.1 uncultured Marinobacter sp.
CGAGATAGGAGTCCGTCTCGTGGGCTCGGAGATGTGTATAAGAGACAGCCTTTCAGCTGTGCAGCTACGCCAGAACAGCATCGTGGACGACATTCTGGACACCCTGAAACGCCACAACATCCCCGCCGGGCGCCTTGAACTGGAAGTGACCGAAACCAGTTTCATGACCAACCTGGAAGACGCCGTAAAGAAACTGAAACGTCTGCACAAGGCTGGCATCAGCATTGCGGTGGATGATTTTGGCACCGGCTACTCTTCCCTGACCTACCTTAAACGTATGCCGGTCCAGCATCTGAAAATCGACAAGCAGTTCATCCGAGACCTGCTTGTCAACGAGGAAGATACGCGTATCGCCAACACCATTATTGACCTCGGCAAGAGCCTGAACCTGACCGTGGTCGCGGAAGGCGTCGAGACTGCGGAGCAGGAGTATTATCTTGCGCAAAGGGGCTGCAAGCTGGCACAGGGTTACTTCTTCTCCAGGCCACTGAAGCCCAGTGACTTTGAGACATTTGTTGCTGGTTTTCATCGCAAACTTGTCGAGAATAACGCCTGACCCACCACACTTAATCACCTGCCACCAGAAACGCAAGGAGCCGCCATGGGAACCACACTGATCGGTCTGATTGTTATTGCAGTCGTTGTTGTCTACATCGTTTTTATCTACAACCGCTTGGTATCATTGAGAAACCAGTTCAAAAACGGATTCGCCCAGATAGATGTCCAACTCCAGCGCCGCCATGATTTGATTCCCAACCTGGTGGAATCGGCCAAGGCCTACCTTTCCCACGAGCGCAATACCCTCACCGAAGTGATGGAAGCGCGAAACAACGCTGTCAGCGCCCAAAAAGACGCTGCTGGTGACCCAGCGGACGGCGGTAAGATTCAGCGCCTTGGGAGCGCAGAGAACATGCTCTCCAAAGCCCTCGCCAACTTTTACGCCGTGGCGGAAAACTACCCGGAACTGAAAGCCAACGAGACTATCCAGCAGTTAATGGAAGAGCTGTCCAGCACCGAGAATCGGGTTTCTTTTGCCCGCCAGGCCTACAACGACGGCGTTATGGGCTACAACATCTTTCGTGAGCAGTTCCCTAACAACATCGTGGCCGGACTGTTCGCTTTCAAACCTTCCTCTCAGCTGGAACTGGAGTCTCCTGAAGCCCGCCAGGCGCCCAAAGTCGCCTTCTGAGACCGATAGTCATGGCACATCCCGGATTTTTCCAGCGCCAGGCCAGCGCCCGTCGGAACACCGGCCTTCTGGTGGTCCTGTTTCTGGCGGCCGTGGTGATCATCACGCTATCCGTGTGCCTGGTGGGTTACCTGGTAACCCGCAGCGAGTTCACGGGACTGGCCTTCGCCGACTGGTTGTTAAGCCGCCATGGACTGTATACGGCCGCGGCAGTCGTTGCCCTGATTGGTATTGGCTCCCTGATCCGCTGGGCGGACCTGTCCGGTGGTGGCGAGCGGGTCGCAAAAATGGTGGGAGCGCGCGCCATTGACCCGGCCACAAAGGACACCGACGAGCGCAGGCTGCGTAATATTGTGGAAGAAATGTCCATCGCCAGCGGCATCAGCGTGCCAGACCTCTATGTGATGGATCACGAAACCGGCATCAACGCCTTTGTGGCAGGCTATACGCCCGGTGAGGCCGTTATGGTGGTTACCCATGGGGCCTTGACACAACTCACCCGTGACGAGCTCCAGGGTGTGGTTGGCCACGAGTTCAGCCACGTCCTAAACGGCGATATGCGCCTGAACGTACGTTTGATCGCCATCCTGGCCGGCATCCTGATGATCGGACAGATTGGCGCCTTTCTGCTCAGGGCATCCTTCCACCGCTCCCATCTATCCAGCCACTCATCTCGTGACCGGAAAGGCCAGGCGGTTTTCGGGCTGGTAGGCGTGGCGCTGCTGGTCATTGGTTATGTGGGCGTATTCTTCGGAAGATTGATCCAGTCCGCAGTATCGCGACAGCGGGAAATGCTGGCCGATGCCTCCTCGGTACAGTTTACTCGTAACCCCGAGGGCATTGCCGGCGCGCTGTTCAAGATTGGGCTCAAAGGAGGCTACCTGGACACCACCAGCCATGCCAGTGACATGAACCACATGTGTTTTGGCGAAAGCGCACGTATGAAGTTCGCGGCATTGCTGGCGTCCCACCCCCCGGTGCAGGAGCGCATCGAAGCCATCCAGCCGGGCATGTTTGCCCGCCTTCGCAGCCGGTTGAGAGACAGCGAGCCCGCAAACGCACTTCGATCCGCGGGCTCTCCCCAACCCTCCGTAGTCAGTGCAGCAATGGCCCATGGTGCGGCTTCCGGCTTCAGCGCGGGTGGAACAGGCGCCGCGACGTCGCCCCTCAATACCCGGCTACCGGAGAATCTCTCGACCTCAGTGGGTACCGTGAACAAACGCAGCGAAGACTATGCCGTGGACCTCCTCAACCGGCTGCCTTCAACGTTTCGCAACTTGCTCTATACCCGGGCCGGCGCCATTCAGCTGTGCTATGCGCTGCTGATTTACCAGCTTCCTGAGCCTTTACAACAGAAGCGGTTGGCGCTGGTCACCGCCGACTCCCTCTTTGCGCCCAACGCCGACCTGTTGCACAAGCTGCTGCCCGCCCTTACCACACTGGGCGACGCAATACGATTTCCGGCGCTGGAACTGGCCATGCCCGCCCTCAGAAAGCTCGACCCCGAAGAGCGCAGCCAGTTAATGTCGTGTACGGAGGTATTGATCAGGGCAGACAACCGTCTGAGCCTCTATGAACTGGCCATGCATACCTTTCTTCGCCGCCACCTTGCGGGAGACTCGGCTCGCGTGGTTCCGGTACGCCACCGCAGCTACCGGACAGTAACCGGCCAACTGCGAGTGTTGTTCAGCCTGATGGCACGGGCCGGTGCTCAACAGGGAATCGACAGCCAGGGCCTGTTCGCTGAGGCGATGGCGGGTTTTACCGCCGGGCGGGAGCAATCAGAGCTTCTGGAGACGGTATCCATCAAGCATCTGCGCGATGCGCTGTTGGTGCTGAACACCCTGTCGCCACTGCTAAAGCCCGCCATTCTCGATGCCTGCGGTCATTGCGTGGTTGCAGATGGAGAGATCAAGACCACGGAATACGAGTTGATCCGCCTGGTGGCGGATCAACTGGACTGCCCGATGCCGCCACTGGCGGCCTGAGATCAACCTCTTGGGCGATCAGTTAGACTGGGGCCGGAACAGGGAGTCTTTCGTGGGCGGCCTTTCGGGGTCCGGCAGTCCCAGCTTCTTGCGCACACCGAGATTGATTTCCCATAAGCTCTGGAATTTCTCATCCGTGGCGGCAACGGCGTCGGCCTTGCCAAGCATGATCTTCGGGCGCAGGAACACCAGGAGATTGCGCTTCACCCGGCGCTCGGATTCAGAGGAAAACAGACGACCCAACACTGGGATATCGCCCAGTAGGGGAACCTTGCTTTTGTTCACCTGCAAGTCATCGGTCGTCAGGCCACCCAGAACGATGGTCTCGCCATCATCCGCCAGGACAGTAGTCTTGATTTCGCGCTTGTTGGTAATAATGTCCGAGGCGGCTTCAATACTGTCACCGATACTTTCCGTGGATTGTTCCACCACCAGGCGCACCAGACCGTCGGCACTGATGGTCGGCGTGACTTTCAAGGTCAAGCCGATATCGCGACGCTCAATGGTAGTAAACGGATTGGTGGTTCCATCGCCGGTCACTGTGGACTGGCCGGTCCGGAAGGGTACGTTCTGGCCAACGATGATTTCGGATTCCTGATTATCCAGGGTAATGATGCTGGGAGTGGACAGCAGATTTGCCGCCGCCGAGGTCGACAACGCCTGCAACAGGACACCCCAGGACACGCCATCCTCGTTACGCTGACCGGCGCCAATAGTGATACCGCCGGCAGCAGGTTCAATAAGCGACTCGGATAGAATCGCGCCGAGAACGTCGCCAAGGCTGTTGCCGACGTTCTCAAAGTTAGAGCCGGCTACCGGTGTAGAACCACTGGATTCGCTGCCAAGCGCAAATTGAACGCCCAGGTCCTGCCCCAGCTCATCGCTGATCTCGACAATGGCTGCCTCAATCATCACCTGAGCCCGGCGCACGTCAAGCGCCTGAACGATCATCTCGGCTTCCTGCATCATTGACGGCTCGCCACGCACGACCAGGGCATTCAGCCCTTCATCTGCGAATACCGAAAAGTTGGTGTTACGTCCACTTCCCGAACCTCCGCTGCTGCCACCTGCACCACCGGTCGATTCCTTGGCGACTTCCCCCATCACGCCCTTGAGAATTTCAGTAAGATTCTCCGCGTCGGCATGGCTCAGGCGAATGACCTTGGTCGTGCCACCTGTGGCTGAGGGCTGGTCCAGCTTCCTGATCAGCTCCCGCATCTTGTCACGGAAGGTTTCATCACCCCTGAGGATAAGCCGGTTGCTGCGTTCATCGGCCGTTACGCTGTACTTGCGAGCGGCATTATCGCCACCACCCTGACCTAATTCCGCCGGGGCCAGTTCCTGCAGCAACTCGACCATATCACCCACCCAGGCCTCTTCAAGCTGGATCACTTCCACCTCGTATTTGGACGGGCTGTCGAGCTCTCTCACAATCTGTTCGATGCGCCGGATATTGGAAGAGTGGTCGCTGACGATCAGGGCGTTGGCAGCCGCCACACCCGCCAAGTGGCCATACTTGGCCACGAGCGGCCGCAGGATAGGCACCAGTTCAAGGGCATTGGCGTTATCGATCTGGATAACGCGGGTGATCAGCTGCTCTGAGGGTACCTCCGTAAACCGCTCCAGCGACTCAGCGGATTGTTTTGCGTCCACTTGCTGAACCACCTTGATCACTTCCTCACCGGGAATCGCGGTGAAGCCATGCACCTGCAACACAGCCAGGAACAGATCGTAAATCTCGTCCTTGTTCATGGGGGCGCTGGACAGGACGGTCACCTTACCCTTCACCCGTGGATCCACGACAAAGCTGTAGCCGGTGATATCCGCCACTTGGGTCACAAAGGCGCGAATGTCCGCGTCCTTGAGGTTCAGTCGCCAGGTTTCCGTTTCCTGCCCGTAAGCAACAGACATCAGGGGCATCAGCAGGGCCAGAAAAAAGGCCCGGAATAGTTTGGATCTGTGGTTAAGCATCTGGCGTTATTGTCCTGTATCGTTAAATCCGTTCATCGCCACTGTTCAGGTATGGCATAGCTTACGGTCAGAATGGATCCGTCCCGTTCGATTTCTATTTCCAGTTGCGGCTCAGACCGCCAATTCTCAAAAAGCATCATATCTTGCTCAAGGTCGCCCAGGCGCTGCCCGTTAACAGCGGTAATCACATCTCCGGCCTGGAGATTGACGGCATTGAGCATGGCACTGGAACCATCGTACACATAACCGGAAGTGCCACCCTCTCCTGTCGGACTCAGTCCGTATGGTGCAAGCGCCGCAACCCCCTGGGATCCAAGCTGTTCACGTGCCTCACTCAGGAATTGCTCTGGCGAGGACGCCGAACGTTCCTCCACGCCCTCAACCAGGCCCGTAAAAAGTTGTTCTTCAAACGTCAGGGTTTCGTATTGCCCATTCCTGCGAATCAGCACCCGGCCCGGCTCCACTTCCGCCAGTTCCGCGTTACCGGGTAAAACGTCCCCCACACGATAGTGCTCTGTTACGCCATTGCTTCCCGCAACTATAGCACCCGAGTCTTCCGGGCGCTCTGCTACCAGCACACCTTCAAGCCTGAGGTTAAGCCTGGTTTCCGGTGCCGACCGACGCACCACCTCCGCGACACGGGGTTGTTCCTCTGCCCTGCCAAACACCTGATGGGCTGCCAGTGGCTGTAATCGGCCGCCCCCTGAAACAGTCGCTCTGCTGTCCAGGGCGGGTGCCATGGCCACCGGGCGGTCGTCCCAGGCGATGAGCCATGTTGTTTGCGCCAGTACCAGCGCAACATAAACCACGAGACCCACCAGTAACAAATTGGCCAGCAACCGGGGAAGTCGCCGGCTACCAGCTACAGCCGCCATCGCCGTCACAACGCACCTCCCGGGATTAACGGCTGTTTGACCCTGAACACGACATCACTGGGGCTTGCTGAAGCTGGCCAGGGCTGGTCCGCCAGGTCGATCATGCGTTTATAAACTCGCAACTCCATCATGCCGTTCCAGCGGATCTCGGCATCCGCCGCCGGGCCACCCCCACCCTGCTCTGAAACGACCAGCGCAATACCATCGGCCGTACTGTCCATCGTCGCCCGCATGGGCGGGAAATCCGCCTGGCCAACGTTGTTCCCCATGGGCCAGGTCACCTGGCCTCCTGCCCAACGACCCACACCATCTGCCTGGGTCACACGGTTGTCCTGCCAGGACAACACCAATCGATCAATGGTGACGTCGCCTTCAATAACCGCCCCACCGCTGCGTCGGATCAGGTCCTCAAATTCAGCCACCGCCAGATCACCACTGGCGTTCAGGGTGCCTGCCCCTTGCCATCCGAGACTAACATTGCCACCCACGGAAGACTGTGACGACGACAGTGAAAAGTCGACAGGTAGCGATAATCCCGAAACAGATGGCGCGCCCAACTGCCACTCAAGCCTCAGAGGGTAACCGGCAACCACCACACCGGCCGCGCCCGACCAGACTCTACCAGACACCTGACTGACCTGAACTTCCGGCGGAAGAGCAACATAGGCAGACGCCTGATGCCAAAGCCATCCAGCCGGCACAAGAATCACGAGCGCCACCAGATAAATCAGCACACCGGCCAAAGTCAGCAGGAGCACCTTGCCGGGTCTGAGAAAGGCGTTTGCGGGGGTTTCGCTCATACAGTGTCACAAAGATGAATGGCCGGTTGCCGAGTCTAGCAAAGCCATTTCGCAAGTTCATGACAAAAAAACAAAAAACCCCGCGTCGGTGTGAACCAACGCGGGGTTTTTCGGGTTTATGGGGCCATTTCTCAACAACTGAGAATTGGTCCGGGTCAGGCTGGCATTACATCATGCCGCCCATACCACCCATACCGCCCATACCACCCATGTCCGGCATACCGCCGCCGGCACCTTCTTCTTCCGGCTCATCCGCAATCATCGCCTCGGTGGTGATGATCAGGGAAGCCACGGAAGCGGCGGCCTGCAGCGCAGAGCGGGTCACTTTGGCGGGATCAAGGATACCCATTTCGAGCATGTCACCGAACGCTTCGGTAGACGCGTTGTAGCCGAAGGAACCTTCGCCTTCCAGAATCTTGTTCACCACAACGGAGGCTTCGCCACCGGCGTTGGTCACGATCTGGCGCAGCGGAGCTTCCATGGCACGGCGCAGGATGTTCACACCAGCCTTCTGCTCTTCGTTGATGGCATCCACCTTGTCCAGTGCCGCAATGGCACGGATCAGGGTAACACCGCCGCCTGGCACAATGCCCTCTTCAACCGCAGCGCGGGTAGAGTGCAGAGCGTCTTCAACGCGGGCCTTCTTCTCTTTCATTTCCACTTCGGAACCGGCGCCTACCTTGATGACGGCTACACCGCCAGCCAGCTTGGCCACGCGCTCCTGGAGCTTTTCCTTGTCGTAGTCGGAAGAGCTGTCTTCGATCTGCTTGCGGATCTGCTCAACGCGGGCTTCGATATCACCCTGGGCACCAGCACCGCCAATAATGGTGGTGTTTTCCTTGGTGACGTTGACACGCTTGGCAGTGCCCAGGTCATCAATGGAGGTGTTTTCCAGAGACAGGCCGACTTCTTCGGAAATAACAGTGCCGCCGGTCAAGATAGCGATGTCCTGCAGCATTTCCTTGCGACGGTCGCCGAAGCCGGGCGCCTTCACAGCATTTACTTTCACAATGCCGCGCATGTTGTTCACGACCAGAGTCGCCAGCGCTTCACCTTCGATGTCTTCGGCAATGATCTGCAAAGGCTTACCAGCCTTGGCCACAGATTCCAGAACCGGCAGAAGCTCACGAATGTTGGAGATCTTCTTGTCAACCAGCAGGATGTACGGGTCATCCAGTTCGGTAGACATGTTTTCCTGGTTGTTGATGAAGTACGGGGACAGGAAGCCACCTGTCTCTTATACACATCTCCGAGCCCACG
>CAJXOQ010000175.1 GCA_913057975.1 uncultured Marinobacter sp.
AACGAAGGGGGCGTTGTTCGCCGCCTCGGCCAGTTTCAGGTGGAACTCGCCAGACAGGCGAATTCCGGCGCCCCGATCCCCGCGGGCGAAGCAATCATGCTCCTCTGTCACCATCCCCCGCAGCTCATTGATCTGTTCTTCAGTGGCGTGCTGAACCGCAAGCTCTGTGATGGCACGTTCGACCAAGCGCCTTGCGTAGAGAATCTGGCGAGCTTCCTCCACGCTTGGGCTGGCCACCATCGCGCCCCGGTTGGGGCGAATGGAAACGACACCCTCATGTGCCAGCTGTGACAGCTCCCGCCGGATAATCGTGCGGCTGACTCCAAAAATTTCTCCCAGTGCCTCTTCGCTCAACTTGGTTCCCGGAGCCAGGCGATGCTCAAGAATAGCGTCGAACATGTGGGCGTATATGGTGTCGCTTGTCGCCCCCGTCCGTTTTTTCTCGGCTCGGTTCGGGCTTTTGGTGGGCTGGGCTTGTTTGCTCATAATGTCTCGCGAATGAGGTGGTGGAAGTACGGAATCCGGTAGTGGGATAGTATACGAGAAATGACCCCGTTTAGCCGAGCCTGATCCAATCATGTGCCGCCTTTCGGAGCTCCCGGCCATCACTGGGGTTTGGGAAAGGGCAAAAAAAACCCGCCAGAAGGCGGGTAAAAACACACTGAGGCAAGTCGAGTGTGTTGCAGGAGGGCGGGTGAGGTTCGCAGATCGAATGTCACAAAACCTCCCCGCCGTGGCCACGATGACCTGATCAAAGAGTAACATAATTCAATCATAACTGAATACACAATTTGTATATATTGTATCCCATAAATTGATATATTTCTTATTTTTAGATCTATTATGGATTAAGGGTAGTGAGTGAGAGCCATGTTGAAGCCAGAGATATCGCCGACCTGCAAAAAGAATTGCCTCACATTGGCGCCTATGTTAATTGTATACGATGTATATGGCATGGTGTTTTATAACGCGGGCACCGGCCGCATTCAATAAGGTATCAGGAGCAAACAATGAGCCGTTTTCGAACCCTGACTCCGTCCAGCCTTGGGCGCGAGGAATTTGTGGCCGCATTTGCGGACATCTATGAGCATTCACCGTGGGTAGCGGATAAAGCCTATGAGATGGGCATCGATGAAACATGTGATGAGATCGAAAGCCTGCATGAGCGGATGGCCAACATCCTTCTCAGTGCGGATCGCGACACCCAGTTGGCCTTGATCAATGCCCACCCTGACCTTGCAGGAAAAGCCGCAATGCGTGGAGAGCTGACGGCCTCCAGTACGTCCGAGCAGGCCGGTGCCGGTATTCAGGATTGCAGCCCGGAAGAGTTTGAACGCTTTGTCAGGCTGAATGAGGCATACAAAGCCAAGTTTGGGTTTATTTTTGTCATGGCGGTGCGAGGCAGTAATCGACACCAGATACTGGCGTCGTTCGAAGAGCGCATTCACAATTCTCCCGAGCAGGAATTTCAGCGTGCACTGAGCGAGATCAACAAGATTGCCCTGTTCCGCCTGGGAGCCATGTAGCCGATTGATTACCGAACCGATTTGCTTCAAGTTCCAAGTGTGAATCTTTTAGGCCTTTGAGACGTATATCCCTTCGTTCTCCCTCCGAAACTGAACTACACTAGCCGGTGTAGTTCGCTAACAGGATGTGGGCCGAGATATGTTCAACGCATGGAAATCCTTTCAGTCACTGTCCGTACTCCATTGGGTAGTGATTTCCCTCTCGTTACTTCTTACCCTTACCGCCTGGCAGGTTTCGTCTCGTATTGCCGAGGAGAAGGCCAGGGAGCAGTTTGATCACCAGGTTGAGCAGCTTAACGAACTCCTGCGGGACCGGATGCAGAAATACGAATTTGCATTGATGTTCGGTGCAGGCGCTATCCGGGCTTCAGAGGGCAATGTGAATCTGGAGATGTGGAAGCGCTTCAGCGAAGTGCTGGCGCTTCAGGAGCGTCTGCCCGGCATTAATGGTATCGGGGTTATTGAGCGTGTTACCGCGGAGAATCTGGACGACTATATCGCGGAAAAACAACAGGAGCGTTCCTACTTCCGGGTTCATCCTTCCCATGGTGGCGATGATTTCTGGCCCATTGTCTATATTGAGCCGGAGGCGTCCAATAGGGCGGCGGTCGGGCTCGACATGGCTCATGAGTCGAATCGGTATCAGGCGGCGCTCAAAGCGATGCGAACTGGGCAAACCCAGATAACGGGCCCTATTGTATTAGTCCAGGATGAGGAAAAAACACCCGGATTCCTTTTCTACCGGCCTTTTTACCAGTCGGCCGAAGTGCCACCGGCCGATCAGCGCGAGTCGTTGTTCAAAGGGCTGGTCTACGCGCCTTTCATCATGTCGAAACTGATGGAAGGTACGCTCGCCAACGTCAACCGGCTTGTTCATTTTCGGGTTACGGATGGTGAATCCCGCTTGTACAGCGAACTCGATGAAACCCGGGGCGATAATTACGACCCCACACCCATGTTCGAGACGTCGTATGCGATGGATATGTATGGTCGTCAGTGGCATTTCGATCTCCAGACCACCCGACGCTTTGAATCGTTCAATGGCGGTAAGCAGCCCATTATCATTCTGGTCAGCGGCCTCGTTATCAATGCCCTGATTTTGCTGGTCTTTGCGCTCATGGCCAACGCTCGCCGTCGCGCCGAGAGTGAGGTTGTTGAGAAAACCTCTGAGCTGCGGGAAAGCCTGGATTTCATCAATACGCTGACCGACCACCTTCCGCTGACAGTGTCGGTTTGGGACTCCCGACTCACCTGCCGTTTTATAAACGCCTACGGAGAACACTGGTTTCCCTTCAGCAAAGAAGAAGCCATTGGCCAGAATCTGGAACAGATGCTTGGCCCCGACCTCGTCAAAGAACGCAACACACTCTATCAGCAAGCGCTGGATGGAAAGAGCGTTCAGGCCAGTGCTTCGCTCGAGAACCGCAAAGGCGAGATTCGTGATGTTGTGGTCAGTTATCACCCGGTAACGTTGCAGGGCGAGCAGTGTTTCATGGCGACCACGATTGATGTCACCGATATCGTGCAGCGTGAAAAGGAGCTGGAAGTTCTGAATGCGGAACTTAAGGAGCAGAAGCAGGAGGCGGAATCGGCGGTGACCGTCAAAACGGCTTTCCTCGCGAATATGAGCCACGAGATCCGCACCCCTATGAACGCGATTATCGGTGTGCTGGTGCTGTTGCAGGAAGCTGGGCTGGAGGATCACCCTCGGAGACTCGTAAAGAAAGCCTTCTCGGCTTCAGAGGCCCTCCTGCAGCTCCTGAATGACATTCTGGATCTCTCCAAGATCGAAGCGGATCACATTGAGCTGGATGTCCATCCATTTGACATCGACGCGCTGGTTCATCGCAGCGTCGACCTGTTTGCCATTGTGGCGGAAGAAAAAGGCCTGAAACTCAGGGTGTCCATTGACCCCACGACACCCAATCGGGTCTCGGGCGACCTGCTGCGTATCTCTCAGATATGCACCAATCTTGTCGGTAATGCTGTCAAATTTACCCACAAAGGCGGCATCGATGTCAGCATTACCTACCGGGCTGAGAGCCATGCTAGTGGGCATTTGTGTATCGAAGTCGAAGATACCGGAATGGGGATCCACCCGTACGATCAGGGCCGGATTTTTGAGAACTTCCGGCAGGCGGATGAATCCACGAGCCGGAATTTTGGGGGAACCGGGCTGGGCCTTGCCATCAGCCGCAGACTGGCACTATTGATGGAGGCGGAATTAACCCTGGAGAGCGACGTTGGAAAGGGCTCCACGTTCCGGCTATCGGTACCGGTGGGCGTCTCTCAGGACGATGGCACGGTGAGTTCCGCGAGAACGGGAAGGCCGATTCATGTCTTTCATTACGGCTTTCGCGCCAACCTGGCCTTGCTCGAAGACTATCGGGACCACTGGCGCCTGAGACTTGAAGCCGTCGATGATATCACCCGATGGCCTGGTATCCTTGAACATATCGCGCAGGTTGAAGACGCCGAAGACAGGTTCCTTCTGATTGATCTGGAAGGCATGGAGCAGAGCCTGCTGGACAGTTTCGTGACCGAGATCTTAGCCGATCCCGACAGGTACCCGCTCTGGGCCCTCCTGATCATTGCCCCTGCCGGCTATTGGCGGGAATGGACCGCGGAGCTAGAGCGTTCCGGCGGGCACATTGCCTTTGAACCCCTGACACCGTCAAAACTCTTTGAGCACTTCTCCCAAAGGCATGGAAATACTCAGGATTCGCTGGGAGGGGGGAAGCCCCAGTTCGAGGGACTATCTGCAATGGTCGTTGATGATGTGCCCTTGAATTGTGAGATCGTTGAAAGCTACCTGAGGTCGTTTGGTGTCGATGTGCAGTCTGTCCAGACAGGGGATCAGGCCGTCGAGCGCCTGGGGCAACAGGCCTTCGATCTCATATTGATGGATCTCCACCTGGACGGTGAAACCGGACAAGAGGTCACCGAGCGCATCCATGGGTGCGCCAACGCGGATGATTCGATCATCGTTGCACTCTCGGCCTCTATCTCCGATTATGACCGCATGACAGCCAAGGCTGCGGGAATGCAGGACTATCTCACCAAACCCGTGGTTCCCAAGGATATCCAATTACTGTTGGAAACCTATTTTGAAGAGGGTCGGTCAGTGGTTTACACGCCCAACGCATCCGACGACACAGAGATTACGGCAACGGGCGTGCCGGAGTTTATTTCACGCCAGGCTTACGACCGTCTTTTCAGTGACGACCGTGCTTTGTTCACACGGTGTGTCAGAAGTTTTATCGCCAGTTCTGCGGAGATGGTTGCTGACGTCCGGCAGGCAACGCTGGCGGAAGATGCCCGTCTCATGGCGCACAAGATCAAGGGAGCCGCCGCCAGCATTGCCGACACAGAGCTTGCTCAGGTGGCTGGTCAGGTCGAGAACGCCGAGGAGGACCGTACGTCGCTGTCCATGTTACCCCGACTGCTCAATCTGCTTCTTGATCATAGTCGTCGTTTGGAGCGGCATTTTAAGCTGATCGCTCCTGCGGACAATGCCGATAACTCCGCAGTGGAATTACAGGTAGCACTCTCTCGTGTGAAGACGAAACTGAGTGGCAATCGTATCGCTGAAGATGAAGATCTGAGGGTGATCCTGAATCATCTTATCGCCAGCAGCCAGATGAAACTGGCGAACAGACTGAGGCAAGCGTTGGAGGTCTATGACTTTCAGCAGGCACTCGCACTATTGGATGATGTCCAAACGGAGTACCCACCAGATAATGAGCCATAAAAAACAGCCAGTTGTGCTTGTTGTGGAAGATAACCCTACGGGTATTGCCAGTCTGGTGGGGATATTGGGGGCGGCCTGTGAACTTGTTGTTGCCAAAACGCTGGCAGAGGCAAAGCGCTGCCTCTCACCGGACATGGACCTTGTGCTTCTTGACCTCTATCTGCCCGACGGCAAAGGCATTGAGTTCCTGAAGCGCTTGAAGTCGGCCCCGGCCTACCGGGAACTGCCGGTGATCTGTATTTCGGCTTCCGACCAGAGCAGCGACATTGAGGAGGTGTTCAGAGAAGGTGCTATTGATTATGTCCTCAAACCTTTCAACAAAACCATTCTGAGTGCCAAGGTTTCAACTTTTGTTGATTTCAAGCGAAAAACGGATCTGCTGGCGGCTCAGGCGTTGCGGGATACACTGACCGGGATCGGAAACCGGCGGATGTTTGAGCAGCAATTGGGCATGGAATGGCGGAGGGCACTTCGACAGGAACTTTCCCTCGGCCTTGCACTGGTGGATATGGATCATTTCAAGAACATTAATGATCAATACGGGCACGCCCAGGGTGATAGGTGCCTGCAACTTCTGGCGACGTCCATGGAGAAAGTGTTTGGCCGCGCTGGCGATTTGGTGGCGAGACTCGGCGGCGACGAATTTGTAGCAATGCTGCCCGGTGCCACACTTAACGGTACAGTTCAGGCGGCCAAGCGTCTGGAGCAGGTTCTTGAAGCAGAACACGAGAAGTGCCGACGTAGTGGGCAGGCTTGCCCAAACTTTTCAGCGTCAATCGGTTGCTTCGCTATTGTTCCTCATAAAGAGACGAATTCTTCAGAGTTGAAGGAAACAGCGGATCAGTATCTTTATGAAGCAAAGAGGGAAGGGGGGCGCAACTGTGTCAGACCTGACATCTAAGCTGGAACGGGACGACTCGATAGGAGCGCACTTTTCTCAGGTAAAACCCAGAGTCATGGTCGTGGATGACGAACCCACCAATATACGCGTGTTGTCGGAGGCACTGAAAAACGATCATGACGTTATCGTGGCCACCAGCGCGGAACAGGCGTTGGGTCTTCTCGATAAGGGGGAGCGTCCCCATTTGTTGCTACTGGATATCATGATGCCGGACCTGGATGGTCTGGAAATGTGTCGGCGGCTGAAGAAACGCCAGGAGCTTCAGCATATCCCGGTTATCTTCATCACGGCACTCATTGACACCGACAGCGAGGAAAAGGGGTTTGAGGCAGGGGCTGTGGATTTTATTCGCAAGCCAATCAACATCCCCTCCGTGCGGGCAAGAGTGCGCACGCACATCTCCCTGAAGGGCAAGCTCGATCATATGGTCGAGCTCAATCAAACGTTAAACGAACGATTGCATCAGATGGACCAGTTGAACTGGCGTTTGAGGCAGGAGCAGAAACGGGGCCGGGCCGCTGATTCAGGGAACCTCTATGAGCAGGCCTTCATGTCGACCTCGGAAGGTATCGCGGTGCTTGATCATGAGGGCAAGATCACCGCAGTGAATCCCTCCTACAGCCGTATTACCGGTTACTCTGAAGACGAAGCGTTAGGTCGTTATCATGACGTTCTTGATGTGCGCGTGGACAAACGCCATGACAGCACCAGTATCCTGGATTATTTAGGGGTACATAACCACTGGTCGGGGGAGATCTACAACCGGAGGAGGAATGGCGAGGTTTATCCGGAGCTGAGGACGATCAGCACGATAAGGGCTGATGACGACCAGGTGACCCACTACGTGACGGTCTTTAACGATATCACCAACCTGAAAGAGACCGAACAGCGACTGGAAGAGCTGACCTGGCGCGATCCTGTTACCGGGTTCCCCAATCGGGCTCTTTTCCTGGACCAATTGAGTACCGTATTGAAGTTGTGTCATCACGGTGGCATGGCTACGGCTGTTATTGTTATTGATATCAATAACTTCCGATATATAAATGAGAACTATGGGTTCGACTGCGGTGATATTGTTATTCAAACCTTTGCCGAGAGGCTCAGGAATGCCTGCCATGAAGACGATTCCATCGCTCGTCTGTCGGGCGATGAGTTTGGAATAGTGCTGGCACCAAAGCAGTGGACGTTGGACGAAGCCTACCGGATAGCGCTGCAGTTGTTCGAGCGTATTCAGGGGGCTTTGCGGGAACCCGTACCTTATCGCTCGGAAGGGGCGTTAACGATAGAGGCTACCGGTGGCTTTGCGCTGTACCCAACAGAAAGCTCCGATATGCCATCGCTGGCTTTGCGTCATGCCGAAACAGCGCACCGAAATGCCAAGGACTCGAACCGGGCTATTGCGATGTTTGAAGATTCCATGAGCGAGAATATCCGGCGGCAAATGGCAGTGGAATCGGAGCTGGCCCGAGCGATTACTGAGAACGAAATCGTCATGTATGCCCAGCCCCAGCTCAGCCCGGACCGGGAACTGGCCGGTATCGAACTGCTGGTTCGCTGGAATCATCCGACCAGGGGGTTGTTGGGGCCCGGCGAATTTATTCCTTTTGCCGAGCGGACCCGACAGATTGTCGCCCTGGAGCGCCATATCGTTCGCGAGTGCCTGGGATTGTTGACCCAGATGAACGCAGATTCTGTCTCTTATACACATCTCCGAGCCCACGAGACGGACTCCTATCTCGT
>CAJXOQ010000176.1 GCA_913057975.1 uncultured Marinobacter sp.
CCCCGCTGTTGCTGATCGGAATGGTGGCGTTCATCGTTGATGTTCCTGACGGCTTTTTCGATTCAGCGACGGTACTCCCGGTTCAGGTCTTCCTGTGGGCGGGCAGCCCGGAGCTCGCCTTTATAGAACGTGCGTCAGCAGCCATCATGGTATTGCTGGCATTCCTGGTTAGCATGAACGCACTGGCCATTTGGCTTCGCAAGCGCCTTGAGCGTCGGTGGTAAGGAGATAAGCGATGAATACGATGAACCCAACGATTACCAAAGAAGCCGATCATCAAGAGGTTGAGGCGGTTGCTCCGGTGCGGGAGCAGCCCGAGGAAACAATCATTGAGGAAGGTAAAACGGTGGGAGAGCCTTTTGCCGACAATGCCAAATTCAAGCTTCGCGATGTCAATGTTTCCTACGGTGATACCCGGGCGATCAAGAACATCAGCCTGGATGTGGCGAAGAACGAGGTCATTGCCTTTATTGGACCTTCAGGGTGCGGCAAGTCCACGTTCCTGAGGTGTCTCAACCGGATGAACGACAGCATCGAAATCTGCAAGGTGACGGGGTCACTTCAGCTGGACGATCAGGACATCTATGACCGTCGCCGCGACGTTGTCGAACTGCGTGCGCGGGTGGGCATGGTTTTCCAGAAGCCAAACCCGTTCCCCAAGTCCATTTATGACAATGTGGCCTATGGCCCCCGGATTCATGGCCTGGCCAATCGAAAATCCGATCTTGATGACATCGTCGAGAACAGCCTGCGCAAGGCGGGGCTGTGGGGCGAGGTCAAGGACCGTCTGGATGCGACAGCCACCGGAATGTCGGGCGGCCAGCAGCAGCGCCTGTGCATTGCGCGCGCTATCGCGGTGAGCCCGGAGGTTATTCTGATGGACGAGCCTTGCTCCGCACTGGACCCCATTGCAACCGCGAGGGTGGAAGAGCTGATGGCGGAAATGTCGGAGAGCTATACCATCGTGATCGTGACCCACTCGATGCAACAGGCAGCCCGTGTATCGAATCGAACGGCGTATTTCCACCTGGGGCATCTGGTGGAAGTAAACGAAACCAACAAGGTGTTTACGTCGCCCGAGCACGAACTCACCGAATCCTATATCACCGGCCGTTTTGGTTAACGCCGGTATTGTTGAACACTGGAGAACACAGTCATGCCAGATAAAAAGGACGATGTTTACGGCGATCATATTTCGAACAAGTTCAATGATGAACTGATGGCCCTGAAGAGCGAGTTTCTTGAGATGGGCGGCCTGGTGGAGTCCCAGGTCGACCGTGCGATTAGCGCACTGGTGGACAACGACGGCCACCTGGCGGATGAGGTCCGTGCCACGGACAAGAAAGTCGATCAGATGGAAATCGACCTCGACGAGGAAGCAACCCTGATTATCGCCCGTCGCCAGCCGACCGCGCGTGACCTGCGGTTGGTGATTTCGGTGATCAAGATGGTGGCGGATCTGGAGCGGGTTGGCGACGAGGCCAAGAAAATTGCCAAGTTTGCCATCAAGCTGTCAGAGGAAGGTCAGGCGCCTCGTGGGTATGTGGAAGTGCGCCACATTGGCAATCATGTTCTTAGCATGTTGCACGATGCGCTGGACTCCTTCGCCCGCCTCGATTCGGAGCAGGCGCTGCGGATCATGAAGGAAGACAAGCGGGTAGACGAGGAATACCAGGCGGCCACGCGGACGTTGCTGACGTTCATGATGGAAGACACCCGCAACATTTCCCGCTGTATGTCGGTGATGTGGATTCTCCGTGCCCTGGAGCGGGTGGGGGATCATGCATGCAACATTGCCGAGAATGTGATCTTCATGGTCAAAGGCGAGGATGTTCGGCATACGCCGGTGGAGGAGGCTGAGAAGGTCGTCGGGCGCTGAGTTCGTAGCCTTCTGGTGCGGGTGTTCCCGCAGGGCAGGAGGCACTGTTCAGGACACGCCCGTGAATACGTCCATGTAGGGCTCGGTCGCGCCATCCCTGGCGCTCCACGGTCCTGAACAGTGCCTCCCGCCCGGCTTTGTAAATATCTCAGATATCGCCGGGGCTCAAGGCGATCAGCCTTGTTTCAATTTATCGGTATACGGCGGCCAACCGAGAGGTTTGCCGGCCAGCAGGTGCAGGTGGATGTGAAATACCGTCTGGCCTGAATTTTCGCCGCAATTCATGACGGTCCGATAGCCATCGTCGGCGAAACCCATCTCCTTCGCCAGTTTGGCCGCAACCCAGTACAAGTGGCCCACCAACTCCCGGTCGCCTTCCTCGATGTCGTTGATCGTTGCGATTTCCTGTTTCGGGATAATCAGTAGGTGTACCGGTGCCTGTGGATTGATGTCCTTGAACGCCAGGCTGATGTCGTCTTCGTAAACGATGTCCGCCGGGATTTCCCGGTTCATGATCTTGGTGAAAATGGTTTCCGCCATGATGATTCCCTGTTGATGAGTTGAGGCTTGTGAAACGCTTTACAGTTGCTTCATCCCCGGCAGCCGCTCCGCCAGTTGGCGGATCAGCGGGGGTAGTTCGTCGTCGATGCCCATAGCGTATTTGGCCACCCGGTTTCTGGCAAATGGCATTGCTTTCGCGGCGCCCAGGCCCAGATTGCGCAACAAGTGCAGAGGCGGCGTGCGGTTGCTGAACAGGTGATAGAACACGTCCATCGCCATCATCATACGTCGGTTGGCCGGGCGGCGTTGTTGCTCGTACTTGGCCAGCCACGCCGGATCGGCCAGGTCGCAGCCAGCGCGTTTGGCCTCGCGGATGACGGTCTGCAGGCAGCGTGCGTCCTGGAAACCCAGGTTGACGCCCTGGCCTGCCAGTGGGTTGATTGTGTGGGCCGCGTCGCCTGCCAGCACGACACGATTGTTCACATAGGTTTTGGCGTGCTGGCGGGCAATCGGGAAGCTGGCTTTGGCTTCAATGTGCGTCAGCAGAGGCAATTCCGGCGGGAAGGCGTTCTGTATTTCCGCCATCAATGCACGGTCGTCCAGCGATTTCAGGTGCGCTAGTTGCTCCGGTGAGTCATACCACACCAGAGACGCCCAGCTTTCGCCATTGCCAGCGGAATGCAGCGGCAGGAATGCGCGGGGGCCGGACGGGTAGAAGCCCTGCCAGGTAATGTCCTCAACCGCGCCCTGGTAGCGAACCGAAATGACCATTGCCTGTTGCTGGTACTGGTCCCGGGTTACGCCGATGCCCGCCAGTTCCCGGACGCCGGATGCCGCGCCATCGGCGCCCACCACCAGCTGACACTCAAGTTTGGTGCCGTCCTCCAGGGTCACAGCAGCGTGGTTGTCGCCGTTTTCGAGGTGACTGACGGCGTTGTCGGGAAACAGGGAGACCGAGTTCAGCGACGCGGCTCTGTTCCACAACGCCTGTTGGGTAATGCGATTCTCCACGATATGCCCCAGGTGTCGGGCGGACAGGTTGCTGGCGTCAAACACCACATCGGCGACCTTGCGGGGCAGCAGGTTGCTGAGTGGGTGACGGGTCTCGTCCCATACCGCCAGGCGGGCGTAGGGGGTGGCACGCATGGCGAGCATGCTGGGCCAGACGTCAAGATCGTTGAGGTAGCGCTCACTGCCGGCGCTCAGGGCTGACACGCGGATGTCCGGAGGCAGTGAGGGATCGAGTTCAGGGGCGGAGCCACGGTCAACCAGGGCCACGCGGAAGCCACTGCGGCCAAGTCCGGTCGCGAGGGCAGCACCGACCATGCCGGCACCGACAATCACAATATCAAAGGCTTGAGTCATAACGGGTTCCTGTCTGGTACGCCCAGTTTACGCGATGGACGCATCCAGACAAGACGTCCGGATCAAGCCTGGGCCGGTTTTGGGTGTCAGTAACCGGCCAGGTTGGCGGTGGGGCTGCCGGTCAGGGACTCAGCCCTGCGGGCGCGGCCCTTGAGCCAGGCTGGCTTTTGCGCGCCTGGTTTCACAAATCCCTGCTCCAGCACCATCGGATGCACCATTTCCAGGAAATCTGACGTCTTCATGTGGATGGATTCGGTGTGGCTGCCAGCGGCAAAGGCGAGTTCCGGTTGCCGGGTCAGGGCCTCTGCGCAATACACGGACATATCGAACAGGTTGCCGAATGGTGGCATGGCGCCCACTTCGCACTCGGGGAAGCGGTCCTGGAATTCCTGTTCGTCCGCAAGATCGACAAAATCGGTGTCGAGGATGTGGGTCAGTCGGTCCCAGCGGATACGCCAGGTAGCAGGCATGACCAGCATGGCCATTTTGCCATCCAGCTCGATAATGACGGTTTTCACGACCCGGTCGCCGGCGATTTTGACGTGGTGGGCGAGTTGCTGGGCGGTGAACGCAGGGGGGTGAGACAGGCACATGTATTCCACGCCTGCCTGATCGAGGTATTCCTTCAACTGCTGTACCGGCATAGTGACAACCTCCTACCAGCAATGACAGCGGTACTGGAACCGGTGGCTTCTATTGCCCCGGCCCCGGTGGTTGGCGATGAAGCCGCTGGTGCAACTTCATCGCCATTACTGGTCAGCTTAGTTGAGGCTGTACAGAATGCGAGTAACAGTGTGTGTTAATGAGATACCAATCACTCGGATTTGTAGACATGCACATCCCGCTGTGGGAACGGAATGGTAATGCCCTCGGCGTCGAATGCCTTCTTCACTTTTTCGTGCATGTCCCAGTAGTACGGCCAGAGGTCATCGGTGGCGACCCAGGCTCGGAACATCAGGTTAACGGAGTTGTCGCCAAGACTGCCCACGCAGATACGTGGTTCGGGATCCTTCAGAGAACGTTCGTCCTCGTCGAACAACCGCTGCAGGATGGCCTTGGCCTTGTCGATGTCGTCGTCGTAGTGAATACCGAAAGTCATGTCACAGCGGCGCTTGTCGTAGATGCTGACGTTCACCAGGGTGGCGTTGGACAGGCTGCCGTTGGGGATAACGATACGGCGGTTATCGAAGGTATTCACCACAGTATAAAGAATCTGGATTTCCGCGACGGCGCCCAGGTAGCCCTGAGCTTCGATGGTGTCACCGACCTTGAATGGCTTGAAGATCAGAATCAGTACGCCGCCGGCAAAGTTGGCCAGGCTGCCCTGTAGCGCAAGGCCGATGGCCAGGCCAGCAGCACCAATAACAGCAATGAAGGACGTCGTCGCGATGCCGATCATCGACGCGACAGAGATCAGCAACATGACCTTGAATATGGCGCTTATCAAACCACACAGGAACTTGTTGAGTGTCGGGTCTTTCGCGCCCAGCTTTTTATCGAGAACCCCGATGCAACGATTGATCAGCCAAAGGCCGAGTACCAGTGTGATGATGGCCAGGACAACCTTGGGGGCGTAGGTCATGATCAACGAGAGTGCCTGGTCCCATAGCTCCGAGGCATTAATGTTGGTTCCCAGAAGATCTTCCATTCAGTGACTCCTTGTTCGGTAGTAGTGGCTTGTTGCTTGAAATCTGACGGGACAACGGCAGTTCAATAGAGATTTGCCTGAGCTTTGTTATAGCAGAGGTTTGTGGCAAACGTACAACATGCGCGTCCAGTTTGGGTGGAAGCGTTGTACGTTGTAAATCAACGACTGGCCCACCCTATGATGGTTTCCGGCCCACCCTTCACAACAACGCGACCTTCCTTCTGGTTGAGCTGGTAGTCATACATGGGGTCGTAGTAGTCCTGCAACAGTGCCTCGATCCATTCGTGGTGCGTACCGGTCTCCCCGGTTCGGTGCTGGCAGTCGAGAGCATCCTCCATCATCTGCCGCAGTCGGCTATGGCGTTCACCGCCGAGGCGTTTCCGGATTCTGTCGAGGGCGCTGAGAAGGTAGTCGCGATAGTTGAGCCAGCCTGCTTCTGTGCCGTCGCGTTCCATGAAGTCGGCCGTCATCTGGTCAACATAGTCTTCGCGGATGATTCGTACTCGCTCTTCGATCGGTTGATCCAGCACCATTAAGGGTGCTGCTGCCATTCGGTTCCTGAGGCTTTCCGGCAGGGCGCATCGGCCCACCAGTCTGCTTTCATCTTCCAGGTACACCGACCCGCCGACGTGATGATGGGCCTTGAGCATGGCAACGGCCAGGCGGTTTTCGAAATCAATCTGTGACGGTTGGGGCGTTACCTGACGACCGAAACTGGAGCCACGATGGTTTGCCAACCCTTCAAGGTCAACAGGATTGGGCAACTGATTCAGCACGCGGGTTTTGCCAGTCCCGGTGCGGCCGCTGAGAATAACGAACTCGGACGATGCAGTGAGGGCTTCCAGGCTGTCGATCAGGAACCGACGCATGGCCTTGTAGCCACCCTGGACGAGCGGAAACTCGATGCCAGAGTCTTTGATCCACTGCTGAGTCAACCGCGAACGCAGGCCGCCGCGGAAGCAGAACAGGTAGCCCTGCGGATTCGTGGCCGTAAATCGCTTCCAGGCTTCGATGCGTTGCGCCTTGAGGTCCCCGGAAACCAGTTGGTGGCCCAGTTCAATGGCCTTGTCCTGACCTTTTTCCTTGTAGCAGATGCCAACTCTGTGGCGTTCCTCGTCGTTCATCAGGGGCGCATTGATAGCACTTGGGAAGCTGCCCTTGCTGAACTCGATCGGTGCCCTTACGTCCATGAGCGGAACGTCGTTGAGGAACAGGGAGAGATAGTCGCTGGTATCAGGTCTGGACGGCATGGCAGGTTTGGGTTCGTACGGGAAATGAGGCAGCAGTATAACGAACATGCTGGTTTTTTGCTCGCCTGCGGGTGTGCCACCGCGCCGCTGCCGCTACAATGCGTGCCTTGCCAGGCCTGTGTTCCGGAGTAACCATGACCCCCGACATTCTAGATCAGCATCTTGGGAAAACCCTCAGCCGGGGGCAGGTTGCCGTAACGGCCCCGGCGGGTTGCCCCGACATCGTCCTCTACCTGTTCGACCCAGGGGTACTGGAGGGCCCGCTGAGCCACGACGAGGCGCAGGCAGTGGTTGCTGAGCCGGCGTATTGGTCGTTTTGCTGGGCCAGTGGACAGGTATTGGCGGCTTATATCCTGGCACATCCACACCTGGTAAAAGGCAAAAAAGTGTTGGATTTTGGATCCGGTTCCGGGGTGGTGGCCATCGCTGCCGCAATGGCCGGGGCGAGTGAGGCCATCGCCTGCGATATTGACCAGGCTGCACTGGACGCGGCAGCGGCAAACGCCAGGTTAAATGGCGTGTCGGTGACCCTGAGCGCCGATTGGGCAATGCGACCGAGCGATGTGGACGTTGTGACCGCGGCGGACGTGTTGTATGACCCGGAAAATCGCCCGCTGCTGTCCGAGTTCAGGCGAGCCGCGCCTTTGGTGATACTGGCGGATTCTCGCTTGCGGAACCTGGGTGGCGACCACTACCAGCAGCAGGAAGTGATCGAAGGCCGCACCTGGCCAGACCTGAATGAGTTTGAGGAGTTTAATCGGGTGCGGGTGTACCTGGCGGGCGAGAGCTCGATGACCTGAGAGCGGGCGAAAAAAAAGGCAACCTTTCGGTTACCCTTTCTCGGAACAGGTGTCGCGTCCCTGCGCTGTTGGCAACTACCTTGTTGCCGGTTTCCCTTGCCAGTCCCTGGTGCCGGCGTCCGAGCCAGCGATCCGAAGAATCTCCTTTAAGCGAGCCATCCTTGTGTCCCTGCTTCTCCCTGCATCCAATTGCCGGGGTGCGTCCAGTGCGTCGTCCATTTCCCTGTCATCCTTGATGTGAACACTATACCAATCGCAGTTTTACAAACATGTGAACTGTGCACGCCAGCGCGGGCAAGCTCGCAAAAACTTTATTATAAGTTCTTTAATATCTGTCTCTTATACACATCTGACGCTGCCGACGAATAGAGAGG
>CAJXOQ010000177.1 GCA_913057975.1 uncultured Marinobacter sp.
GAGATAGGAGTCCGTCTCGTGGGCTCGGAGATGTGTATAAGAGACAGCTCCACCAATACCGACAATACGAACAATTCGGACAACTCGGACAACAGCACCGATGTGGCCGATTCGTTCAAAATTGCCGATAGTGGAAATGACAGTTCGGACAACTCGGACAACTCGGATAATTCCGATAGTTCTGACAACAGCACCGATGTCGCTGATTCGTTTAAAATTGCCGACAGCGGTAATGACAATTCCGACAATTCGGATAATTCAGACAACTCAGACAATTCAGACAACAGCACTGACGTTGCCGATTCGTTCAAAATTGCCGACAGCGGAAACGATATGTCGGACAACTCGGACAATTCCGACAACTCTGATAATTCGGACAACTCTGATAACTCGGACAACAGCACCAGTGTGAACGATTCCTTCAAAATCGCTGACAGTGGCAATGATATGTCCGACAACTCCGATAACTCCGATAACTCCGATAACTCCGATAATTCGGACAATTCGGACAACTCTGATAACTCGGATAACTCCACCAACATTGCGGACAGTGGAAACACCACCGTGTCTGACAGTGGCAATAACAGCTCCGATAATTCAGTGGCCCTTGATCTGGACGTGTTCCTCAACAACGCAGATCTGGACGGTAGTGTATCGGGCACAGCAACCACCTATGGTGATGCCAATGGCAGAGCCTCACACACCGAGGTTCACAACAGCAACGAAATCTCTGGTGGTTCAGCGAACTACACCGGTGTCGGCGCATTTGCCCAGAACGCAGGTAATGGCAGCGTTACACAGGCCAATGTCAGTGTAATGTCCAACCTGTCCACCGGCGGCGGTGGCGGTACCCAGTGAGGAATTCAGGCCGCATCTGTCGGTAGTCGATGCGGCTTGGTTATTCCGGGAGAAATGCCATGGGTCAAGTCATCAAATGGAAACTGAGGGCTGTCTTGCTGGCATTATTGATCGGCGCAACGGGATTTGTATCGGCTGAGGAGTGGATGGATGCCACACCATTGTCGGCGGATCAGCTGGCGGATTCGAGTGGTCGCCAGGGAATCCCGATGCAGTGGCAGATTAACGATAACCAGCAAAATGCGAATGTGTCCGATAACCTGCTGTCGGGTAACGTTGTTACAGGTGATAACAGTATTTCCGACAATGCGTTCGGCAACATGAGCGGGGTTGCCACGGTGATCCAGAATACCGGTAACCAGGTGGTCATTCAGGACAGTACCCAGATCAACATACTGATAAATCACTGACGGAGGTGGGCCATGGTCAGAAAGGTTCTTGTTGCGATCTGCACGAGTGCCGGGCTGCTATGGTCCACTGCCTTCGCCGGCTCGGTCATGGTGCCGGGTATAGGTGGTGATGTACGGGTAGAAATAAACAGTTATGAGAACAGGCGCTTCGATAGTGTCATGCGCCAGCAATACGATTTCAGTTGCGGCTCCGCAGCTGTTGCGTCGTTATTGGCGTTTCATTACCAAGATCAGGTAACAGAGCACGATGTATTCGTTGAAATGCTCGCGTTGGCCGATGAGGAAAAAGTACGTAAGCATGGGTTCTCCATGCTTGATATGAAGCACTATCTTGAGGCTCGAGGATACCGGGCCGATGGGTTTCGCATGGCGTTGAGCGGGCTCAGGGAGAAGGTGCGCTTGCCGATGATTGTGCTGCTGAACATCGAAGGTTTCCGGCATTTCGTCCTGATCAAGGGTATCAGCGAGGACGAGGTCCTGGTGGGGGACCCAGCGCGGGGGCTGAAGGTATACTCTTACGCACAGTTCAGCGATTACTGGAATGGCACCGCCTTTATTATCCGCAGCCATCTTGAGCAAGGCCGAGACGCTTTTCTTGGCGAGGGACATTGGCCTCAGGTGGCCAGGGCGCCAGTACAGAAAGGGCTGGGCGACCCTTCACTCGGGCATATACTGCCTTACTGGCCCTCTACAAGGGAATGGTGATGATCATGATAGTCCGGATCCCAGCTCTCGCATTGGCTCTTTCATTTGCAACCTTATCGCCGTCTGTCCAGGCAGAACTGACGCTCGGTGTTGAGCCACTGAGTGATCCGGAGCTGTCTGAGTATCGGGGTGGCTTCCTGATGGATAACTTGGAGATCAGTATTGGTCTGGAGCAGATTGTTGGTATTAACGGTGACACCCTGGTGGTTAACCGCTTGACCATTCCCAATCTCAACCAGACGGTCAACGGCGGTCTGGTGGACCATCAAATGGACACGGTACTCGAGGTTATCAGCGCGAACCGCAGTGGTGGCGCGCGGGTATCCAGTAATATGGCGGGGCCGGGTGGCTGGATGACCGTGATCCAGAACAACCTCGACAGCACGGTGATACAGAATATGCATCAACTGAATATTGAGCTGAACAATCTGGGTGCCGGAAATCAGTTCCCGGCACGGTTCAGTGATCAACTGGTTCAGTTACTTGGCCGCTGAGTTATCTGCACCTCCTCCCTAGAGACTGATCGGAAGCTTGAGCGTAATTTCACTGTTGGGCGCATTTTCCGTGACGCCTACGCTCACCGTCAGGCTCAGCGATGTGGACTGGCTCAGACGCTGGGACAAGCCGAACGACAATGATCCGATCTGAATTCGGTCAAAGTTGGAGGCGAACAGATCGTTATTCCTCTCGAACGTTGTTTTCCGGATGATCGAGTGATCATAGCCCAGACTAAAGGACGTTCGGTCATTAAAGGCGAATCCCATCCCGAAGCCGAAGCGCACTATGTCGCCCGGGTCGACCGTGCCGCCATTCTCGAAGCCTTGCTCCTCTTTAAGAGTCCAGACATAACTCAGGTTTCCGAAAAGCACGGCTGGGTCTGTTGGGTAAATGAATGAAAAGCCTGGTTCGAATGCCCAGAAACCAGAACCGGTCGGTCGATTCTCAAGTTCTATACCAATTGGGTTGCCCTGATTGTCTCGAATAATCCTTTGATCAACGTCGTAAGGACCTTCTCCCGTTGGTGCTTTCACCCGCATTGCGCCAATAACATAGGGCCAGCCACCCAGGCCATCAGTCAACTGGTAGCGAGCGGAGAGTTCAACATCACCGAGGCCCTCGCCAGACGACTCGCGAAGTGTATCCACCGGTGTGCCCTGGAAAACCTCGCGCTCCCGCAGGTCTTCATTGATGCTGAGATAGGGTACACGGATCGCTGCCTCAAGCTTGCTGGTAAAGCCGTACTTCAGCGACATCGCGCCGACGAAAATATCACGTTGGATTTCCGAAATGTTGATCAGCCCGATAAGCAGGGCCGGTATTACCGTATAACCTTCCACAGCGACGGCCGTTGAGTTGCTATGGGCATGAGAAAAAGACGGTTCAATGGTAAACCGTCCCGGCCGGGTCACAATGCCACGGTCTGAGGTAATGGAGGCAATATCGGTTGCTGGGTCGTGCTCCTGTTCAGGCGCCGTTACCGATGCGCTGCCATCCGTTGAGGCTGTGTCTCTATCCGATGGTGCAGCCTCTGCAATTAGTGGCGTCGCTGCGAATACCACAGGGACCAGCCAGGGCAATTTTGTAGTCATTGGACATCTCCTTCCGTCCCCTTCGATGGCGAAGTGGATGGTCTGTGTATAACATGATGTTTGTCCATCAGCCGGTAAAACGAAACTCTTGAGATGTTAAGCAGTCGCGCAGCGGCGGAAATGTTGTTTTGAGCCAGCGCCAGGCTTACCGCAATTGCCCGCCGATCTGCCTGAGAGCGGAAACTGTCCAGAGATAGTTTCTCGCTCTGGCCATTAAGGTCGGCAGATGACTGATCAAAGCCCATATCGCCTGGTTCAATGAACGCAGCTTGCCCGAGTAGCAGAGCCTGACGCAGCCGGTTCTGAAGCTCCCGAAGGTTGCCGGGCCAGGGGTGCTCTGCAAGGCAGATGGTGGTTATTTCATCAAGCCGTTTTGGCTCCAGGGAAGACGGGGCTGCGGCCAGTATGCGATTTGCCAACTCAGGAATGTCTTCCTTGCGTGCCCTTAGAGGCGGCAGAAGAACATTCAAACTGCCGAGTCGGTAAAAAACATCACTGCGAAAATGTCCCTGGGCGACTAGTTGATCAAGCGGGGTTGTGCTGGTCGCGATGATCCGGACATCCACTTTTATCGGATGGCAACCCCCAATACGTTCGATCTGGCCTTCCTGCAGGAAACGCAAAATGGCCGATTGTTGTTCCAGTTTCAGTTCATCGATGCCGACAAGCAACAGAGTGCCACCGTCGGCGGTTTCAATTCTGCCCTTGCGAGAACTCATGGCGTGAGTGAACGCGCCCTTCTCATGTCCGAACAGTTCATTTTGAGTCAGTGAAATGGGCAAAGCGGCACAGTTGACAACAACTAAGGGTTTGAGTTTGCGGGAGGAGTGGTTGTGAATGAACGATGCGGCCGCTTCCTTTCCGGTGCCATTTTCACCGTAGATCAGTACGGGTTCCTCAGTGTGCGCGAACCTGCCAAGTAGCTCCCTCGTCTGCGTGATCGCAGGGGATTTACCCTCCAGGGCAAACTCGTGGTAGCTCACAGGCTTGTCGTGGAAAGCCCGCGACTGGAGCTCCGACATGCCCCATAGGTGGCCAAGTGCTGCATGGAGCCGTTCAGGCTGAAGCGGTAATGTGTGGTAATCCCCACAGTGGTGGTTGATAAGTCTGCAAACCTCGGGATTATAAACCTGGCCAGGCTCAAGAATGGCTACCCAGTGTTCGATCTGCAATGCTTCCAGCCAGTTGTTTACACGCCCAAATTGGTCGTTGGAAACATCGCTGAGATCGAGCACGCCAACCCGAGCACTGACGCTGGAAAGGTTGCCGTGGTGCAGTTGGGACGAGACAGCGATAGGAATCAGCTGCCATTCTGGCAGTTGATTATTGCGTGCTTCTGAACCGGTGTGTTCCGCCGACAACCAAACGAGCGGTCGTTTTTCCTTCATGGCGAATCTCCATATGAGCTCGTTTTAGGAAAACGGACTGTGATACGTTCAGTAAATGTTGATAGCGCCGGCACGGCTCTCTCCAGTCACTACCCTGTGATCGTTAATGGCTTCGTACTACAAGGGAAACCTCTCGGAACACTTATTCAGATTGCATGCCAGTTTTGAGACTTGTGGTGGTTTCAGAAGGTTAGGATGCCGACGCTATGCCAGAGATTAATCTCTGTAAAATTTGCCGACACAATTTAGCGTTCGCTCAGCTTTTTGCGGGTTTCGAGGCGACCTTCCCGACGGATTTCGGCGTTGTTGAAGCGACGTTTCTCGTCGTCGGTTTCTGGCTCTACCGCGGGCACATCCACGGGCTTGTCGTTCTCATCCAGCGCCACGAAGGTGAAAAATGCGGAAAGGATGTGTCGGGATTCTCCGGTGTAGCTGTTTTCCGCTTCCACCCGAGCTCCGATTTCCATGGATGACCCCCAACTTCGGTTCAGGGCAAGACTGAACAACAGCGTATCGTTGCCCTTAGCGGGCGCGCGGAAGTGAATGGAGTCCACCGCTGCCGTCACGCAGACATGGCCGGAGTGCCGTTCGGCCACCACCAGGGCCAGACGGTCGCACTTGGCCATGATCATGCCCCCAAACACCGTCTGGTGTGCGTTCATGTCATTTGGAAAAACCTTGTAGACATGTTTGTCGATGGCAGAGGCCGAAACTGGCCTGGGGGGTCTGGAGGGCATAGCGTGTGCTCCCGGTGGTGGACGTATCGCTACTATACCGATCAGGGCGTCTGTTTAAAGCGCTCGATGCGCTCCCCGGTTTCCGGATGACTCGACAGCATGTCGCGAAGGCTGTCCCACCGGCTATTGTCTTCCTCTATCTCTGGGCCCCGATCCTCGCCATGAGCGGCCATCAGGCGCTCCATGATGGTGACGAAGTGGGCCGGGTCCAGGTCGTGGTCCGTCATTGCTTTCAGGGCATAGGCGTCGGCCTCCCGTTCCATGTCACGGGAGTAGGACAGGCTCATCATGACCGCCGGAACCACTACGGTTGCGTCGGAAAACGCAGACAGGTCGCCGGTCATCATCACGATCAGCCAGAACGTCAGTGACGATTGCACCATGCCTTTCATGCCATGGTTATGGGCGACATGGCCGATTTCATGGGCGAGGATGGCGGTCAGTTCGTTATCATCTTCGGCGAGGTTCACCAGATCGTCCGTGAAGATCATCGTGCCGTCCGGCAGTGCCATGGCGTTGGCACCGATGGCAGGAGACGAGCGGAAAATCACTCTCAGGTCTTTGCCCGCTACCGGCATCAGGAAAGGCTCGAAGTGGGCCTGCAACGCCTGCTGCCGTTCCTCCGACAGCCCAGAAGGTTCAAGCCAGGTGCTGTCCAGCGTGGTGAGTGTGGAGTCGCCAACCTGCTCCGCTATACTGTCCGGGAGCGTATTGGCCACCGTCTGGGCCGCCCAGGGCACGCCCCAGACAAATGCGGCACCAGTAGTCGCGACGGTGACGACGACCGCAACCAGAATCAGCCCCAGGTGATTTTCCAGCGCGTGCAGCAGGCGATTGCCACGCCCCCGCCGGGATTGCCGGCTAAGCTGATCTACCGCGGCGTTGTCGCCGGTTTCGAATACGCCATCGTCAGGCAGGTGGAGGTAGCGGGGAGTATTGCCAATCCGCGGTGATATCGTCACATCGCTGGGTGAGAGGCGCAGTCGGGTGTCTCCCGCATCAACGATGATCACGCCAGCGGCGGAGCGCAATACTGCGCCCCGCCGGCTGGAGTCATTACCCGAATAGAACTGGCCTTCGATCGTGACTTCAGATGGCGGCGAAGTCGACATCGAAGGCATCCCCCAGTTCCTGTCCCAACGCGCTGGTGCGGTTCTGTTCGGCCGCAACGAAGTGGTTCAGGTCCCCGCTGACCATCATGGCCGTGCAGGAAGCCCGGTACCTTGCCATGCGCACCTTGGCCCAGGGAGTGAACAGGCCAAGGGTGAGGACTACAAAGAAACTGTTGGACAGGTAAATCCACACCATTTGCAGTGGCTGCAGGCGGGACTCAAAGCCGTGGCGGTCGAGGTGGACGGCATTGAGGAAGAGGTTCGAAATGCCCGCCATGAAATAGCCGAACAGTGCCAGGTAGCCAGCACCGGCAAGGATCGACCCGACGGTAAAGTCGACATAGCGCATGGAGAGGAACGCCGCAACACCGAAGGCAATGGCGATCAGCAGGCCTTTCCCGAAGAAACGGTAGTAGGATCCGGTATCGGCTTTGAGCGCGAACTCGGTGGTACCGTATCGGCTGCCGTTGGCGATGAACTCGTGGGTTTTCTTCATCACCAGTGGGGTAAGCAGCAACAGGGTCAGCATGTTCAGCAGTGGCCACACAAACGCCACCATAAAGGCCTGGCCATAACGGCCCTGAAAGTCGAAACGGATGTTGCGATAGGCACTGTTGACGGCTTTGAACCGCAGCGAGCGCACCATGATCCAGGGTACGAGGGGGATAAACGCAATGGCGAAGACCACTGCGGCTTCAACATACATTTCAGAAAGCACCACGTAGACAACCAGGACAGCCAGAGCAATCAATCGGCCTTTGAGAATAGTGATCGGGCTGGCCAGGTACTGGAAGCTGGCGCCATCGAGTTTGGTGTTGCCATAGAAGTATTGATTGTTACGCACTGTAGCCCAGGCCGAATAAATGCCAAGGGTGACAATGGTCAGCAGGATGTTGACGATCCAGATTCCGAAATATTCACGGCCGTTGCCGGTGAACTCCAGCGGTGCCTCCTGTTGTGAACCTGTCTCTTATACACATCTGACGCTGCCGACGAATAGAGAGG
>CAJXOQ010000178.1 GCA_913057975.1 uncultured Marinobacter sp.
CGAGATAGGAGTCCGTCTCGTGGGCTCGGAGATGTGTATAAGAGACAGGGATTGCGGGCGTCAGGCGGCCTGGGACAGGCGGCGGACGCGGTTCTCAAGTTCTATCTGGTCGTTGGTAAAGCGACGTATGCCATCGGCGAGTTTTTCCGTGGCCATGGCATCTTCGTTGGACTCCCAGCGGAACAGGCGTTCATCAATGTCGCCCGGCCGGTCCGAGCTCTTCGCTCCCTCAGCGGACAGCTGGCGTGTCAGCGCGCCGGGATCGTTCTCCAGCTCCTGAAGCAGGGCTGGGCTGATTGTCAGACGGTCACAACCGGCCAGCATTTCAATTTCGCCAGTGTTGCGGAAACTGGCGCCCATCACCACCGTCTTGTAGCCGTTGGCCTTGTAGTAATTGTAGATGCGGGCAACCGACTGGACACCGGGATCTTCTGCCGCCGGGAAGGCATCACGACCCGTCGCGGCCAGGTGCCAGTCGAGGATACGGCCCACGAACGGCGAGATCAGGAAGGCGCCGGCATCAGCACAGGCGGCGGCCTGGATGAAGGAGAACAGCAGGGTGAGGTTACAGTGTATGCCCTCTTTTTCCAGCTGCTCGGCGGCGCGAATGCCTTCCCAGGTGGACGCGATCTTGATCAGTACCCGGCTGGTATCCATGCCGAGGTGGTCGTATAGCTCGACCAGGCGACGTGCGCGGGTGAGGGTGGCACCGGTATCGAACGACAGCCGGGCATCCACTTCGGTTGAAACCACGCCTGGTATGCGCCCGAGAATCTGCTTTCCTGCCAGTACGGCCAGCATGTCAGTCGCGTAGGTCAGTTGCTCTGCATCGGAGCCACCCTGTTTGCGGGCGGCTGCCACGGCTTCGTCCAGCATCGGGCGGTAGGCCTCGGATGCCGCGGCCTTGAGGAGAAGTGACGGGTTGGTGGTGGCGTCTTCCGGTTTCCACTGGGCAATGGCGTCCAGATCCCCGGTATCGGCCACCACTGTGGTCATGGCTTTCAGTTGTTCGAGCTTGCTGGTCATTCGTCCTGTCATCCTGATCGATTTGTTACTGATCGCCCGTTTGGCGGGCGCTTTGGGTCATACGCCTACAATAACGGGCCGCTCTGACAGGAACAAGGCAGTATTAAGGTAACAAGGTGCTCAGGCTGGCACTACCGTGGCCTCGGCAGGCTCGGGAACTTTCGCCATGGCCCGTTCGATGACTTCAATGCCGGACCCGGGCTTGTGGGCGTTCTCACTGATGTAGCGCCGGAACTGACGCCCCCCCGGCTGCCCGTGGAACAGGCCCATCAGGTGACGAGAGATGTGACTGAGGTAAACGCCACGGTCCAGTTCACTCTGAATGAATGGTAATACAGCTCGTAATACTTCGTGCCGTGAAGAAATCGGCATGGGCTGCCCGAAAAACTCGGTATCCACGCCAGCGAGCAGCCAGGGATTGTGATAGGCCTCGCGCCCCAGCATGACGCCGTCTGTGTGTTCGAGGTGCTCCAGGCATTCGGCAAAGGTCTTGATACCACCGTTGATGATGATCTCAAGATGGGGGTAGCGTGCCTTAAGACGATAGACCCAGTCGTATTTGAGCGGCGGTATGTCCCGATTTTCCTTGGGGCTCAGGCCTTCGAGAACGGCAATGCGGGCATGGACAATAAACGTACGGCAGCCAGCCTCGGATACCTTCTCGATGAACTCGCAAAGATCGTCCCAGGATTCACGGCCATCAATCCCGATACGGTGTTTGACGGTTACCGGCAGGCTGGTGGCGGCGATCATTGCTTGCACGCCCTCAGCGACTTTATTGGGGTGTGCCATCAGGCAGGCACCGATCATGTTGTTCTGTACCCGGTCGCTGGGGCAGCCCACGTTCAGGTTTACTTCATCAAACCCGTACTGTTCAGCCAGTTTGGCGCAATGGGCCAGTTCCTGCGGATTGCTGCCACCCAGTTGCAGCGCCAGCGGGTATTCCGTCGGATCGTGCCGCAGAAATCGAGCGGTATCACCGTGGATCAGTGCGCCGGTCGTGACCATCTCGGTGTACAGCAGGGTGTGCCGGCTGAGTTGGCGCGCCAGATAGCGATAGTGGCTGGTGGTCCAGTCCATCATCGGGGCCACGCAGAAGCGGCGGGAGGGCTTCAGAGTGGGAGTTTCCTGGGGCGCGTTCATGTTCATTGACTGCTCAGTTATACCGTTCACAAGTGATTCGAGGGGGCACAGTTTATCAGGAAAACGCACCTTTTGGCGTGAGGCGGTGTGCGAAAGGTAGTGTAAACACGGATGTCGCGGCTGGATTCACGAGTCGTTGACGTGGCGATCAATGCGCGACAAAATACTGTATAAATAATCAGTGTTGGGTCGAAGGCATGCTCGATTCGGCCTTTCAAAACTTCAACCAGGCAGGTGGATCCGTCATGACTGGACAAGGCCCGGTATCTTTTGTTGACGTTAGGCGCCGGTTCGAATTTCGGAGCATTGAAGTGGGTCGTTGGGTTACGCCGCCTGAACGGGACCGGGCGGCAGGCAGGTTCTATGAGGCTTTGTGCGATCTTATGAGTATCCTCCAGGGCCCGGAACATCTGATCTCGTTGCGTGGATCACTGGGGTTGCAGTACGGGATCGGCGGCCGGCCGGGCGTTGCCGCGCACTACATCCCTGCAACCCGGCAATTGGCGCTGGCGAAGAATGCGGGGGCAGGCAGTCTGGCCCACGAATGGTTTCACGCTTTCGATCATTACATGGGGCATAAGGCGTTCCGCGGCCTGGCGAGTGGCGGCTTCGCGTCCAGTGGTTGGCTGGATAGCGCCGACCAGAAGGAACATCCTCTCAACAAACGATTGGGCGCCTGTTTTCAGGCCATCTTGCTGAATGAGGATGGCACCAGCCCCAGTTCGTTGTTTCAGTGCTCGAAGCGGGCGGATACGCAGATGAAGGTGCTTTATTACGCGAGGCCTGAAGAACTCTGTGCCCGGGCATTTGAAGCATTTGTTGAAGACAGCCACCCTCAGAACAGCTTTCTGGTCAGGGGCACAGTATACTCCGACGAGGCCAAGGCAGGCCTTTATCCGGAAGGGCATCAGCGCCAGCGAATTAACGACGCATTTCAGTGTTACTTTATGGCGCTGGGTGCTGCGCTTTACCGCGAGCACGCTGAAGTTGGCCCTGTTGGCCAATCTCTGTCATCTGCTTCCTGAGATCATCCATACCAATTCAATAACAAGGATAGGGTTGCCTCATGAACGACTGCATTTTTATCACTGGTGCTGGCGCCGGTATTGGCCTTGAGACCGCCCGTCTTTTTGCCTCCAAGGGATGGTTTGTCGGTGCTGCGGACCGGGATGAGACGGCCCTGATATCACTTAGGAGTGAGCTGGGGGATGAGCAGTGCAGTACCCACGTTATGGACGTGACGGACGAGACGTCGGTCAGGCAAGGGCTCGCAGAGTTTGCCGGTCGTACGGGAGGCCAGTTAAGGCTGCTTCACAATAATGCTGGCATTCTGAAGGTTGGGCCGTTCGAGGAGATCAGCTTGGCCGCGCATCGGGCCGTGGTAGAGGTTAATGTGATTGGACTGATGACGGTTTTGCACGCCGCGTTTCCGTATCTGAAGGCAACGCCAGGTGCCCAGGTGGTGAATATGAGTTCAGCGTCTGCCGCCTATGGGATTCCGGATTTCGCGTCTTACTCCGCTAGTAAACACGCGGTACGTGCGATGACCGAGGCCCTGGATATTGAATGGGAACCACACGGTATCCGTGTGTGTGATCTGATGCCTCCGTTCGTGAATACCGGCATGGTGCAGCAGAACGAGCAGGGATCCCGTTTATTTGAGCGCCTGGGCGTTAACCTGACTCCGGACGTTGTTGCAGCGCAGGTGTGGGCTCAGGTAGAGCAGCCGCGCCTGCATCGACCGATTTCGATGCAGTTCAAAGCATTGTGGCCCATTGCCAAATCCGCGCCGACCTCAGTGACCCGACGAGTGTTGAGCAAACTCTGGCGTCCGTAGTTGCCTTCCGTGCAAGGCGACAGACGGCTATCTTTGATACTCTTTCATACCTTGTCCATGGAGCGTTCGGGAGAACTGTGTAATGCCGGTCATGATTCAGGCTCTATTGCCGGTGTTTGTGTTGATCCTGTTGGGTTATTTTTTCCGGCGCTGGCATTTTCCAGGGGGCGATTTCTGGCCCCAGGCCGAGCGGTTTACCTATTACGTTCTCTTCCCTGCGATGTTGATCTTCAAGCTGGGCCAGGCTCAGGTGCCAGCGTCAGCTTACGGCGATATTCTCATTCTGATCGTTGCTATGCTGGCGGTCATGACGTTGTTGCTGGTTGCCCTGCAGTGGTTCTGGCGTTGGCCGGGGCCGGTATTTTCTTCGGTATTCCAGGGTAGTCTTCGTTTCAACTCCTATGTTGCCCTGGCAACGGCAGGTATGTTGCTAGGGGATGACGGCCTGTCGCTGATTGCCATTGCCGTAGCAGTGAAAGTGCCGTTGCTGAACCTGCTTTGCATCCTGATGTTTTCCGTGGTGGCGGGGCAGGGTGCGGTGAAACTGAAGCCCGTATTCAAGGCTGTCGTCTCCAACCCACTGATCATTGGCTCGGTGGTTGGGATGTTCTGGAGCTATTTCCAGATTGGCTTCCATCCACTGGTGGCCGGTATTCTCGAGCCATTAAGTGACCTCGCGTTGCCGCTGGGCTTGATGACGGTGGGTGCTGGCCTGCAGCTAAAGGCGCTACGCGGCGCCTCCATGCCATTTCTGGTGTCCTCGGTAGCGAAGCTGGTAGGTTTTCCGCTGCTTACGGCAGGATTGGCCCTGTTGCTGGGCCTGGAAGGGATGATGGTTCAGGTGGCAATACTGCTGGCAGCGCTGCCAACAGCCACTTCTTCTTACATACTGGCGCGCCAACTCGGTGGTGACGCACCCTTGATGGCGGGCATCATCAGTGGCCAGACCTTGCTGGCCATGGTGACTATTCCCCTGCTACTGGGCATCCTCTGGTAAGCACTTGAGCACAGCGTCTGCAAGGCTCTGTTGAAAGACGATGTAGCCGTCTTGATCGGTTTCAATATCGGTGGCGAGTGGGTCCCAGGTACTGAATGTTATGTCCAGACCTTCGGTGATCGAGCGCCACCATTGACGGTTGAACTGAGGCTCGGTCAGCAGGCAGGGTTGATTGGCGTTGCGCAGTTTTTCCTGGACTTCTGCGATGTGGCCGGCACCTGGCGACAGTTCCGGGTTCAGCGTCAGAATCCCCTCCAGGTTCAGGTTGTAGTGCCCCACGAAGCGGGTGAATGCATCGTGGTAGGTGAAGAGATCAATGTCGCGAACGGGGTCCAGGCGTTGAGTGATGGCTGCCTCGGCCTCGGCGATTGCCTGCTCGAAACGCGCCAGATTGGCGTCAAGCACGCTGGTATTGGCGCCTTCCAGGGTTGCGAGTACTCTGTGGACATCCCGCGCCATCTCAACTGCCAGAGCCGGATCCAGCCAAATGTGCGGATCCTCTCCGGAGCCGTGATCGTGGCGATGGTCGTCATGACCGCCTGATTCTTCATGGTCGTTATGGTGGTTATGATGCCCATGTTCGTCATGGTCACCGTGATCGTTGTCTGACTGCACTTCCGGCATGTTATCACCGTGCATGAGTGAGTAAGTGCGGTCCCGGAACTCGCTTCCGCCGAGCAGCCGTGTCAGGAAGGTTTCCATCTCAGGGCCCACCCAGAAAATGGCGTCAGCAGTTTCCAGTGCCCTGCGTTGTGAGGGTTTCATTGAGTAGTTGTGCGGGCTGGCGCCAGGCTGGACCAGTGTGGTGATTTCCACATCGTCAGCGGCTATGGCTCTCACCAGCAGTTCGATGGGCTTGAGGGAGGTGACAACCTGAGTGCCTGCCAGGGTGCTGGCGGATGCCAGGAGCGTGGCTGCACCCAATGCGATGAGGCCTGTAAAGCGGCTAGTGGTCATGTAACTGAGACTCTATAAAATTAATGGTACGTTATAATATAACAATAAAAGCGACGAATGAAGAGGGGGATCGCCTGACCATGCGAAATCCGGCCATGGCCGGTATAATGCGTGGCTTTTAACGCATAGCCTTTTCCAGGCTGACACCATCAGGATGTTTTCATGACCGTACGTACCCGAATCGCACCGTCTCCCACCGGGGATCCCCACGTTGGCACCGCCTTCGTGGCGCTGTTTAACCTGTGCTTTGCCCGTCAGCACGGTGGCCAGTTCATCCTGCGGATTGAAGACACGGATCAGGTTCGCAGTACGCAGGAATCTGAACAGGACATCCTGAATGCCTTGCGTTGGCTTGGGCTGGAGTGGGACGAAGGCCCTGACGTAGGTGGCCCCCATGGCCCTTACAGGCAATCAGAGCGGAAGGACTCGTATCGTCAATACGCGCTGGACCTTGTCACCCAGGGGCATGCGTTTTATTGCTTCCGCACACCGGAAGAGCTGGATGCCATCCGCGAAGAGCGCAAGGCCCAGGGCCTGAATCCGGGTATCAAGGGTGATCTGGAGCTACCGGAAGAAGAGGTCAAGCGTCGCCTGGATGCCGGTGACCCCTATGTTATCCGGATGAAAGTACCGGAAGACGGCGTTTGTGAAATCGACGATATGTTGCGCGGCACCATCGAAATCGACTGGTCCCAGGTAGACAGTCAGATCCTGTTGAAATCCGACGGCATGCCCACCTACCACCTGGCCAATGTGGTTGACGATCACCTGATGGAAATCACCCACGTGTTGCGTGGAGAAGAGTGGATCAACTCTGCGCCCAAGCACAAATTGCTGTACGAATACTTTGGCTGGGACATGCCGGTACTGTGCCACCTGCCGCTACTGCGCAATCCGGATAAGAGCAAGCTGTCCAAGCGCAAGAACCCCACCAGCATCAACTTCTACGAGCGCATGGGATTCCTGCCGGAAGCGGTTACCAACTACCTGGGCCGTATGGGCTGGTCCATGCCGGATGAGCGCGAGAAATTCACCCTGGATGAAATGATCGAAAACTTCGACATCCAGCGTGTTTCCCTGGGCGGCCCGGTTTTCGACGTGGAAAAGCTGCGCTGGCTCAACGGCCAGTGGATTCGTGACGAACTCAGCGACGACCAGTTCGTCGAGCGCATGCGCCACTGGTGGTTCAACGAACAGGCCCTGCGGGATCTGGTGCCTCACATCAAGGGCCGGTCGGAAGTGTTCAGCGATGTGGCGCCCATGGCCTCGTTCATGTTCTCCGGCATGCTCAACCTCAAGCCGGAAGACTTCGATCACAACAAACTGGATGAAGGCCAGGTCAAACGGGTGCTCCAGTTTACCCTGTGGAAACTGGAAGCCCAGCGTCATTGGAGCAAAGAGAATATCTTTGCCGACGTCAAAGCTCTGGCCAAAGCCATGGAGCTGAAGATGGGTGATTTCATGTTCGCCATCTTCGTCGCTGTCGCCGGTACCCCTAACTCCTGGTCCGTTCTGGACTCCATGGCTATCCTTGGTCCGGACATGACCCGGTCTCGCCTGCGCCATGCCCTTGAGATAATGGGTGGATTCTCCAAGAAGGAAACCAAGCGGGTGGAAAAAGAATACGCGGCATTGCTGGCGGAATAACCAATCTGTTGAATTAGTAAGCGACCAGAACAGGGATGTTCACGAAACTGAAAAAACGTTGGAAAAAAGGTTGACGCCCCAAGGGTCGATCCTTAATATACGCAGCCGTTGAGGGGCCATAGCTCAGCTGGGAGAGCGCAACACTGGCAGTGTTGAGGTCAGCGGTTCGATCC
>CAJXOQ010000179.1 GCA_913057975.1 uncultured Marinobacter sp.
ATCTACACCTCTCTATTCGTCGGCAGCGTCAGATGTGTATAAGAGACAGGTGCGGGGCCGTTTTCTCCGGACCGACGTTGGGTATCCATGTTGTCTCCTGAGCCCTTCGGTGCATTTGTGACACCGGGTGGGCGCTATTTCAATTCTCTGACTGTTTAAAATTAAATCAATTCCTGTCGAATTCAACATTTTTTTACATTTTTTGGGTAGACTTGATGCCTTCCTCGTAACCGGAGTGTCATCGGGTTACTGTAAACAGGCTGCATGTCTTGCCCTTGGCTCGGCCACTCTTCAAAATGCCTTTCAACCACAAGTGATTATCCGCCAGTGGACGCTGGCGAACAGCACAAGGATATAGCATGAGTATCTATCACGTTTTAGTCTTTTTCAAGAAAGTACAATTCGGTGCAATGGGCCTTGTTGCCATGGCTTTGCTCGCGGGATGCAGCTCTACCATGAGCAACGTCCAAACCTGGGAGGGTGACGCTGTGGATTCCTCGCAGGCCGCCGTTCTTGAATCCCCGGGCGAAATTCGGGTGCAGCAGGTGAATGGGCGCAAACTCGGTAATTTTCTAATGGATGACCTGGCCCTGAATTACGAGCTTTTACCGGGCGAAAATCAGGTTGTGTTTACCTATAAGACGATCTGGGCCAAGAGTGGCGTGGTGCGTAATGGCGAATCCAAAGTGCACGTCGTTGAAACAGCGCCCCAGGCCGTGATGATCAATGCACAACCGGGTGATACCTACCGTTTCAGTTTCGAGCCTCCCGCCAACAAGAGCGATGCCGAGGCGTTCGCCAACAATTTCACTGCTGATGTGGTTGATGGGTCCGGTAATGTTGTAGCCACCGCCAGCGCCTGGGATGGCCAGCCTGCCGGCACCCGAACTGCTGCAAGGGCCCCCGTCGGCTCTGGTGGCGAAGAAGAAAGTGTCGGAGGCGCGAGCGCCGACTCCGTGAGTACTCTGGGTGAGCTCAAGTCGCTTTGGGGTCAGGCCAATGAGGAAGAGAGGCGGGCGTTCCTGCGTTGGGCCTTCGAGTAATATGCAATCCTGATGGGCGGCGACTCTGTCTGCCGCTCGTCACTGGCGTTCAGTTGCGAAATCGCCTGAACGTTCTCCGTAGAACACCTTCCATGATGTTCAGTGCCTCGTCAGTCAGTGTAGGATGACTGTCAGGGTGCTCGCGCGCGTCTTCTTCATACGGCGGCAGAGCCTCGGCCGCCGACTCGATCGATTTCAGGCTGCTTTCAAGCAGTTCCGGCAGTGAGTCGCCGTCAGCCACTACGTCGGGGCACAGGGTGAAATTGATCGTCAGACTGCCCTGATAGCTTACTGCGACAATCACCAATCCCATACTGTCGAACAGGGGGGCGGAGTTGAACTGCCTCACCAACCGTGAACCTTGTAAGTACAGCGGCACTTGCGGCCCGGGTACATTGGTGATCGGAAGGTTGAATACCGGCTGATACCGTTGCGCAATCTGCAGTTCGGAATACAGTCTCGCGGAGAGTGCCAGCATGGTGGAGGGTAGGAGTTCTGTCAGCCTGTCTGCTGCAATGGCTTCACGGTAGGGCTCGGATTCCACCGCATTCCAGTGTATCCGCCGAATGCGTTCGGCCGGATTGGGCTCGGTGGTGGCCAGATCCAGTAACATGGCGGACATCTGGTTGCCGGTGGCCTTACGAAGGCTGCTTGAGCGCACGGAAATCGGTGTCATCGCTACCAGCGAGCGTTCCGTTGTGGCGTCACTCCTGGCCAAGTAGCGGCTTAGTGTTTCAGCGCACAGGCCGAGGACGACGTCGTTCAGGGTTACATCACCGAGTGCCGCCTTGATGGCCTTTAGCCGGGACAGATCCAGGCTGGCCGAAACGATCTTGCGGTTGGCGGTAATCTGGCGGTTAAACGGACTGTGAGGCGCGGAAAACAGGGGGAACGGCAGCGGCAGCTTTCGCATCTGTTTTTGTATCAGCCCGCGAGCAGTGGCTTCGGCGGCACTTATGGCGAGGGACGTCACTTGCAAGGGTTTGCGCAGCAGGTTTGCGCCGGTCTGGAGAATAACCCTTTCTTCCGACGGTTCCGGCTGCGGGTACCAGGGGCGCGGTGTTTCTATCGCTCTCGCTTTTGGTGAGTATTCCAGAAGTTTGCCAATGATTTCCTCGCCACTGAACGCATCAATGGCGGCATGATGCAGTTTTACGATGAGCGCGAAACTTTTGCTGTCTGCATCGTCGTCGAGTTGGAATCCGTCGACAAAAGTGATGTGCCACAGTGGGCGATCCCGTTTGAGCGGTTCTTCGAGAATTCGCGAGGCCAGTCCCATCAGGCTATCGACTTTGCCGTGGTTGCCGAGGTTCACATAAGCCAGGTGCCGCTCGATACTGAAGTCTGGATCGTCAATCCAGTAGGGACGCCCCAGCCGCAGGGGTATTTCCTTCAGGCGCTGGCGGAAGAGGGGGACCACATGAAGCCGGCTTCGCAGATAAGCGACAAAGGTGCTGAAGGCCAGGGGTTTGTCGCGCTCCCGGGCATCAAAAAGATAGATGCCGCCAATGTGCATGGGGGCGGTTTCGGACTCCAGGTACAGGAATGAGGCATCCAGCTCCGACAGCTGCCGCATGGTTTGAGCTCCGTTCACAGGTTCTTGCGTGGGGGCAGTATAAACGACTGTGCCGCTATTCTGTTGGCTGTTTTGCCCGGGAGGCCTGTGTTGTGAAGTCAGGGCTATTTTTGGCTGTCATTCAGGGTTGTAGCCAGGCGGCAATGTCTGGTGAGTCTCCGAGCTTTTCCCAGAACCACATCAGTGCCTTGCCCTGATCCTCGGCGTGACGGGCCAGATGAAGCTGGATGGCCTGTCTGGGCTCATGAATCCTGAGCGCTTTCAGGCTGCCATCTGCTAGCTGGTCGCGTACGCGTGCTTCCGGAAGCCATCCGACCGCAAGGCCGGTTTTTTGCACGGCGATCTTCTGGTCGATATTGGCAACGGTCACGGTTCGCTGACGGCGGAATATGCCGGCGTGGCCAGGGGGCAAGGAGCGGGAAGTGTCTGCGGCTACTGCTGCGGGGAAGCGAGCAATATCCTCCTCCCTTAGAGGCTGAGAGGCCCTTGTCAGAGGGTGGTCTGGTGCGACTGCGTAGACAAACGTCATGTTTCCCAGCGGTTTTGTGGTGAAAGACCCTGCAGGTTTGCTCATCTGGTCGGCGCCAACAACCAGATCAATTCGTCGGCTTTGCAGCGCATCCCAGGAGCCGGCGAAGACTTCTTCCACCAGTTGCACCTCCACCGGCACGCCGAGTTCGTAAAATTCTTTTACGGCGGGAAACAGGCATTCGGCCGGTAGCAGGGAGTTGAATCCGATTCGCAGGCGGGTTTCCCAGCCCTGTGCCACCTGGCGGGTAGTGTGGGCCAGGTTTTCAGCAGCTTCCAGCAGGGTGCGGCCCTCTTCCAGCAGATAGCGACCGGCTGGGGTGAGGGCTGCTCGGTGGCCGGTGCGGTCGAAGATGGCGACGTTGAGGTCTTCTTCGAGTTTCTGGACGGTGTAGCTGATTGCCGAAGGAACGCGGAAGAGTTCGTTGGCGGCGCCAGCGAAGCTGCCTTTGCGGTCGATGGCATCGAGGACTTTGAGGGCGTCTATGGTGATGGCTGTGTGCATGTTCGAATTATCTGAATGTGTTGGCCAGAATTGATTGTTTGAGAGCGTAGCAGGGTGGCCGGTATTCTTCCTGTTAAAGATTTAAGGCTTATTCAGAAATTTGAAGGCTCGGAGTCAGATCGCAGCCGCCTTCTCAAAACATCAGGTTCAGGAGTATAGGGTTATGGGACTTCTCGTCGACGGCAAATGGCATGATCAGTGGTACGACACCTCGAAAACCGGCGGCAAGTTTGAGCGTGAGTCCGCCCGGTTCCGGAACTGGGTCACGGCGGATGGCTCGCCGGGGCCCGCTGGGGAAGGTGATTTTACAGCGGAGTCGGGCCGGTATCACCTGTATGTGTCGATGGCGTGTCCCTGGGCCCATCGAACGTTGATTTTCCGGGCACTGAAGGGGCTGGAGAAGCATATCTCGGTGTCGGTTGTGCATCCGGATATGCTTGAGAGTGGCTGGGAGTTTCGGCCGGATGAAGAGGCGCATCGGGACTCGGCCAATGGTAAGCGCTTCATGTACGAAGTATATCTGAAGGCGGCGCCCGATTATTCCGGGCGGGTGACGGTGCCGACGCTGTGGGACAAGGAAAGGCAGACAATTGTCAGTAATGAATCGGCGGATATTATCCGCATGTTTAACTCGGCATTCGATGGGCTGGATGGCGTTCGGAGTGATCTGGATTTTCACCCTGAAGAACTTCACGGTGAGATCGATGAGGTGAACGAGCGGGTTTATCACACGGTGAACAATGGTGTTTATAAGGCCGGATTTGCGACGGCCCAGGATAAATACGAAGAGGCGTACGGGGCGTTGTTTGAGTCTCTTGATTGGTTGGAGGATCGCCTTTCAGAACAGCGTTATCTGGCTGGCAATCGGTTGACTGAGGCGGATTGGCGGTTGTTTACCACGTTGATTCGGTTCGACGCAGTGTATTTCAGTCACTTCAAATGCAATCGTCAGCGAATTGCGGATTTTCCGGCGCTCTCCGGGTACCTGCGGGATCTCTATCAAGTGCCTGGTGTGGCGGATACGGTGGATATTCGGCAGATCAAGCGGCATTACTACGTCAGTCAGCGCACGGTCAATCCGACGCAGATTGTACCGGTGGGGCCAAGGCTGGATTTTACATCGGCCCACAACCGGGAAGCGCTGGGGCCTGATTTTGAGGGCTAGGGCTGTTTGGGGATGATCAGCTGACCCGTGCGACCGCCACTTCGGTCAGTAGCGTAAGCGCATCCCGGTGATCAGATTCGGGAATGTCTTTCAGGCAGTCGAGGGCTGCCTGGGCTTCTGCTTTCGCGCGTTCCATGGTGTATTCCAGTGCGCCCGAACGGTTCACGATATCGAGGATACTGGGTAGGTCCTCCAGTCCACCTTTGCGGACAGCCTGCCGTATGAGCTGCTTCTCATCATTACTGCCGTTGGCCATGGCGTAAATCAGTGGCAGGGTGGGTTTGCCCTCGGCCAAGTCGTCGCCAACATTCTTGCCCATGGCTTCCGCATCGCCGCGATAATCCAGTACGTCGTCCACCAGTTGGAACGCCAGGCCCAGGTGTTTGCCATAGGCGCTCATTGCCTGCTCCTGATCTTCCTCTGCGCCTGCCAACAGCGCGCCGGTGTGGGACGCTGCTTCGAACAGCATGGCGGTTTTGTTGTGAATCACTTCCATGTACTTGTCTTCGCTAACGTCCGGGTTCTTAACGTTCATCAATTGAAGGACTTCCCCTTCGGCAATCACGGCCGTGGCGTGAGAAAGCACGTCCATGATTTTCAGATTTTGGAGCTCCACCATCATCTCGAAGGCCCGGGCGTAGAGGAAATCACCTACCAGTACGCTGGGTGCGTTGCCCCAGCGGGCATTGGCGGTGCTGCGGCCGCGGCGCATGTCTGAGGTGTCCACCACATCATCGTGCAGGAGCGTCGCGGTGTGCAGGAATTCGATGACCGCAGCCAGCTTCAGGTGATCGTCCCTTTCATAGCCCAGCGCGCGGCTTGAAAGTAATGCCAGCAATGGTCTCAGGCGCTTACCGCCGCTTTCAATGATGTACTGGGCGATTTTTTCGACCAGGGGAACGTCAGATGAAAGCCGTTTGATGATCAGATCGTTGACGCGGCTGAAGTCGTCCGCGACGGTGTCGTAAATACGCTGGGCTGTCATTCGGCTGGTCCGATCCCTTGTCTGGTGTTTTCGTTGGAAAAAATAGGCGGGTGCCGCAATGCTAGGTATTGCAGTGATCGGTGTCAACTTGGCTTGTAAAGCGGTGGCGGTTTTCGTACAATCACGCGCCCAACTCATCCCAACCTGCGCTCCCTGCTATAGGGTTGCCGAAGCGCTTCCCTTAGAACCAGGTGGATAAGAGCAGGGATGGGTCAATCGCGGAGAACGTTAATGTACGCAGTTATTGTTAGCGGTGGTAAACAGCACCGTGTAAAAGAAGGCGAAACTCTGAAGCTGGAAAAGCTGGAAGTGGAAACAGGCGGCAACGTCGAGTTTGACCGCGTTCTGCTGATCGCTGATGGTGAAAAAGTTCAGGTTGGTGCACCGGTTGTTGATGGTGCCAAAGTGACTGCGGAAGTGGTTAGCCACGGCCGTCACGACAAGATCCAGATCATCAAGTTCCGTCGTCGGAAGCATTCCATGAAGCGTCAGGGCCACCGTCAGTGGTTTACTGAAGTCAAGATCACGGGTATCCAGGGCTAAGACCCTCGAGTAACCCCTTAGATAAGGAGGCTTGTAATGGCTCATAAAAAGGCAGCAGGTAGTACCCGTAACGGTCGCGATTCCGAGTCGAAACGACTTGGTGTGAAGCGCTTCGGCGGCGAGACTGTATCCGCGGGCAGCATCATCGTTCGTCAGCGCGGCACCCGTTTTCACCCGGGTCACAACGTTGGCCTTGGCAAGGACCACACGCTGTTTGCAACTGCAAACGGACAGGTCTTGTTTGAGGTAAAGGGTCCGGAGAACCGTAAGTTCGTGAGCATCGTTCCGGCTGCGTAAGCAGCGGCGATCTCGGGTTCTGTCGAACCTTCGGTGGCCCTGATATGATTTGATATCAGTGTCACCTGGAGCCCCGCATAGCTTCCATGAGGCTGCGGGGCTTTTTAGTTTATGCGCAGGGCGCAAAGGGTTGATTGATGAAGTTCGTAGACGAAGCCACCATCATTGTAGAAGCGGGCAAGGGCGGCCACGGTTGCCTGAGTTTCCGTCGTGAAAAGTACGTGCCCAAAGGCGGACCCGATGGTGGTGACGGTGGCGACGGCGGCTCTGTATACCTGGAGGCCGACAGTGCGCTCAATACACTGATCGATTACCGGTTCCAGCGTAAACACAAAGCCGAGAATGGTCAGCCAGGCTCCGGCCGCAACTGCACTGGCATCAAGGGCGACGACCTTGTGTTGCCGGTGCCGGTAGGCACCACGGTTGTGGATATGGACACTCATGAGGTTCTGGGTGACCTGACCCGTGCCGGTGAGCGCCTGAAGGTGGCCCAGGCCGGTTTTCACGGGCTGGGTAACACCCGCTTCAAGTCCTCGGTCAATCGCGCCCCGCGTCAGACCACAAAAGGCTCCGAGGGTGAGCTTCGCAATCTGAGGCTGGAGCTGAAAGTGCTGGCGGATGTCGGTCTTCTGGGTATGCCCAATGCCGGTAAATCTACCTTTATCCGTTCCGTATCAGCTGCTCGCCCGAAAGTGGCGGACTATCCCTTCACCACTCTGGTGCCCAACCTTGGCGTGGTCAGCGTGCAAGCTCATCAGAGCTTCGTTATTGCTGATATTCCGGGCTTGATTGAAGGCGCGGCGGAAGGCGCAGGGCTGGGAATCCGTTTCCTCAAGCATCTGGTGCGCACACGCTTGCTGCTGCATCTCGTGGACGTGGCGCCTTACGACGGTTCTTCGCCAGTGGAAAGCGTACGTGCCATTGAGCACGAGCTGGAAAAGTTCAGCGAAACCCTCGCCAGTCGCGAGCGTTGGCTGGTTCTGAACAAAGTAGATATGGTCTCTGAAGAAGACCGTGAGGCCCACTGCCAGGCCATCATCGATCTGTCTCTTATACACATCTCCGAGCCCACGAGACGGACTCCTATCTCGT
>CAJXOQ010000180.1 GCA_913057975.1 uncultured Marinobacter sp.
ACGAGATAGGAGTCCGTCTCGTGGGCTCGGAGATGTGTATAAGAGACAGGGCAGCGAGTGTCTGGTTCCTGGAGGGCTATGCCGCGGGCGCCGGCGTGGTGGGTGCATTGGTGCTGTTTTCCCTGGCCCGGGGATTTTGCTCGGTGTCCATGAAGGACGTGCAGGGAAAATGCATCCCGAAGAAACGCCGAGGGCGGCTGTCTGGCCTGGCCTCCACCATCGGTGGGACCGCAACGGTCATCCTGACCGCCTTGCTGTTCTGGGACCGGGGTGACCCTGGCGTACTTTTCTACACCCTCCTGCTCTTGTTGGCTGCCTGCCTCTGGATCATTGCCGGCTTTCTATTCGCCTCCGTTGACGAATACGAGGGCGAAACCGGCGGTGGTGGCAATGCCCTCGGTGACGCGCTCAAAAGCCTGTCCCTTCTCAGGGACGACGCGCCCTTCCGGCACTTCGTGATTACCCGTGCCCTGCTGTTGTGCTCGGCGCTGGCGTCACCCTACTTCGTCGTGCTCGCCCAGAAAAACTCGGACACCGGCTGGCTTCTGGGCGTCTTTCTGCTGGCAAGCAGCCTCGCCAGTTCCATCAGTGCCAGTGTGTGGGGTTGGATGGCGGACGAGTCCAGCCGTCGGGTAATGATTCGCGGTGCCATTGTCGCCAGTGGCGCCTGCCTGACGGTGGGCCTGACCGCTTTGTTTGCGGGCGAAGCAACCTCCAGCGTCTGGTTCTATCCCGCGGGGTTCTTCGTGCTGAGCATTGCGCATGCCGGGGTTCGACTGGGACGTAAAACGTATCTGGTGGATATGGCCGGCGGCAACAAACGCACCGACTATACCTCCGTGAGCAATACCGTTATTGGGGTGCTGTTACTGGCGACTGGCGGGCTGACAGCGCTGGTATCGATGATATCGGATGTAGCGGTGATACTGACGCTGGGCGCCATGGGGCTGGCCGGTGTCATCAGCGCCACCCGGTTAAGGGAAGTGACCGAGGATCAGTGAGGTTCCGGTGGCTTCCCGTCATTCAAAGCCAGGGCGCCTTTCACAATGCGGTAGATGATCCAGATGGAGATACCCAGCAACACAAACCAGCCAACGATCAGTGGCGTCGTCACAATGCCAATCACCGTCCATAACAGCCCGATCCAGAAGGTCCGTATCTGCCAACGGAAATGAGGCTCTATCCAGGTGCTCTTTACGTCATCGAGCTTGACGTAGTTGATGATCACGCCCACCAGACCGGTGATGCCGCCGACAAAGAACGACAGCGCCTGCAGGATATAAACCAGCACCGCCAGATTGCGGCCGGGCTCTTCACGTCGTGCTATGGGGTCTGCATTGGCGGGAATGTATTCGTGCTCGGACAAGTCACTCTCCTCTGGCTCCACACCCGCAGTGTATCACAGCAACAGAGGCCGGAAACCGCTGGGGCTCAGCGGCTATCCGGCTTGTAACCCAGGCGGAAGCCGCCCCAGTGCTTGCCATTCACGTAGACCGGCACTGACAGGTCATGCATGACTTCGCCAGTATCCCGGCGGTAGGTCTGTAGGAGCATATTCTGGGTATGGCTGCCACACCGGGCACCGGTGCGGTCGTTGAACAGCCGTTTGCTGCGACTCTTGACCAGATCCACTTTCGGGTCACCCGTTGGTGCGTGGGCGAAATCACGGTTGTGGGTTGGCACATAGCCATCCGGCGCGGCGGCAATCGCGAAGACCATGGACGAGTGGGCCTCTTTCACCGCTTCCTGCACAGTGGGCAACTGCTGATCCGTGAATCGGTCAAAGCTGCTCGAATACTTCTGCGGATCAGTCTTGGGAATGGGTGTCCTCTTTTTATCAAACAGAGCACTTTCCGCCAGTTGTCCATCTCGAACCGCCTGCTCGAAAAGCTTACCAATCCGCTCCGCACCCTGACGAGCCTGGTCGTAGAAGAATCTGTGGTAGCTTTCATCACTGTTCAATGCAAACGCCGCGTTGGCTTCTTCCGCCAGTTCCATCAGTGTCGCTGCCTGCTGGGCGAGCGACGCAACGCTGGTATCGCTCTCGGTAATCTGATCCCGAACCGTTTCAATGGCCGACGATACCTGTTCCAGGCTCTGCTCGTTGTTCTGGTCGATCTCGGCAATGCGCGCCACCTGTTGCTGCACACGGTCAGATTGATCGCGAATCTGGTCCAGGCGCTCGCCAACGCTTTCAACCGACTCCAGGCCGGATTCCACGCTCTTGGCCAGGTCCTCAATCCGCGAGACAATCAGGGAGGTATCGGAACGTATTTCCTGCAGTGTTTCGGCCACCTCGCCCGTTGCCTGGGCGGTTCGCCCGGCCAATTGCCTGACCTCGTCGGCAACCACCGCAAAGCCCCGCCCCTGATCGCCGGCACGCGCGGCCTCAATTGCCGCGTTCAAGGCCAGCAGGTTGGTTTGCTCCGCAATACCCTGAATGGTGGTGGTGACACCCTGGATCTTGTTGGATTTTTCGTTGAGTTCCTGGATCAGCCTCAGGTTCTCACTGGACTGTTCATGCACCGCCCGTACACTGTCGATGGCTGATGACAATGCGTCACGGCCCTCAACGCTGACCTGGCGGTTCTGCAGAGCCATGGTCGCAGCATCGGTGGCCTGCTGGGCAGATTCACGCACACTCTCGGTAATCTGCCCCGCGTACTCCGACATCTGCGCGGTTTCGCTGACCTGCCGGTCCAGGCGAATCTTCAGCTGATCGGCCGCGTAGGACACCTGGGCCGCAGAAATGGCACTTTTATCGGCACTGCCGGACAGGGTTTCCACCAGTGCCCGCCCTGCTTTGGCGTCCGCAAGGAGGCTTGCACACTGTTTGCCCAGGGGACTACCCGCTGGCAACTCACCTGCGTTGAGTTGTTTGATGGAACGTTCAACCGGTTCCAGCACGCGTAAAACCAGAAACGCGGTGGCGACGACCAGACCAATAACCACGCCCGCCACCAGCGACGCGCTATCCAATCCTATCAACGGCGCCACCAGGAAAGCCCCAAAGGCGACAACAACAGCGACTGACACCCCCACAACCAGAACAGGCCGACTGAGCAAACCCATATCCACCTCATTGTTTTCATTATTAGTGAATGCATCTTTTTTGACGACTACTCGTGAGAGTAAAGAATTGATCTTTACTTATAACTGCTACTTTAGTTGACCCATACTCGTTCTACGGCTGATTGAGGAAAAACTGAAACACAAAAACCGCAACACCGGAGACGTCCTGGTGGACGAATCCGGTGTTGCGGTTTGTTCTTGTCGGCGTGTGCCTGCCTCGCCCCTATCAGGCGCCGATCACACCGCCATCGTCTTTGGTCACAATAACGGTGGCGTCGCGGGGACGGGACTCCGCCGCGTTCGGCCAGTTGCCGTCCGGGTGCTGGATGTTAACGAACATGGTTTTCACGTCCGGTGTGCTTATAACGCCAGTTACTTCACAACCCTGAGGGCCAACGAAGAAACGCTTGATTTCGCGTGTCTCCGGGTTAGCGGCCAGCATCATGTTGTTGAAGTACGGATCAGCATCAGAGCCATCGGTCTGGATCCACAGGCGGCCATTGTCGTCAAACCAGAGACCATCCGGACTGTTGAAAATATTATCGTCGTTCAGGGAGACGACAGCTTCACCATCGACAACGGTTTCCGTTCCCTGCTCACCGGCAAAGACGAAGATATCCCAGTCAAAGCTGGTAGCCGTGTGATCGTTACCTTCTTCAGTCCAGCGAATGATGTGGCCGGTAGCATTGGGAGAGTTCGGGTTGGCGGCGTTGACGTCGTCGAACCCTGGCTGGCCCCGGTTAGAGTTGTTTGTCAGGGTAAAATAGACCTCGCCAGAGTTGGGATCAACGGCGCCCCATTCCGGGCGGTCCATCGTCGTAGCACCGGCGATATCGGCTGCGAGGCGTGTATTCAGCAGAACGTCAGCCTGATTCTCAAAACCGTCGAACTGGATATCGCCGACCATGTTGCCTTCGGCCGCAGCAACCTTGCTGGCGAAATCCGCATCGTCCAGATCCAGCGCCAGCCAGTCACCAGAGCCATCCCCGTTGAAGCGGGCAACGTACAAGGTACCCTCATCCAGCAGGTAGCCACCGGCCGTCGCGGCGTAGTATGGCTGGGACGATACAAACTTGTAGATGTACTCGAAACGGGAATCGTCACCGGAGTAACACACCACCGGCTCACCTTCCTTCGCCGGCGCAAAGATGACGCCCTCGTGACCAAAGCGTCCCAACGCTGTGCGTTTCTGGGGTTTGCTTTCGGGCGTAAACGGATCAATTTCAACCATGAAGCCGTAGGTGTTGGCTTCGTTGCGATAGTCGTCGGTCGCAGCCGCGCCGGTCGTGCTCACATTGAACCGTACATACTGGTCGGCCGCACTGTCTGCCAACTCCCAGTCGTATCGGCTGGAGCTGCCAACACCATGTCTGGTCTGCTCGCGAGGCTGGGTCGCATCGCTATTGGCAAAGTAGCCGTGCCAGTTCTCTTCCGCGGCCAGGTAGGTGCCCCAGGGCGTTGGGCCCATCGCGCAATTGTTCAGGGTACCGCGAGTTTCGGTCGCGTCGGGACTGTAGGTTGTGACCAGCTTGCTGTAACCACGTACCGGGCCACGAATGTCCATCTCGGTGTTGCCGGTAATGCGACGATTGAATGGGCTGCCGAAGACGACGTCCCAGGTACCGTTGGTGTCACGCTTGATGTGAACGACCGACACACCGTGAGCGGCAATTTCCTTGCGAACCTCATCGGCGGGTCGCACGCCACCATTATCACCGGCGTTGGTCGGCCCGTTGGCATGGAGCGCAGACTGATTGATGTACTCATGGTTCATCACCAGCAGGCCTTCCGTTGAGCTGTTGCCACCGGCCTTCTGGTCAATCGGGAAGAAATGAAGACCGTCGTGGTGCATCCCAACCTGCTGTTCCTGATCGGCACCGGTATTGGTGCCATCGGCTTTATACTCAGGATAGGAACCGGTGATCGGGGTCCCCCAGGGCAGGAAAGTGATGGAGGAATAGCCCTCAGGAACAACCACTTCGTTGGCGGTGGATACGGCAACCGCATTGAAACCAAGGTCCGTGTTGGCGGAACTTCCCCCTGTGGAGGTACCGTTGTCATCGTCGTCATCGCTGCCACAGCCGGCCAGGCCCAACCCCATAACGCTGGCCAACGCGGCGCCAACGGAACCTTTCATAACGGTACGGCGCTGCATACGGGCCGCAAGGACCTGATGAAAGGGCGTGTTGCTTGAATGGTTAACGACGGGCTCGTAATTGGGATCCAGGTAGTTGGGATCCAGGTCATGCTTTGCCATGGTCCTGCTCTCTCTCGGGTGGGTTATTGGTTTTCGAGAGAACAGTGTCGGTGGGTTAAGTGACAGATTTCAGACAGTAAAAAGACCGTTTCTTTAACATTTTCTTACAGCCCATAAAAAAGCCTGCCCCTCAAGGGCAGGCCACAGACGCAATCTTATTGCATGGAGTCGCCAGCTTCCTCGGCGGCTTCGCCCATCTCTTCACCGGTTTCTTCCATCGCTTCGCCAGTTTCTTCGGCAGCATCTCCAGCAGCGTCCTTGGTCTCGTCCCAAGCGCTGTCATTCTGGCCGGTGGCATCTTCGTAGGTCTCTTCGACCGCATCGCCGGCGTCATCCGCCATTTCCTCAACGTTGTCGCCAGCTTCCTCGAGATCGGCGCCTTCGTTGTCATCCTGGCTGCAGGCCGCAAGGCCCAGCGTCATCAGCAGTGCCAGTGCGCTCAGTGTCAGCTTGTTCATAACTGTGTCCTTTCTTTGGCGTGTGAATACAACAGCGACAAGTCTACGGCCGTGACTGAGCGGGCACAATTACTTGGGAATTACGTTTTTGTTAGCAGCGACAATAAGTTAGGAAAAGCAATAACCTGTAGCCATCAATTTGCTCCGGCTACGACCTTACCGTCCAGTGTCAGTACGTGATCAAGGCGAACCATGTGCCCTCGCCCCAGGAAAACAAACTCCTGGCCAGCACGACTGAAGAGATCGCGGATAACATCGTGGGTCGTACGGATCTGACCGGCATCGTCGCGATAGACAATCTCGGCCAGTTTTGAAGAGGTCAGATACTCCCGGAGCAAACTGTGAATTTCACAGCGTACCGGGCGATAGGCGTTGGAGGCGTGTCCCGACGTCATGGCAGTTTCTTCCCTGTGGGTGCAGCAGGATAGGAAAGCGCCCCGAAACGCCGAAAACTGCGTTCCAGAGCCTGCCTACAGTCTGGTTTAGATTGTGTCAGTCCGCCAGTTTCAGAACCACTCCGGCTTCATGTTCATGCAGGTGTCGTCCTGGTTGCGGAGCAGCACCAGATCCTGTGCCACAGTGGGCAACTCCCAATGGAAGAAGTACTGGGCGGCCTGCAGCTTGCCCTGGTAGAAGCTTCTTTCTTCGTCGCTGTTGGCGGAACCGAGGGCCTTGGCGGCGGCATTGGCCTGACGCAACCACATCCAGGATACGATGATATGACCGAACAGGTGCAGGTAGCAGGAGGCGTTGGCCAACACCCGGTCGGGATCCTCCGACATCAGGGATTTACCCAGGCTCTGGGTCACTTTCACCGCTTGCTGCAGGGTTTCACTGAGTGACAGCGCCCATTGCTGACATCGATCGGTGGTGGCGGCTTCCAGGTCCACCTGCATTTCCTGCATCAGCAACTGCAGGCCGTGGCTCTGATCCTGCCAGATCTTGCGGCCCAGCAGGTCCAGTGCCTGGATGCCATTGGTACCTTCGTGAATCGGGTTCAGGCGGTTGTCCCGCCAGCACTGCTCCACCGGGTACTCCCGGGTGTAACCGGCACCGCCATAGACCTGGATGGCCAGGTCGTTGGCTTTCGGCCCGAACTCGGAGGGCCAGGCCTTGATAACTGGCGTTAGCAGATCCAGCAACTTGCCGGTTTCCATCCGCTTCTGCTCGTCCGGATGGGTGTGCTGGTCGTCCATCAGGCGTGCGCCGTATAGGCACAGCGCCAGGCCACCTTCACTGTAGGCTTTCTGGGCCAGCAACATGCGTCGCACATCCGCATGCTCAATGATGGGAACCTGGGGTGCCTCCGGGTTCTTTTCTGACGGCTTGCGGCCCTGCAGGCGGTCCTTGGCGTACTCCAGACTGTGCATGTAGCCACGATAACCAATCACGGCGGCGCCGAAGCCGACGCCCACACGGGCTTCGTTCATCATCTGGAACATGTACTTCAGGCCCTGATGGGGCTCACCCACCAGGTAGCCATGGCAGGGTGCGTCGTCACCGAAACTGAGCGCCGTTGAAGTGGTCCCGCGGTAGCCCAGCTTGTGAATCAGGCCGGCCAGGTTCACGCCGTTACGTTCAGTCGCGTTGCCTTCTTCATCCACAATGAATTTCGGCACGATAAACAGGGAGATGCCTTTTACGCCTGCCGGGGCACCTTTGACCTTCGCCAGCACCATGTGAACGATGTTCTCGGTGAGGGACTGTTCGCCGCCGGAGATGTAGATCTTGGCACCTTTGATCAGGTAATGACCGTCGTCAGTCGGCGTGGCGGAGGTGCGGATATCAGACAATGACGAGCCGGCGTGGGGCTCAGTCAGGGCCATGG
>CAJXOQ010000181.1 GCA_913057975.1 uncultured Marinobacter sp.
CGAGATAGGAGTCCGTCTCGTGGGCTCGGAGATGTGTATAAGAGACAGGCGTGGTCAAAGGCCACACTAAAGCTTCGATGATTTTTACCAAGTATTCCATTATCTCAATGGTCCCTTAACAGCGTATTATACGAACCCGTTCGTATATCACCCATTCGTATAATTCCAATTTCTGCCGCGCTGTCCGATTTAATAAATCACTTTAAAATCAAAAACTAACCAGAACCTTCCACGGCTACCGCCGGAGTTATACGTCCTTGTTCGCCTCTAAGTCCCCCCAAACATAGGCGTATAACTCCACAACACTATAGTCTGGTTCCAACAGTATCAGATACTTACAAGGGGTTCCCGCTCCTAACCTGGAGTTTTGCGAACCGGTTCGTATAACTCCAGCGTGCAATATCGGTTGTAGGTTTGGCCTTTTCGACATTCAGGGGCTCGCGGAAACGCTAAAACATCGGTGTACAGCAAGCTCGCCCGACGATAATGCTAAACTGGCCGCAGACTTATACCACCTCCAAAAGCAGGGCAACGCATTGAGCCAACTGAAACCTCTCGTTTCCAGGGAATGGCAAGCCTTCTGGCTGGCCATCGGTTTCCTGACACGCATCCCCATGCTGGTGCGTATCGACTATTCCCCCCGCCTGATGAATCAGTGCAGTGTCTATTTCCCTCTGGTTGGGCTGGTGCTCGGCGTCATTTATGCGGGGCTGTACATGGCTGTGGTGCAGCTTTGGAGCCCGCTGGTCAGTCTAATTCTTATTCTGGGTTTTCACCTGTTGATTACCGGCGCGTTCCACGAGGATGGATTGGCCGACAGTGTCGATGCGTTGGGCGGCGGGTATTCCCTGGAGGCCAGGTTGCGGATCATGAAGGACAGCCGCATCGGTACCTACGGTACGGTGGCGCTGGTGGTCGCATTGGTGCTGAAACTTGCGCTGCTGGCTGAAGCTCAACCGGTGTGGCTGGCGCTGATCCTGGCCCCGATGGTGTCGCGTCTCGCGCCACTGATGATTATGGGCTTCCTGCCGTATGTGACCGACCCGGACAAGAGCAAGAGCAAGCCGGTAGCGGAAGATTTCTCGCGTTCACGACTGGCGATTGCCACCGTGTTCACCGCGATTGTCTCTCTGGCCCTCATCCCGTTTGAGACCGAAGCCCTGCTGTGGCTCGTTATCGCCACGCTGGGTACGGCCATTGTCTGGGGCGGGTATCTGCGCCGGCAGCTGGGTGGTTATACCGGCGACACCCTCGGTGCCAGTGTGGTGTTTGCGGAGCTGGTCCTGCTGCTTGGGCTTGCGATATAAAGGCTCAACGATCAGTTCCGAATTCGGCGAGTTTTTCCGGGTTTCGCTGGTACACTTTCTATCATGGACACATTAACGGATGACCTTTGCTACCAGGCACTGAAAACCCGGGACGCCCGATTCGACGGTCACTTCTACACCGCCGTGTTGACCACCGGGATTTTCTGCCGTCCCATTTGCCCGGCGGTGACGCCCAAGCGGGGGAACGTGCGTTTTTACCCGTCTGCAGAAACGGCCATGGCCAACGGCTTTCGACCCTGTCTGCGGTGCCGGCCAGAAGCGGCACCTGGTAGCCCGGCTGCGGCCGGGGTTCACACTACCGTGGCCCGGGCAGTGAGGCTGGTGGACGAAGGTGCCCTGGATTACGGCTCCGTGGCGGACCTGGCCGAGCGGCTGGGCATTACCGACCGCTACCTGCGCCAGCTCTACAAACGCCACACAGGAGCCACCCCACAACAACACGCCCAGGCCCGACGTTTACTGCGGGCCCGGCAGTTGATTGTCGACAGCAACCTCAGCATGACGGAGATCGCGGAGATTGCCGGTTTCAGCAGCCTGCGCCGCTTCAATCACACCCTGAAAGAAGCCTACGGCAACGCACCGACGGCATTCCGCAGAGGCCTCAAGCCATCACCCAAAGCCACACAGAACGGTGCAGACGATCTTTTTCTGCCGGCACACGACGACTTGGTTCTGTTCCTGCGGGCCCGGCCGCCGTTCGACAGTGAGCAGTTACTGACTTTCTTTCGGGCGCGGGCCATTCCGGGCCTGGAAGCGGTTGGCGAGCACCACTACGCGCGATCGCTCTGTATTGCTGGGCAACCGGGGCTGGTCATTTGCCGCCCAAGCGACAATCCCCCGGGGGTGCAGGTTAGCCTTCGTGGGCCGGCGCGGCAGTCTATTCTGGAGGTGAGTGCGCGGATACGCCGTTTGCTCGATCTGGATGCGGACCTGCCCGGCATTGGCGAACACCTGGCGCGGGATCCGCTATTGGAACCACTGATCGCACGGCATCCCGGCCTGCGCGTTCCGGGCAGCTGGGACCGGTTTGAGCTCACTGTCCGCGCCATTCTGGGGCAGCAGATATCCCTCTCCGCGGCGCGAACCCTGGCTGGACGGCTGGTGGCTCGTTATGGCCAGGCCCTTCCCGACGATCTTGCCGGGGGCACGGGTATTACCCATAGATTCCCGGAACCGGCAGCACTCGTCGGCCAGCCGTTGAACAAACTGGGCATGCCCGGCAGCCGTGCAGACACCCTGGAACGAATCACCGCCCGGTTTGCCGAACCCGGTTTTGCCAAGCTGGATGGCAACACCTTGCTGGCGCAGTTGGCACCCATGCGAGGCATCGGCCCCTGGACACTCCACTACCTGGCCCTGCGAGGCCTGGGGGATCCAGACGCGTTTCCCGCCAGCGATCTGGGCATACTCAAGGCCTCGGCCCATCTGGGCGGCCCGCGGGACGCCAAAGCCCTGACGCGCCACGCCGAATGCTGGCGGCCATGGCGGGCTTACGCAGCGCAGTACCTGTGGACATCACTGAACACCCATCCACCCCGGCAGGAGACAACATCATGACAACTCAAATTCATGTCAGCCGCTTTCCCAGTCCCGTTGGCCCCCTGAGCCTGGCCACGGTGGATGACCAACTGGTGCACCTGGACTTCGACGACAACGAAGAGCGCATGCATATGCTGCAAAACCGCCGGTTCCGTCAGCCTGAGTGGCGCGAGCAACCGAATGCCGCCCCCGGGACCATTATTGAATGGCTGGACGCCTACTTCTCGGGGGTGATCAACCCCCTGCCGTGGAAGGACATCCGCTTGACCGGCACCGAGTTTCAACAGCAGGTCTGGCAGGGGCTGACCGGGATTCCAGCGGGTGAGCACCGCTCCTACAGCGCGCTGGCAAACACCCTGGGCAACCCGAAGGCGGTGCGTGCCGTGGCTCGTGCCAATGCCCTCAACCCCATTGCCATTCTGATTCCCTGTCACCGGGTGATCGGAGCCAATGGTACGTTGACGGGCTACGCCGGCGGCCTGGAACGCAAAGCGTGGTTGCTGGACCACGAAACACGGAACCTGAAGAGGGTTTAACCCCACGGGGCTGTGCATTTGTGGCGATAATGGCGACAATCACTGCACGGATTTACCTTGCAAGGATCAGGAGCCCAGCCCCACATGTCATCGCAATCGCCTGTCGCCCCCCCACAGGGAAAGCCGGAAGACAAACGCGCGCTCTGGTCCTGGGCGCTCTACGACTGGGCCAACAGCGCCTTTTTCACCATCATTCTGACCTTTGTCTTCGCCCAGTACTTCAGCGTGTCGGTGGTGCAGGACGAGGTAAAGGGCACGGCAGCCTGGGGCAACATCGTTGGCATTGCCGGCGTGTTCATCGCGATTCTGGCACCGATATTGGGGGCCATTGCAGACCAGTCCGGCCGTCGTAAACCCTGGTTTATCAGCTTCACCCTGCTTTGCGTGGTCTCCTGCGCCATGTTGTGGACGGTCACGCCGGAGCAGCATCAGTTCTGGAACGCAGCACTGTGGGTCGGCCTGGGCACACTCGGCGCCGAGTTTGCGTTCATTTTCTACAACTCCATGCTGCCGGATCTGGCAAGTCCGGCGCGAACCGGGCGCTGGTCAGGCTGGGCCTGGGGGCTGGGTTACACGGGCGGCGTGCTGAGCCTTATCGTGGCGCTGTATGGATTTATCGAAGCCGATGCCACCTTGTTCGATCTCAATCGGGACAACGCCGAGCACGTGCGTGCCACTTTTGTGCTGGTAGCGGTGTGGTATCTGGTGTTTGCTCTGCCAGCCTTTATCTTTGTTCCCGACCGCCCATCCACCGGCCTGGGACTTGCCGCCGCCACCCGCGCCGGGTTCCGGCAACTGAAGGAATCCATCGCCAATGTTCGCCAGTACAAGGACATTGTGCGCTTCCTGATCGCCCGCATGCTCTACACCGATGGCCTGGCCACTATCTTCACCTTCGGCGGGGTGTACGCGGCGGGTACGTTCAATATGGGGTCCACGGAGGTGCTGCAATTCGCCATCGCCCTGAACGTCACAGCCGGCCTGGGCGCTCTGGGCTTCGCCTGGGTGGATGATGCCCTGGGCGGTCGCAACACCATCCTGCTGTCTCTGGTGGGGCTGGGCTGCAGTGCCCTGGCCATTTTGGTGGTGGACGGCGCCACCGCCTTCTGGGTATGGGGCATGATCCTCGGCATCTTCGTGGGGCCATTGCAGTCCGCCAGCCGCTCTCACCTGGCCCGCATAGCGCCGCCACACCTGCAAACGCAGATGTTCGGCCTGTTCGCGTTCTCCGGCAAAGCCACCGCGTTTGCCGGCCCGCTGTTGGTGGGCTGGGTCACGGCCGTCACTGATAGCCAGCGCTGGGGCATGAGCACCATTCTGGTGTTCCTGGTGATTGGCTTCCTGCTGATGTTGACCATACCGGCCAGCGAAACACGGGAATCGGAAGCGGCAGGCTGACACCTTCAAGGCGCGGCGCTGGTTATCCATCCGAGAACGGCGACCGCTGCCAACAGTCCGAGCCACAACCACACGCCGCGATGTACAAGTTGGATGGCCGCATCAATGGTCTCGGCCGATGCCGGTTCACCTTCACCGAGCATGGGCCGTTGCTTGATGCCTGAGGCGTAGGGCGCAGGGCCACCGAGTACAACCCTCAAAGCCCCGGCCCCTGCAGCCATGACCGGGCCGGCGTTCGGGCTGTCCCAGGCCGGTGCCTGTGCCCGCCAGCAACGAAAGCCGCCATGGACATCGCCAAGCAGGCTGTAGGTCAGCGCCGTGAGGCGAGCGGGCACCCAGTTCAATACGTCGTCCAGTCTCGCCGCAGCGCGACCAAAATACCGGTAGCGATCAGTTCGATACCCCCACATGGCGTCCAGGGTGTTCACCAGCCGGTGAAGCAATACGCCCGGAACGCCGGCTACGAGAAACCAGAACAGGCTGGCAAAAACCGCATCCGCCCCATTCTCCAGCACGGACTCGGTCGCGGCTGTTGCTACGCCACTGTCATCAAGCGCCGCTGCATCACGACTGACGATACGACCGACCTGTGCCCGGGCATTCTCAAGGTCGCCCCCATGCAACGCGTCAGACACTGCCCGGCCGTGCTCCGTCAGGCCACGAATGGACAGGGCGAAATACAGCACCACAGCCTGAACCAGCAAGTATTCCCAGTTCCCCAACCACCAGCGCAACCACTCGGCTGCCGCCAGTACGGGTATCACAGCGATTAACAGGGCCAGGAACCCGAGAACCATCGATCCCGCCATTCGCTCAGGTAGCCGATTCAATCTCTGCTCAAGGAAGGCGGCGACATGCCCAAAACCAACGAGCGGGTGCCACCGACGCGGCTCACCCAGCCAGCGGTCCAATACGACGGCGATAAAACAAGCTGTCACGGCGAGGATGAAGGCGTTCAAATCAGCAATGTCTCTTCGAGCGGGCGGTGGGTTGTCGTGATCGAAAGGAAGTCTAACCGAGTGGCTGCTATCCTTGACACTTTTTCAGGCCGGGCAGACCATCTTCGGCTCCCGACACTTTGCGACCTCAGGACCCAACCATGCCGCTGCCTTCCTGCTGGACACAGCCGTTGCCACCCTCCGACACCCACTTTTCTGAGCGGGCACGGCAACGCCAACACGTGCTCACCAAGCCCCGGGGGTCTCTGGGGCAGTTGGAAGACGTAGCGATGACATTGGCGGGCCTTCAGCGCACGCAACGACCACAGGTCGACCCTGTCCGCATCGCTGTTTTCGCGGCGGATCACGGCGTCTGTGCGGAGGGCGTATCCGCGTATCCGCAGGAAGTCACCGCCCAGATGATTGCGAACTTTGCCGGCGGGGGTGCGGCTATCAGCGTGTTGGCTCGGGAACTGGGAGCCTCGCTGGAAGTGGTGAATCTCGGAACCGTCGGCGACGTTCCGCCGTTGACCGATGTACGTGATGAGCAGATCGCAGCGGGCACCGCCAATCTGACCACAACCGACGCGATGACGCCGGGCCAGCTTGAACAAGCGCTGGCCAGTGGCGACAGGGCCGCAGCCCGCGCCGCGGATGACGGATGCCGACTGTTTATGGGTGGCGATATGGGTATCGGCAATACCACCAGTGCCACCGCCGTGGCCTGCGCGTTGCTGGAACAAAGCCCGGAAAGCCTCGCCGGGCCGGGCACGGGACTGGACGCAGCCGGCGTGTCTCGAAAGTGTGAGGTCATCGCCCGGGCGTTGGCCAGGCACGGCAACAACCGCGACCCCCTGGCGGTGCTGACCTCCCTCGGCGGGTTCGAGATTGCTGCGCTGGCAGGCGCCATTCTGGGCAGCGCGGCGCGCTGCATTCCCGTACTGGTGGATGGGTTCATTGTGTCAGTTGCCGCCCTGGTGGCCGTTCGTCAACAACCACAACTCCGGCACTGGCTTGTTTTCGCCCATCGTTCGGCGGAGCCGGGGCACCAGGCGGTGCTAGACGCACTGGATGCCAAGCCATTGCTTGATCTGGGCATGCGCCTGGGTGAAGGCACAGGCGCTGCGGTGGCGGTTCCGTTGCTGCGCAGCGCCTGTGCCCTGCACAACCAGATGGCCAGCTTCGCTGACGCCGGCGTGACCGACAAGGACGAGGGCTGAAGCGGGGATGACCAATAACCAAAACACCACTGCGTTTTTCGACCTGATCCGTCATGGTGAACCTGCCGGCGGGCCCATGTTCCGGGGTAGCAAGGATGATCCACTGAGCGACACCGGCTGGCAGCAAATGAACGCGGCTATCAGGGACGATGACCAGTGGGATGCGATCATCACCTCCCCACTGCTGCGCTGCCGCCTCTTCGCAGAACAATTGGCGGAGCAACGTCAGATTCCGTTGCACCAGGAGCCACGGCTGAGGGAGATTGCTTTCGGTGACTGGGAGGGCAGAACCTCCGAGAACATCATGGCAGATACGCCCGAGGCGCTGACCCGCTTCTGGAGCGACCCGGTTCGTTATCCTCCGCCCGGTGGTGAGGCTATCACCGAATTCCGGCAAAGGGTCAGCAGTGCCTGGCAGGATTGGCAAACCCAAGCGGCAGGAAAGCGGGTACTCGTGGTGTGCCATGGCGGCGTGATTCGCATGCTCCTGGCGGAGGTAATGGGTATCCCCACTGAACGCTCTTTTTCAGCGTTAACGGTCCCCTACGCCTGCCGCAGCCGTATCCGCGTGGACATCTCGGAACATGGTCTGCTCAGTCTGTCTCTTATACACATCTCCGAGCCCACGAGACGGACTCCTATCTC
>CAJXOQ010000182.1 GCA_913057975.1 uncultured Marinobacter sp.
CGTCGGCAGCGTCAGATGTGTATAAGAGACAGACATGGGCCTGCTCGGCGGCGAGTTACCGGAAGCGTTCGGTGGCAGCGGCCTGGACTGCGTGACCAGTGGCCTGATCATCGAGGAAATTGCCAAAGGCGATTTCAACGTGGGCTATATCCCGTTGCTCACCTCACTGAATGGCCAGATCATCGCCAGCCACGCCGCGCCGGACCTGGCAACAGAGTGGCTTGCCGGCATGACCTCCGGCCAGAAAGTGGCCTGTATCGCCTTGACCGAACCCCATGGCGGTTCCGATGCCGCCAATCTGCGACTGAAGGCCGAGAAGAAGGGCGATGTCTACGTACTCAATGGCGAGAAGACGTCGATTTCCATGGCAGACCAATCCGACGTCGCGGTGGTGTTTGCCCGCACCGGTAGCGTTGAACAACGGGCCTCCGGCATCAGCGCGTTTCTGGTGCCGATGGACAGTCCGGGCATTTCCACGACGCGCTTTGAAGACAACGGCCAGCGCGCCATCGGCCGCGGTTCCATCTTCTTCGACAACGTGGAAGTTCCTGCCCACAACATGATGGGTGATGAGGGCAAGGGCTTTAAACAGGTCATGCAGGGGTTTGATTACAGCCGCGCACTGATCGGCCTGCAATGTCTGGCGGTCGCCCAGCAGTCACTGAATGAAACCTGGCAGTGGCTGACAGAACGTACCGCTTTTGGCCAGAACCTGTCGGCCTTTCAGGGCCTGACTCACCCATTGTCGGAATACCAGACTTACGTTCATGCCGCCCGCCTTCAGTGCTACCATGCCCTCTGGCTAAAGGATAACGACCTGCCCCACAATGCCGAAGCGGCGATGAATAAATGGTGGGGGCCAAAACTGGCGTTTGATGTGGTGAAACAGTGTCTGCTCGCTCACGGTCACACCGGCTACGGCGAGGACTTACCCTTCGCCCAGCGGTTGCGCGACGTTCTGGGCCTGCAAATAGGTGACGGCACTGCACAGATCATGAAGAATATCATCACACGCGAGTACCTACCGGAGTGATGCGCCCCCTTTCCTCTACGGTTCGGGGTGCTGATACAGGAGCACTGATGATCGTTAACGAATCCGAAGGCATTCCGAATCGGCTGTTTTTCCGTCTGTTTCAGACGGGAAACATCCTCCAGCGACAGGTTCAGAATGAAATGGGCATCAGCGCCGTTCAGTGGGCGGTGCTTGGGGCCCTGTCACGGGACGGGTTTGAAGACGGTACATCGTTCAATCAGCTCAAGGAGTACCTCTATGTCAGTCGCCAGAACCTGGATGGCGTACTCAAACGCATGGAGCGCGATGGGCATGTGGTGCGTGTTCCTGATCCCCAGGATCGTCGTGCCCGACTGGTCATACTGACGGATACAGGGCGGGTATTCTGGAACAACCTGCAGGACACGATTCAGGAGTTTTACCAGCAAGCCCTGGATGGAACCAGTTTTGACGACGGGGTCAGCCTGCTGCATCTGCTGAAAAAACTGCAGCAGGGCATGACCACCATATCGTTATCCCCCGAGGATCTGCCCGACTCTACCGAGTCGGCCAAACTCGCCGATCAGAACCGGTAGGAAACCGACGCCGTAACGTTACGTTCTGCCCCGAAGTAACAGAAGTCCAGACTGTTATAGCAGGACGCCACGTATTCCTTGTCCAGCAGATTGTTCACGTTAAGCCGGGTAGAAACGCCTTCCAGGCCAAGCTTGCTGAAATCGTAACCCAAGGCCAGATCCACCAGGGTGTAGTCCGGCACCTTTTTGGTGTTGGCATCATCGGCGTAGATGTCCGCGTTGTGACGGACACCCAATCCCGCGTTTGCCCCGTTAAGGACTCCCTGCGTGAACCGGTAACCGGCCCACAGGGTCAGCTGGTGTTCCGGCACCTGGCTGGCGGTATTGCCCTCGCGATAGGCCTCGGACTTCTCAAAGGTGACGTCCGTGAACGCATATCCGGCCTGGACATTCAGGTTCTCCGTCAGCTGCGCCTTGGCTTCCAGCTCCACACCCTGGGACTCAATCTCACCAATGCTGCGGTAGAAGGACTCCTGTGGCAGCTTGGTGGCCAGATTCTCCTGGTTGATGCGGAACAGAGAGAGCGTATACAGGTCCGTAGTTCCGACCGGTTGGTACCTCAGCCCGGTTTCTATCTGCTTACCTTCACTGGGGGCCAGCAGGTCGCCGTTCTGGTCGGTATAGGCGCTGGGCGAAAACGACGTGGAGTAGGACACGTAAGGTGCGATGCCGTTGTCGAATAGATAGAGCAGCCCGGCGCGGCCACTGAACTGGGTTTCGTCCAGTTCTGTCACTACACCGCTGTCACGATTGGTATTCTCGATCTCAACCCAGTCGTGACGGCCACCCAACGTCAACCGCCAGCCACCGGTGGCCAGTTGGTCCTGCAGATAGACCCCGGTCTGTTTCTGCTTACGGAGATTGCGTTGCGGGGGATATAGGGCAGAGGGATCGGCCCCGTACTCGGGATTGAAGGCATCGATCGCCGGAAAGGCGCCCGACGGCCAGACCACGTCGTTCTCACGCTGTTGGTAGTCCACCCCCACCAATACGGTGTGATCTACGGCGCCAGTCGTTAATTCCCCCTGAATCTGGTTATCAACCGTGAGCGCCTGCAGATCCTCATCACCACCGGAGTAGTAGCGGTTAAGCTCGGTGGCCGAGGCCCAGCCGTAGGCATAGACCTGTTTCAACTCAACGTCCGAATCCAGATAGCGGGCTTTCTGCAAGGCGGACCAATTGCGGTTGATTCGATGCTCCAGATCGTACCCAACCATGGTCATGTCGCGCCGGAACAGGTCGTAGTCCGGTTCGCCCTCAAAAAAGGTGTTGTCGATTTTCTGGCCGTTGCGGGACTCTACCGTGCCCTCGTACGGCAAACCGCTGTGGTAGCCACCCTCCGGATCACGCTGTAGGTAGGCCAGCAGCGTCACGCTGGTCTCGTCGGTCATGTCCCAGGTCAGCGACGGGGCAATGGCACGACGGTCCAGTTCCACGTGGTCCTGTTGCGCGTCAGCGGCGGAGGCAATGCCGGTCACACGATAGGCCACCCGTTGTTCATCATCCACCGGGCCGGTGACATCAAAGGCAACGCTGCGCTGGGCGTTGTTGCCGAGCGAGACACGGATTTCACCCCCGTCCTGGAACTCCGGACGCTTGCTGGTCAGGGCAACAATCCCACCAGGGGAGCCCTCGCCGTAGAGAACGGAGGTCGGGCCTTTGACAATCTCAATGCGCTCAAGGAACCAGGGATCAATGGCGAAGGAGCTGTAGGAGCCACCGTCGTTCATCACCCGCAGGCCATCCAGATAGGTGTTGTTGATACTGCCATCGGAAAAACCGCGGAGAATCAGATAATCGTAGCGGTTGGAAGATCCCACCTGGTTCGTACCCACACCCGGGGTATAGCTGGCGGCGCGCTGCACCGTGCGGGCGCCTTTTTCCTCCCAGTCTTCACGGCTGACAACGGATACTGATTGCGGGGTTTCAATCACCGGGGTATCGGTTTTCGTCGCGCTGCGGGTCGCTGTTACGTTTAACGCATCCAGCATTTTCGGTTCGCCCTGTTCCTGGGCAACGGCTAATGGCGCGCCGGTGACACCGACAAGAGCCACGGCAACCGCAAACGACAAACGGGAATGTCGGAACATGAAAGCCTCACTTGGGTCTAACGATAATTTAATGCGAATTATTCGCTTTTAGATCCAGCATTAGATATGCCAAGTGACGGATTTTGTATGCGGAACGATAAATACCGTGATTCAAACGACGGTTTTGGGAGAAACACCGAACTGGCGCCGGAACGCGGTCGCAAAGTTAGTGGCATGTCGATAGCCGGACCGGTGGGCAGCCTGCTGAACGGAGTATCCCTGCTCCAGGTAGTGCCAGGCCAGATTCAGCCGGCACTTACGCAAATACCCGAACACCGACAACCCGTAGGTCGCACGGAATTTACTACGCAAACTGCTGGGGCTCATTGCGGCACGGCTGGCGAGATCCGTCAGGGCATATTCTTCCGTCGGAGCAAATGCCAGCAGCTGACGAATAGCTTCCAGGCGTTGGTGCTCCTGGGAAGAAGCACGACTTTTCCGCTCAATTGCCGGCACCTGCTCCGGTAGACCATAACCCACCAACTGCAGAGCCAGACCTTCCAGCACCAGTGTTTTCTGAAGCTCAGGCAGCCTGGCGCCAAGGGATTGCTCAAGAGCCGTCATGAGAACCGGTGGAACGTCCCACAGCACCACCGGATCCTGCACCCCCCTGAGCAGGGCTCGCAGGGAACCCTGTTCGGTCTGCGCCGGCAACGGGCCACCGGGATCAAAGGCCAACACAATGGTTTCCAGACGTTGGCCAGCGGGCTGATAGGCTTCCAGCGCATACTCCGGTCGTAATTGCAGGCTGGCGGCCATGCCACTCCCCAGCTCCCGCTGGACCGCACCAATCGATAGGCGAATGCGCCCTTCGAGCACGATCACCATCAACAGGGGCGCGTGACCCAGCGACACTGATTCGTAGCTGTGGGAAATCGTCAGATCGGAATGGGTAAAGCGAAACCCCGAAGGTAGAGGGGTTTCATCAATCCGCCCCCGCGCGATGGTTGAATCGTCATCGGGGGCGTCATGGCCGTCGACCTCAGGAAAGCGATAGCTGATTCCGTATTCGCGGCCAAAAGCCAGGAAATCCTGCCGGCCGAATGACGTTAATTCGGCACGATCGCCCAACACTAGCCAGCAGCGCTCACTGTCGTGCCTGACGACGCGGGCTCAATGGCATCCGCCAGCATTTCAGCGGTGATCGCAGACAGGGTCCAGCCCAAGTGACCATGCCCCGTGTTATAGAACACCGTGGGCAACCGGCCCGGACCAACTCGCGGCATCATATTGGGCAGCATGGGGCGCAATCCCGCCCAGGGTACGACGCGACGGGTGCAAACCCCCGGGAAACACTGCTCGACCCATCGGGTGAGCGGCCGGATTCGGTCATCCCGGATATCACGGTTATAGCCGCTGAATTCCGCCGTACCCGCAACCCGGAAACGATCATCTCCCAGCCGGCTGGTGACAATCTTGGTAGCGTCGTCCAGCAGACTGACGGTCGGTGCCGCTTCTTGAGAAGCCTGGTCGTCCAGTTCAACGGTAATGGAATACCCCTTCACCGGGTAAATGTTGACGCGATCACCCAGCTTGGCAGCCAGAGCCCGGCTGCCGACACCGGCACAGATCACTACCCCGTCAAAGGTGTCACGAGTCTGCTGCTCGCCATCATGGGAGGTTACCCAGGCATGGGACCCGTCTGCACTCAGCTCGGTCACCGAGTGTCCATAGTAGGTTTTTACCCCCAGGCGCAGGATCGCATCCGCCAGGCCGTTGGTGAACTTGTGGATGTCACCAGTGGAATCACTCTCGGTGAAGAAACCACCGTAGTAACTCCCTGCCAGCGTAGGTTCGATAGCGAGCATTTCATCTGGGGTAACGGCCCGGCGCTCGAGGCCGCCGGCCGCCAGTAGCTTCGAGACACGCGCAGCATGGTCAAAGCCGGCCTTGTCGCGATAGATGTGCAGGATGCCCTGCTTTTTCAGGTCGAAATCAATGCCTTCCTCTTTCGCCCAGGCGAACAGATGGTCGCGAGCGGCAATCGCAAGGCGGGCGGTTTCCGTGGTGTTCTGCTCATACTGGGGAATGGCAGCGATGAATTCGGCAAACCAGCTGAGTTTGTGCCAGGACGGCTTTGGATTGACCAGCAGCGGCGCGTCACTGCGGAACATCCACTTCATGCCCTTGATGATGGTCTGCCAGTTGTTCCAGACCTCAGCGTTGGAGGCGGACAGCTGGCCACCGTTGGCGAAAGAGGTTTCCATCGCCGCATAGCGGTGTTTCTCGTAAACGGTGACATCCAGGCCGCGCTTGGCCAGGGTGTAAGCGGTGGTGATACCCGTTATACCACCGCCAATAACTGCAATTCGCTTCATAGCACTCTCCAGGGGCGTCCAGGGTTTCCTTTCTCCACAGCATGGTAGAAAGCACCCCTTCCGTCACTGTACCTGAGAGATTCACGCACCGTTCCAACGGAACCGGCCGCTTGCTCCTTCGGTGTACCAACGGACGCAGTCGTTGGCAACTCTTCGGAAAGTCTTCATGTCAGCGGTCCTTTTGCCTGAGAGTTTCCGGGGCAGTTGCTCCTTCGGCGCCGAGCGCATGGTTTGCGACTCGATCTCTCCCGCTGACACCTCATTGTTCGACGAATACTAGCGTAACAGGGACGCAAAAGTTGAACTCGCCCTGCAGAATATTAGCATACTCCGCACGGCAGACTTCGAGTTTGTAAAACGCTACTCGACCGTCACACTCTTCGCCAGGTTCCGCGGCTGATCCACATCGGTGCCCTTGAGCACCGCAACATGGTACGAGAGGAGCTGCAACGGCACGGTATAGACGATCGGTGAGGTGATCGGGTGTACCGACGGCAGCGGCATCACGTGGATACCTTCCTGGGGCCGCACGTCCGCTGCCTGGTCGGCAAATACAAACAACTCGCCACCGCGGGCGCGAACTTCTTCCAGGTTGGACTTCAGCTTTTCCAGCAACTCGTTGTTGGGGGCCACCGTAACCACCGGCATCTCGCCGTCCACCAAAGCAAGAGGGCCGTGCTTGAGTTCACCGGCCGGATAGGCTTCGGCGTGGATGTAGGAAATTTCCTTGAGTTTCAGTGCACCTTCCAGAGCCACCGGGAACATGGCACCACGGCCCAGGAACAGGCTGTGGTTCTTGTCCATGAAGGACTTCGACATCTCGGCGATATCGCCGTCCAGTGCCAATACCTGATCCACCTGGCCCGGTAGCAGACGGATCGCCTCAACGATCTCCGCTTCCCGTTGCTCTTCCAGTCCGTTGTGGCGAGCCAGTGCCAAGGTAAAGATCAACAGTGCGGTAAGCTGGGTGGTAAACGCTTTGGTGGAGGCGACCCCGATTTCCGGGCCGGCCTGGGTCATGATCACCAGATCGGATTCCCGCACCAGGGAGCTGCCGGGCACGTTGCAAATCGCCATGGCGGCGCGGAAGCCGGCCTTCTTGGCCTGGCGCAGCGCGGCGAGAGTGTCGGCGGTTTCGCCGGACTGGGAGATGCACAGGAACAGAGTGTCCGGCTGGATTACGTGTTTGCGGTAGCGAAACTCGGAGGCCACTTCCACAGAACAGGGTATGCCCGCCAGTTCCTCTATCCAGTAGCGTGCCACCATGCCGGCATGGTAACTGGTGCCACAGGCGATGATCTGAACATGGCGAACGTCTTCCAGCAGGTTGCCGGCCTGGGTACCAAGCGCCTGTTCCAGCACGCGGGTGTTGGTAACCCGGCCTTCCGTTGTGGCTCGGATGACCCTCGGCTGCTCATGGATTTCCTTGAGCATGAAATGGCGGTACTCGCCTTTTTCGGCGGCGTCCTGGCTGTGCTCAAAACGGTTAACCGCGCGTTCCACCAGCTGCTTGTTGCGATCGTGAATCTCAATG